>DAOVAR010000002.1 GCA_030670905.1 Candidatus Bipolaricaulota bacterium
TCACCTATCACTGTTCCTCAACATCTGGATACCCCCGTATCAAGTACGGGGCAGGCTTATCAAGTCCGGCATGACGGAGTGCATCGTCATTCCGGCGGACCCCGGATCGGGGTCCAGAGCAGGCGCCGGAATCCAGCGTAGTAGTAGCCCTACGTTACTCGCTACTGTTTTTCGGCTCATCACCGTTTCTTGACTCCTGACTCTCTTTTCACCCATCACCGTTTTTGGGCGTTTCCCATTCAACTATTCAACCCGCCTTTTCTCGGCTCCCGACAGTTCTTTCACCTATCACTGTTCCTCAACATCTGGATACCCCCGTATCAAGTACGGGGCAGGCTTATCAAGTCCGGCATGACGGAGTGCATCGTCATTCCGGCGGAAGCCGGAATCCAGCATAATAGTGGTTGTACGTTGCCCACCACTCACTACTCACCACCCACCACTTACCACTCACCGTTTACCGTTCCTGTCATTAGCGTACCCCTCCCGCAGGGAAAGCACTCTTTATCTGGTCCCAAATCGCACCCAACTCTTCCTCCGAAAAAGCTTGCCTATTCTTCCAGGTGGGATCAACCAAGGCTTTGTTCTGTGGTATCACGAACCGTTGCAGATAGTAACGTTTTGCTCCGGAAATCATAGGAACTGTCTCCTTTATGTCACCAACAGTGATTGTTGGGGCAACGGTTGTGCGAAACTCGTAATCAGGGGCATCATGTATTATGAGACGGATCGAGTTTTGGATTGCACTGATATCAACGTGGACTCCCGTTAGCTCGTCATATCGCGCTGGTGGGCCCTTGATGTCCATTGCGACGTAGTCAAGGAGATGGGCTCGAAATAGTGCTTCAAGAATCTCAGGCTGTGATCCATTGGTGTCAAGCTTGACCAGAAGACCGAGGTGCTTTGCGCGGGTAATGAATTGGCCTAAGCCAGGCTGCAGGGTTGGTTCTCCGCCGGTGATGACCAGGGCATCGATGAACTTCTGTCGCTTATGCAGGGTGGCAAGGATTTCGTTTTCCGCGATGAGGTTGAGCCTTCTCGTTTCCTCTGGCAACACCAATTCTGAGTTATGGCAGAAGGGACAACGAAAATTGCAGGCTGCCGCGTAGGCCAGTGCCGCAATATGGTCTGGGTAATCAATTAGAGTCATTGGAAGTAGGTGAGCAAATTTCACATGAGATCCCCGCCTAGTATATTAAGGCTTGGCCGCACATTCTAGGCACATAAGCCCCAGCTCGAACCCTGAGCATTATTTCTCTCTCTCAATACCGAGCCCTGTGCGGGGTGCTTTCCACGTAGATTCTCATTACCCCGGACCCGCGAATATCTTTGCAGGTTGAGCGGTTGAGTATACTTTGCGGTCAGCAAACTCGGCGCGTTTCCCGTCATTCCACTGCTCTACCGGTCTCAGGTATCCAACTATGCGGGAGTAAACCTCGGTGTGCGCGCCACATAGCGGACAACTTTCCTGCTCTCCTGCAAGGTATCCATGCCCCGCACAAATAGAGAAAGTCGGCGTAAGGGTATAGTAAGGGAGATGGAAGCCCTCGGCTATCTTTCGTACTAGTTGCTTGGTTGCCTCGGGGCTTGGCAAATGCTCGCCAAGGAATCCATGAAAGACCGTTCCGCCGGTGTAGCGAGTCTGTAATGGATCCTGCAGCTGTAGTGCTTGGAATAGATCGTCGGTCAACCCGACAGGTAAATGAGTGGAGTTGGTGTAGTATGGCTCCTTGCCCCCATAACGCTCCAGGGTGTACATACGAATACTCGGATAGCGATCGAGGTCTTTCCTTGCTAAGCTGTAGCTCGTTCCTTCGGCTGGAGTTGCCTCTAGGTTAAAGATTTCGCTGGTTTCCTCCTGAAAAGTCCCCAGCTTTTCTCGCATGAAGTCGAGCGTTCTTAGGGCGAAGGCTTGTCCGACAGGATCAGCGATCGAAAGGCCGTACAAGTTGAGTAGGGCATCATTCATTCCAATTAGGCCAATTGTGGAGAAGTGATTTCTCCAGTAACCTCCTGTGCTTTGCTTGATCTCTTGCAGATAGAACTTTGAATAGGGGTAAAGCCCTCTTTCTGTAAGGTTCTCCAAAGTCTTGCGCTTAATCAACAGTGATTCTCTGGCGCGATCCATCAGATCATCCAAACGATTGAAGAAATCAGACTCGTTCTTAGATAGGTAACCCAGGCGTGGCATGTTGATCGTTACCACCCCGATCGATCCAGTGAGTGGGTTTGCCCCGAACAGTCCGCCGCCGCGCTTCCTGAGCTCACGATTGTCGATACGAAGGCGGCAACACATACTGCGGGCATCTTCTGGCTTCATGTCGCTTCCTATGAAATTAGAAAAGTATGGTATCCCATATCTTGCTGTCATCTCCCACAGCGGAGCGAAATTGTCATTTTCCCACTCGAAATCCTCTGTTATGTTGTAGGTGGGAATAGGAAAGGTGAACGGCCGATCGTGCATGTCTCCCTTAACCATCACCTCAGCAAAGGCACGATTGAACATGTCCATTTCGTGTTGATAGTCACCATAGACAGAGTCTTGCAGCTTTCCGTCAATAACTGTTGGCTCTCCTCTCATGTAGCGTGGGACCTCTAAGTCAAAGGTTACGTTGGTAAACGGGGTCTGAAAGCCAACCCTTGTCGGGACGTTCATGTTGTACACAAACTCTTGCAGGTTCTGTTTTACCTCGCTGTAGGAGAGATTGTCGTGTCGGATGAAAGGAGCAAGATAAGTGTCGAGGTTTGAGAAGGCTTGTGCTCCGGCCGCTTCGCCCTGCAGGGTGTACAAGAAGTTTACCACCTGGAGTAGCGCAACGCGGAAGTGTCTTGCTGGTTTGGCCTCTATTTTTCCCCGTACACCGCGGAAGCCACGCATGAGCAAATCATGCAAGTCCCAGCCCACACAGTAGGCGCCAAGGGTTCCCAGGTCGTGGATGTGGAAGTCTCCCTCAATATGAAGCTCGCGAATCTCCTTGGGGTAGACCTTATTCAGCCAATAGCGCGAGATTACTCTATCCGTAATATGGGTGTTTAACCCTTGTAGCGAGTAGGTCATGTTGCTGTTCTCACGCACCCGCCAGTTGCGGTCCTGTAGGTAGTCTTCCACGAGGGGGATTTCAGTAAGGAGGCCGCGCATTTCGCGCATGTCGGCGTGTTGTTTGCGATATAGAATGTAAGCCTTGGCTGCTTTGATGTATCCTGTTTCGATGAGTACTCTTTCTACTGCATCCTGGATTTCTTCTACCTTGGGTGGCTTGTCTGTGAATGTCTTGTAAAGGTACTCCACAACCCGACCCGACAATTGCTCAGCCGCTGCTCTGTCAAGGTTTCCTACAGCGTGCATTGCTTTCCAGATAGCAGTTGTGATTCTTCCCTCATCAAAGGGCATTACGCGGCCATTGCGCTTAATGATTTTGTCCAATATTGTTCCCCCCTCATTGAAAAATGCGTTGATACGTAAGACCGAGCCCAGCGTAGCTTATGGAGCGACATGAAGTCAACCGTAACTTATTTGGCTATGTAGTAATGAAGTAGTGACTGCCAGGGGATAAGAACAAATGCCATATACAAAAAGGTGATGGAGGTCTAACAATAGTGCAAGGAGCGATGAGTAGGAAGCGGTAAATGACGGGTTGTAGAAGCAAGGCCAGAAGAACCAAGCACAGGACTAAGGATGCGGGCTATTGATCAAGGTAAGAACTCCGAGGAACGGTGAATCAAGTTACAGACTCCAAATTATTGAGAAAAACATCACCCCCTAGTCCTGCTTCTGGCGCCGACTCTTAACCGCTGACACCGGACTGTAGCAGGCAGGTCAGATGAGGAAGGACCTCTCTTGGCTGAATCGCAGAGGAGCTTCAAGTGTAAGGCCGCGGAGCTTGATTTTGCCGTGACCATGAGATAAGCTTCTGCAGTACTGAATAATTGGACAATTAGTAATCCAGGAGAGGTGATCAAAATACCTAATATTCGTTCAGCAAAGAAGCGTTTGCGGCAGAGTGGAAAACGTCGAGGACTCAATCGAGCAAAAAAAGCAGCGCTAAAGCGTGTCACTAGACAGATAAAGACCCACCTGGCTGCTGGCGATGGAGATTCGGCACGCGCGCTCTTGCCCGAGCTTGCTAAGGTAACAGATAAAGCGGCTAAACATCACACGATTCACAAGAATAAGGCCAGTCGAATTAAGTCTCGGTGGACGAGGAAGGTGGGAGCAGTTTAAGGGAGGTTTGCGTGCGACAGTACGATTTTCTTGGCAAAGCAAAGTACTTGGTTCCCGTCTCCATCATTCTCGTAGTGGCGAGCATTGTTCTCCTGATCCCTCAAGTGCGAGGTCTAAACCCAGGGATTGAGTTTACGGGTGGCACCGAATTCACAGTTAAGTTTGCAGGGCCAGTAGAAATAGCTGATTTGCGTAGCGTATTGGCCGGGCTTTCCCTTGAGAGTACGGATTTAGGAAAGAGCGCTATCCAGGATGTTTCTGGCAAGAACACCAAGGTTATCACAACGCAGTTGGACGTGGAAGCCAATCAGTCGACAATTGATCAGATCGAAAAGACGATAATAGCTCAATTTGCAGTGGAGGATATCAACCGCCGCTCAATTGGTAAGCAGGTTAGCCGGGAGCTAGCTCAAAAGGGTTGGCAAGCTGTGTTGCTTGCTCTGGTGGTGATACTGGTCTACGTCTCGTGGCGATTTCGCTTGCGGTACGCTATTGGCGCTGTGGTGGCAGTTATGCATGACGTGATAATCGCAATGGGTATCTTTGCTCTTTTCAGGATTCAAGTGAACCTAGCTACAATTGCTGCTTTCTTGACTATAGTTGGGTATTCACTTAATGATACAATAGTTATCTTTGACCGCATTCGTGAGAATATTAAGATAAACAAGAAAAGGTCGATCTTTGATACAATCAACCTCAGCGTCAATCAATCATTGACTCGGACCCTAAACACTTCGTTTACGACTTTTATTCCCGTCTTGATCCTATTCCTGTTTGGAGGAACGGTTTTGCGCGGATTCTCTGTGGCTCTTTTTATTGGGGTGGTTGTAGGCACGTATTCTTCTATGTACATAGCTAACCCAATTCTCTACGCGTGGACGCTCAGGGCAGGTGGGGCGAAGAAGGGTTAATGAAGTCTCTTATCCATCCGGGGAAGGAATGGAAGCTCTCTGCTTGTCCAAGTGATAGCCTGATTCACGAGATTCAGAAAGCAATTCCCTGTAAACGGCCGTTTGCTGTCTTGCTCGCGCAACGTGGCGGGCAGAAATGGGAGACACTGATGAATCCTTGTTCTCGGGATCTTCATTGCTCTTCTCTGATGCTGGGAGTGGAAAAGGCCGTCTCCCGATTGATACAGGCAATTGAGAAGAAGGAAAAGGTATTCATCCACGGAGATTTTGACGTAGACGGCTTGAGTGGAGCAGCCGTCGTTTACAAGGGCCTGTTACCTCTGTTCCCCAAAGAAACAATAAAGGTTGAGGTCGGTACTCGTAAGCAAGGGCACGGCTTGTCAGTCGGTTTTGTGCATCGGGCGATAGGCGGGTTGTTTTCACTTGTTATCACTGTTGATTGTGGGATCTCCAACGGGGAAGAGATTTCCGAGCTACGTGATGCGGGGATTGACACAATAATCACGGATCACCATCTGCCCAGCGGGGGGCAACTGCCTCCGGCTGTGGCCATCCTTGATCCGCATCAGGCGGGTGAAACATACCCTAACTGTGATTTGGCCGGAGTGGGTGTGGCCTACAAGTTGATCTGCGGGCTGTATAAACAACTAGGGCGAGAAATTCCCTATTCTTTTCTGGATTTGGTTGCTCTGGGAACGATTGCCGACCTTGTTCCCCTTGCCAGGGGCTCAGAAATGGAGAACCGGGCGATAGTACAGGAGGCGTTTTCACTGTTAGCCAGCGGTACGGGATCTTCACTGGGCCTACGCGTATTGATGGATAGAATGTCGGTTAACGCAAGGAGAGTGACAGCCAGAGACATTGCTTACATCATTGTTCCCAAGCTAAACGCGGCGAATCGCGCTGGTGATCCTAAGGTGGCTTTTCTTCTTCTTTGCACCGAAAAGCAGAAGAGCGCGAGATATCTAGTCGAGATCCTACTAGACTACAATCGCGATCGTGAGATCGCGCAAGATTATTTGTTAGGTCAGGCTGAGGAGAAGATAGTAGAAGAAGGAACAGACCCGACAAGGGATGGCATCGTCATTCTTGCTGGAACGTATTGGAATGAAGGGATACTAGGGCTTGCGGCTTCTAGGCTAGTCGATCGTTATCATGTTCCGGTAGTTGTTGTATCTCGTGGAGATCGAATAAGTCGCGCATCTTGCCGGAGTATAGAAGGATTTGATATGGCGGAATGCCTTGAGGCACATTCCGATCTGCTTATCCGTCATGGTGGGCACAAGATGGCAGCGGGGTTTTCGGTTTCGAATGATCTGCTTCCCGTATTGCGCAAGCGACTTTTGCTTTATGCCGCAGAAAAGAATCTGGCTCCTTTGCCCGCGGCTAACAGCATTGATGTGGAGGTTGTCCCTGATGGGATCGATATACAGCTCCATACTAACCTGCGCTCGTTAGCTCCTTACGGCCAAGGTAATCCGTTGCCCATCTTTCTCTTACGGGGATGTTCATTCGACGGTCTCGCTCTGGTGGGCGCACGAAAGCAACACCTAAGGGGAAAGGTTGCGTGTGATGGATCACGGGTTCCATTTATTGCTTTCCGGATGTCAAGGTATGTCAATGCCTTCGACAACGCATGTGACGTTGCCGTTGTTTTTAGGACGGGATTCGATCGCTGGCATAAAGAAGTGCAACTAGAAGTTATTGACTTGGTGGAAAACTAACCATTCTCTTCGCTAATGGAGATGAAGGCAAATAGATCTAGGACGAGACGGGCTACAAGGACCCTGGCAATGAAGATTGGTATTGTAATAGCGCTCTTGATTCGATATGGTTGGTGCAACAGGCGGTATAACCATTCTAGACCCATCCGTTGCCAGTGAATCGGCGCTCGTCTGCAATTGCCGGCAAACACATCGAGCGCTCCTCCAACCCCGAGCATCAGAGGTACATGAAGCCTATCTTTGTGCCTGGCCATCCATAACTCTTGCTTGGGAGCTCCCATTCCTACTAGAAGAATATCTGGGGTTGCTTGTGCAATTGTTCTTATTATCGTTTCATCGTCGTCGAAGTAGCCGTGATGGGCGCCCACAATAGCAAGGCTGGGGAAGCGCTCTTTGATCCTGTCTCTTGCTCGCCCCGCTACTCCTTCTCTCCCTCCAAGAAGGAAGACACGGTAACCTTTTCTGTTTGCGAGCTCTAACAGGCGTTTTGTCAGGTCAATTCCTGTGACTCGTTCTTTGAGTGGTAGGCCAAGCAAGCGGGTTGCCCAAATGATCCCTACTCCATCTGGAGCTATGAGATCCGCGCTCAGGTATGCCTTGCGAAGGATCTGATTCTTTCTTGCTCGCAGCAAAGCCACGCTGTCCGGCGTTACGATAACGTGAGGCCGCCTAGGAACGAGAAGCATCTTTTCTAGACGGCAAAGAGCTTCGTCTAAAGCTAGGTTGTTGAATCCTATTCCAAAAACGAGACGCCGAGATCCCTGCTTAGTTACCCAGCGTTTGGCAAGCCCACTGGAAACAGGCTTACGAAGAAGGTGTACCGCAAACAGGAAGGGTATGACTCCAGCAGCAAGAAACCCATACGCTGGAGAGAGATGAACACCAAGCACAGCTCCTATGGTGAGAGCGCTTGACAGCACCAATAACAGGAACGCGACTTCACCTTGAGTGTACCCCCGGGCAACAAGCCATGGAGGCAGAGGCTTTACCCTGGCTCTGGCCGATCCCTGAGCGATAAGGCCATAAGAGGTGGTCATGATCGGAAGGGTGATGATAGCAAGTGGAGCTAGTAACGAGAGGGAAATCGGTGTTTTCATGACCCCGCTGATTCCATAGAGCGCCAAACAGAATGCTACTGTGCGATGAAGTTTGATCAACAGTCCACGGTGGCCTTGATAGACAGCAACTGCCGTTGCTAACAGAATCCCCAACAGGGCAAATGGGAGGTGAATTGCGATTGGCTCCAGGCGTGTCTGTGGCGATATCACTGTGAGCAGAATAGCATTGACCACCAGAATAGCATCAAAAGAGAGCTGTAGCGCTGGACGAGGAAGAAGTCGAGAGAGCTCCTCGCGCGAGCGCATGATGATGAGAATCCAAACGACAGTAACGGGAAGGGAGATCCAGTTAAGGTATATGTACCCACCCGCTGGATTGGTGAAAAAGTGGATGCGAAAACCGAATAGAACAGCTATAAGGGCTGCAACGAGTCCTTGAAGAAAAGGAGTAACTCCTCGATTGGGTAGATCAAGAGAGAGTACAAAAAGCCCTAATCCTAGCCCGAGAATCTCTATTCGAGGCCCGACTGTAAATAGCAGCGCTAGTACTGGCAGACACCACGCCGTGCGATGCAGATAACGCGTACTTGATATGCCCACCAGTCCGGCTACGGCTGAGGAAACAAGCCCATATATCATGACATATCATAGTGGTGATTATGTCTGATAAGAAAAGGAAAGAGGTCTCTATTCGCAATGCTGTTGGTCACTAGACTGCGTGATAATCGTCACTTCCCAATGCAAAAGCGAGCGAAAATGTGATCAAGAACATCTTTGCTTAGATCGATTCCCTGAAGCTCGCCGGCAGCCTTGTGTGCCGAACGCAGCTGTTCGGCGACCATGTCGGGTGATTGAGCATTCTTCAGTGCCCCTACCGCGTTATTTAGGAGATTGTTGACGCGA
This sequence comes from Candidatus Bipolaricaulota bacterium, assembly GCA_030670905.1. Classification (GTDB taxonomy): domain Bacteria; phylum Bipolaricaulota; class Bipolaricaulia; order UBA7950; family UBA9294; genus JAUVYF01. Next base: position 8,819 of record DAOVAR010000002.1, read on the forward strand.
AGAAGGAGGTCTTGTTCCCATACATCAAGCAGAAGGATCGTTTGCTTACTAGGGAGGTGTCCCCCGAGCAACAGGTTGACTATCCCGTGAGATAGTTGCTTGATTCCCTCCCCGTTCTTTGCAGAGATCTTGTAGGCATTCTTTGCTGTGCCGGGGATTGTCTGCTGGATCTTGCACGGAAGATCCGATTTATTGATTACAACCAGTGCTGGTTTTTCCCAGTTTTTTTCTAGCAGAGCGTGATCTTCACTTGTGAGAGGAAAACTTCCGTCTAGAAGGAGTAGCACGAGATCAGCACGGTTGATTGCACGCTCAGTCCATTTTACTGCTTGTTCTTCTATTTGGCCGGTAGGTTCGCATAATCCAGCAGTGTCTATGATGCGAAATAGCACTCCGCTGATTGTAACCTCTTCTTCTACTGTGTCTCGTGTCGTTCCGGGAATTGGTGTAACAATAGCTCTTTCTTCGGCCAGCAGAGCGTTAAACAACGTTGACTTGCCAACGTTCGTTCGGCCGGCCAGGGTAATGGTAAGTCCATCTGTTACAATCTTTCCTTGTTCCCCTTGTCTAAGCAGCTTGTTAGTGTAATCGATAAGTTTGACTAAGCGAGGAAGAATTTGCCCGATCTGTTCAACCTGGTCCGGGAAGTCGATTCCTGCATCGATCTCAGCGAGCAATTCAGCTATTGTGTCACGAATAGAGGCGATTCCTTCTGAGAAGCGCCCGTGCAATTGGTCAACTGCGGCTTCCAAGCCGAGTTTTGTCTTTGCCTTGACGATGTCCAGAACCGACTTGGCTTGGTCGAGTGATATACGGCCATTTAGGAACGCTCGTTTGGTAAACTCTCCTCGCTCAGCTAATCGTGCTCCTTTCCTTAGGGTAAGGTCAAGCACTGCGCGCAGAGCAACAATTCCGCCATGGCAGTTGATCTCAACGATGTTCTCCCGTGTATATGTGCGAGGGGAGTGCATTACCGTGACAAGGACCTCGTCGATTTCCCTTCCTTGAGAGACGATAGTGCCGTAGTGCAGGGTGTGGCTCTTAGCTTCCTGGAGAGAAATGCCGCGTGCGGAAAAAAACATTTCTTCAGCGATTGGAATTGCTTGTGGACCGCTCATGCGAACGATTCCGATTCCTCCCTCACCAAGAGGGGTAGAGATGGCGGAGATGGTGTCATCATACATCATATCTAGGTGGGCTCGATGACCACTCGACGCTGATCTCCTCTACCTATGCTATATGTCTTAACCGCCGGGAAGCGAGCAAGGGTAACGTGAATCGTTCGCCGTTCTCGAGCAGGCATTGGGTTCAGTCGGATTCTCTTGTGCTCTTGTCTAGCGGATTCGGCGGCTGTGAGCGCAAAACGAATTAGAGCGGCTTTCTTCCGCTTTATTGCCCCATTTGTATCGATGACAACTTTGCATTCAGTCTCTATTTCGCGCTCCAAATGGGCCTGGAGAAGACGCTCAAGCGAGGCTAGGATAGGGCGTTCTTCCGGGATGGAAAACATGTTTCCCGTGATATTAACATAGATGTCTTCGGGGGCTTGCCCCTGGATTTCAAACGTTGCTTCCTCTTCCATGATAGAGAGAATGCCCTGCAGGTAGTCCTCAATCTGCGCTCTGATCTTCTCCATCATCCGTTTCTCCATCATCCAGGATTCCCTCGGCTGAGGCTGCTGACATGGATGTTATCGTCCCTGCTTTAGCCATTTCCCAGTTGACGAAGTACTGCTGTCCAACCTGGAAAAGCGTAGTCAGCAGATAGTAGAGCCATAACCCTGCGGGGAAGCTATATAGGAAAACTGCCATGAATATGGGGAATATGTACCCCATGTATTTCTGGCTTCCACCGGTACTGCTAGCCGTCATTGGCGCCATCAGTCGCTGCTGCAGAATCATGAGCAATGTAGTGATCCCGACAAGAATGAAGTAGGGATCACGTAAGCTAAGATCGGGTATCCATAGGAACCCAGGAGAAAGATGAATCTGCTCAGCCGAGTATAGGATTGCTTTCCAGAGAAGAATCAAGATTGGAAGCTGTACAAACATTGGAAGACATCCGCCCATTGGGTTGACCCCTTCTTGTTTGTATAACTGCATCATCTTTCGCTGTAGTAGCTGGCGGTCATCTTTGAATCGTGCCTGGATCTTCTTAAGCTTTGGTTGTAGTTTCTGCATTTTGGCCATTGAGTGGTACTGTTTGCGCATTAGCGGAAACAGGATCACCCTAGTCACGATCGTGAACAAAATGATTGCCCAGGCATAGTTTCCTGTATGACGATATAGGAAATTGAGAAATTGAATTACTGGCACCATCATCCGTGCCATGGTTCCTGGCGAGTCGAGTTTTCCTAACCCAGCGCTCTCCATGAGTAGGAACCGGCGACGCCCGCCGTACAGAGAAAATGAATAGTTGGTTATTCCTTGTGTCAAAGGTAGGCTCACTCCGAAGCGCTGTCTGCCGGCCGGTGTACGCTCCGAGAAAGGCACAACTTCTGTCAAATCAACTGGCTGGAGGAAGAAGACGGTTTGTTTGTCCATCAACCCGAGCCCATCAAACGAGGCGTAGGAGTTTGGAGCAAACAGGGCTTCTGCTGGGGCATCATCGAATAGATATACTAAGTCTGGAGTATTCTCGCTAGGCATATGATCGGCGAGGATCATAAGCAATGTGGAAGAGGAATACTCCCTATCCTGGTTATCGATCACGAGCTCCATATCAACCGTGTAGTAAGGATCGTTGCGGATGGTAAAACGTTTTATGAAACCAATGCCACCCACTTCACCCTTGAATTCAACAATGACCTCATCTTCATAGGCTTGTATTGGGGTAGAAAGCACGCAGTCGACCTCCGCGCCATCTACTAGCAGGGTAAATGGAAATGTGGTGTTAACCACATATTGCCTCTCTAGATCATCAGGATCTGTCTTTGTCCCTGGGACAAGCTCGCTTGATTTTGACCCATAAGGGGAGAAGGTCAAGAACACGCTTTGTAGCGTGCCTTTCTCTTCTGAAAAAACATAACTTACTAGGGCTGTCCTGACTTCAATCTCTCGATAGTCACCGGACTGGTAAATCCTATAGGTTAGATCTTTTTGTACTCCCAAGCTCGGGACCCCCAGTAAGAGGAGGAGAGACAGTGCAATGAATATCGTTAACCAAGCATGGATTTTTCTCAATATAACCTCCTTGCGATAGGGTATCCTAGTAACTAGAAGGTTGCAACTCCGTTGATAGGGGCCAAGGCTTGCAGTAAACTTCCTAGTGTCGATGTTTACAGGGATTATTCAGAACCTAGGAGTGTTGCGTAGACGAAGAACGGGAGTCCTTGAAGTGGAAGTGCCCGCGTCGATCCGGGAACGATTGACTGTAGGGGCAAGCATCGCGGTGAATGGGGTTTGCGTGACTGTTAGCGAGCTATCGGCCGGAACGTTTTCGGCAGACATCTCACAACAGACCCTTTCCTGTACTACCATCGGAAGATTAAAGGAGAGGACGCCGGTCAACTTAGAGCTTCCGGTTGGCCCGGAGAGAGCTTTTGACGGACACATTGTGCTTGGGCATGTTGATACAATTGGTCGAGTGCGCGGTTTTTTTCGCGCTCGAGAAGGCCGGGTATTCATCTTTTCCTTTGCCCGTGAGTTTTGTCGCTATGTAGCAGATAAGGGGGCGGTGACTGTGGACGGAATTAGTCTTACCCCATTTGCTGTCAGCAAAGATGATTTTCGCTGCGCAGTGATCCCGCAAACACTTGCCTTAACAAATCTACAGTATCGAGCCAACGGAGATGCGGTAAACTTGGAGTTTGACATCTTAGCAAAGTATGTAGAAGGGATGATAAGAAATGTCCATTGAAATAGAGGAAGCGATCAAGCGATTTAGTGCCGGCGAAATGCTGATAATCGTTGATGAGGAAAGTAGGGAGAATGAAGGCGATCTAATGATAGCAGCCGATCATGTTACCCCGGATGCGATCAATTTCATGTCCAAGTACGGCCGTGGATTGGTCTGTTTGGCCATCGATAGAGAACGAGCCCATTCCCTTGCGCTGGGCCCGATGGTCTCCGAGAACACCGCTCTGCATGGAACCCATTTTGCCGTATCCGTCGATGCGAGCAATGGCGTAACTTCTGGTATATCTGCTCAAGATCGGGCTCGTACAATACAAGTAATGATGGATGAGGCGACACATCCAGATGATCTGGCTCGCCCTGGGCATATCTTCCCACTGATTGCTCGCGAGGGAGGCGTGCTCAAGCGTAGCGGACATACGGAGGCCGCAGTTGATCTGGCGCGGCTGGCTGGCCTAAAACCAGCTACCGTCCTTTGTGAAGTGCTAAATGATGACGGAACCATGGCGCGTTTGCCTCAGCTGAAGATACTAGCGGATAAACACAATCTAGGTATTGCCAGCGTTGCCGATCTGATTACTTATAGAAAGCGGAATGAACCCTTGGTCGCGCGGACGTCGAGCGCGGAGCTTCCTACCATCTATGGTGATTTTAAGATCTACAGCTACTCCAGCCCAATAGAAGACGAAGAACATGTGGCTTTGGTGAAGGGAAATGTCGCCGGGAAGAAGAATGTCTTGGTTCGGGTTCACTCAGAATGCCTTACCGGTGACGTGTTTGGTTCGCTACGGTGTGACTGCGGAGATCAGCTACGCCGTGCCCTTGATATGATTGAACAGGAAGGGTGTGGGGTGTGCCTGTACATGCGACAGGAGGGAAGGGGAATTGGCTTAAGCAATAAAGTCTGTGCCTACGAACTACAGGATCGGGGCCTGGATACCGTGGAGGCAAATGAGCGGCTTGGCTTTGGGGCCGACCTGCGTGATTATGGTATTGGCGCTCAGATCTTGTGCGATCTGGGCCTGTCCACCATCCGTCTTCTCACCAATAACCCAAAGAAAGTAATCGGCCTCTCTGGTTACGGCCTGCAAATTATAGAGCAGATCCCTATTGAGGCCTCTCCGAATGAACATAACCGTCACTATTTGAAGACCAAGAAGGAAAAACTGGGACACCGCCTGACAAATGTCTAGAGTAGTCTTGCGGATTAGTTACAGGATGAAAAGATGGCCTAAGGAGGGATGACTATGGGGAATACGTATGAAGGAAAATTAGATGGACATAGCCAGCGAGTAGGAATTGTTGTCAGCCGCTTCAATGATTTCGTCACAAGTAGGCTTCTTGATGGAGCACTTGATCGGCTGAAGCGGTCAAATGTACCACAGGAATCAACGGATGTATGCTGGGTTCCGGGTGCCTTTGAGGTTCCTAAGGCAGTAAGGCAGATGGCTAATACAAACCGTTATGATGGGGTAATTGCGCTAGCTGCGGTAATTCGAGGGGCGACCCCACACTTTGAATATATTGCTAGTGAAATCACCAAGGGGCTGGCCAGAGTTAACCTGGAAGTAGCTATTCCAGTGTCATTTGGCGTAATTACCTCTGATACTGTCGAGGAAGCGATTGAGCGAGCCGGTACGAAACTAGGAAACAAGGGAGCGCAGGCGGCGGAAAGCTTGATTGAAATGATCAATGTGCTACAAGAGATTGGATGAAGTACGAATCGGTTCGCGGGATGCGCGATATCTTGCCAGGCGAGATTGGCTACTGGAAGCAGGTTGAGGAAAAGGTACGTGAAGTAGCCACATGTTTCTATTATCGTGAGATCCGCCTGCCCCTTATGGAACATAGCGAGCTCTTCTCGCGCGGTATTGGCGAAGAGACAGATATTGTGAATAAGGAAATGTACACCTTCTTGGATAAGAAGAATCGTAGCTTAACCCTACGGCCAGAGGCAACAGCGTCAGTTGCACGAGCCTACCTTGAACATGGGCTTCATGTTACGGAACCGTTCCAAAAACTCTTCTATATTGGGCCAATGTTCCGTTATGAAAAACCGCAGAAAGGACGTAGTCGTCAATTTCATCAGTATGGGGTAGAAGCAATTGGCTCACTTGATCCAGCATTGGATGCAGATGTAATAAGCTTTGCTTGGACATTGATGGATATGTTGGGTCTTTCCGGCTTGTCGCTGCGATTGAATAGTATTGGTTGCGCGGAGGATCGACAACGTTACAAGAAGGCCTTATCCGGTTACTTCGCCACCCACATTGATGAGATGTGTACGGACTGTCGAAGGCGTTATGATTCTAATCCATTACGCATTCTTGACTGTAAGAGAAGTCATTGTCAGCTGTATATTCAACAAGCGCCAGCTAGTATTGATTACTTGTGTGCCGACTGCGATCGACACTTTGCAGGGGTACAACGTTACTTGGACAAGCTAGGATTGGATTATGGGATTGATGCACGCCTTATCCGCGGGCTGGATTACTACACTCGCACCGTGTTTGAACTCATCTCTAAGGACCTTGGTGCCCAAGATGCCTTACTTGGCGGAGGAAGGTACGATGGGTTGGTTCAGTTGCTAGGCGGCCCAGCTACTCCAGGCGTTGGGTTTGCCGGGGGGATGGAGCGATTGATCCTTGTCCTGCAGAAAAAAAACAGCTCCTTTGGGCGAGAAAAGCGGCTTGACCTGTTTCTTGCTGCGTTGGGGGAAGAGGGGCGGTTGCTTGCCCTTACGCTTGCACAAAGCTTGCGTAGTCAGGGAATATCGGTCGACCTAGATTATCGTGGGCGATCCTTGCGCAAGCAACTTGGCTATGCCGATCAAGTCGAAGCACGTTACTTGATTGTGCTTGGTGAAGACGAACTTAGCTCAAAACAAGGCAGGATCAAGAATATGGACAAAAGGGAAGAACACGAAATTTCCCTAACCGCTGATGCAATAGCGCATATTGTTCATGTGAGTAAGCATGGAGATTAAGGTTGTTGAAGTTGATAATCCACGAGAATTGAATCTTGTCCTTGGTCAAGCGCACTTCATCAAATCAGTAGAGGATTTGCATGAGGCACTAGTCACCGCAGTACCGGGAATCAAGTTCGGGATAGCATTCTGTGAGGCGTCTGGCCCGGCGCTTGTCCGTTACTCTGGAACTGACCAGAGGCTAATTGACCTTGCTGTTGGCAACGCAGAGGAGATTGGGGCTGGGCACGTGTTCATCATATTCCTAGATGGGACCTTCCCAATCAACGTATTGAATAGGATCAAACAAGTCCCGGAAGTGTGTAGCATATACTGCGCCACTGCCAACGCAGTGCAGGTGGTCATCGCCGAAACAGAGAAGGGGCGCGGGATACTTGGTGTGGTTGATGGTATTTCGCCGAAGGGAGTGGAAACGGAGACTGATATCGCTGAGCGCAAGTCGTTCCTGCGAAAGATCGGATATAAGTTGTAGGTTAACGCTTATCTGGTTTCGCCGTCATTCTCCCATAGAGAGTGTAGAAGGGTTTCAATCCTGTGCTTAGATTCACTGGAGCGTGGGCGTTTCACTTTTCCCTGATACAGGCGGTTTACTAGTTTCACATCTACCTTTGCGATTCGCGCAAATTCTGTGAGCGTGATACCAAAATGATCGAGGGTTGCCTCTAGTTTAAGGCTCAATGGCGCTGCATTCTCTAGCTCTGGAGGAACGCCACACAGTTCCCAATCAATCTTTCCCGACTTAGTTCTGTCGCACGCGTTACTCAATGGCGGATGTGTTTTGTCATTGAGTGTTTGTCGTTGTTTGCCACTGCTCTTCCCTGGAATAACGATCCCACGCAGTGCTGTTGGCTTCATACAAGGTTCTCTGCCCTGAGTAGCAGCCTTGCGCTTCTTGGGAGGTTTCCTGTATGCGGTGCAGTGTGGTTTCTCTGAACGGACAAAACCGTCTGCTGCTACCATGCGAACCAGAGCCTTATCGGGGGTTAGTTCAACAACGCTGACCTCAAGCTCTCCCAGTCCTTCGTCGACTAGCTCGGTCAAGAAAGCGTGGATCGAAAGATCTGTTTCCTCTTTGGTGTTAACCAGGCGGTATCCTCTGTTTATCAGTGACTGAATTGCAGCTTGATATTTCATCTGACACGAAACCCCTCTTGGTCTGACTGCTCTGTTGATAGTATATCTGTCAGCCGGCTTCAAGTCTCTCCAGAGCCGCTCTCGGCAATTGAAGTACTTATGAGAGGGATACATCACCAACTTGGTGTGCCACGCATTAGTGAGTCGTTGTTTGCCGAAGGAGAACGGGTAGAATGTACTTAAAGCAGTAAAGGGAATAACTTCTGAAGATTAGAATACGACGCATTAGGGAGGGAGTTGATGAGAATAATGGTGATTGGTGCTGGGATGATGGCGCGGGCAATTACCTTCAACCTAGCTCAACGAGAGGAGATTGATGAAATCTGTCTTGTCGATCGGGAAGTGAAGAAAGCCGAGCAGATTGCGAATTGGTTATCAGATAAGAGGGTAATTCCTATGCGGTTAGATGTAACTGCCCCTCGCGCTGTACGTGAAGCAATGCGTGGATGCGTAGCTGCAATAAGTGCTGTGCCCTATTTTCTTAATCTTTCACTTGCGGAGGCAGCAGTGGCTAGCGGTACCCATTTCTGCGATCTTGGAGGGAACAACCGCACAGTAGAAAAGGAATTTGCCCTTGATGAACAGGCAAGACAAGCAAGAGTAACAATAATCCCTGATTGCGGCCTTGCTCCAGGCTTGGTTAATATCCTTACTGCGGGGGCAATTGCCGAACTTACAGATGTAGAGGTGGTTAAGATCCGAGTAGGTGGGCTTCCGCAGTGCCCGCGCCCACCCCTTGACTACCAGATCGTATTCTCCCCTCATGGTTTGATCAACGAATACATGGAACAAGCGACCATTATCCGTGATGGAAAAGCTGTTAAGCTGTCATCTTTGACAGAGCCAGAAGAGATTTCGTTCCCCGGGTATGAATGTCTGGAAGCATTTCACACCTCAGGAGGTACTTCCACTTTGCCGCAGACTATGCTTGGCCGAGTGGCTAACCTGGATTACAAAACGATTCGTTATCCAGGGCATCTTGAGAAGATCAGCGCGATTGCAAAGCTTGGTTTTCTTGATACAACGCCACGGCTGGTAGACGAAGTTGAGGTAAGCCCACGAGAACTAGCGGTACGGCTGTTGAGTGAGAATCTTTCATTTGATGAGCCGGATGTTGTGTTGTTGCGCGTGACGGCAAACGGAAGCATGGATGACCAAGCGGTGGAAGTGTGCTACCAGATAATTGATCACTTCGATGAGAAGACCGGGCTTTCTGCGATGATGCGTACAACCGGTTTTCCTGCGGCTCAGGTTGTTTTTATGCTTGCGAGCGGAGGGATCAAAGAATGTGGTACGCTCACACAAGAGACTTATGTACCGCACGAGGAGTTTGTTGCCGGATTACGCAGATTTGGTATCGGGGTTGAACGTACGGTCACCAGGCAATGACAAAGTTACTTGGATTTGATATGGACGGAGTTATCCTGGATTCAGACGACCTTAGCCAAGGTAATTGGTTTGTGGAACTATTCAACCGGACTTTGCGGGAGTTTGGCATCCCAGAAACAGAAGAAAATGCTCGCTTGCTCTATATCAAGAATCTGCGCAACAATGCCGGGGCCATCTGTAGGAAGTTCGGGATTGACAATGCAGAGAAATTGTGGAATCGCCGTGATGCCAATTATGTTGCGGGTAAACTTGCTGCACTTGAGGCAGGCAAAATTCCCCTTTATCGTGATGTTGCCGCCCTGGAAGAGTTGGCGACAGACCCCAACTATCGGATTGGCATTGTAAGCAATTCTCCGCAAATAGTAGTGGATCGAGTAGTTGCCTACTTCTCTCTGGATCGTATATTCGACACTTGGATCGGTCGCGGGACTACATTGAGTGACATTCAGTTTGCCAAGCCTGCTCCAAACCTGCTTGAGCGCCTGAAAGCGATCCTTGGAGTGGTCCATGGCTATTATATCGGAGACCAGCCCGAGGATGCCCAGGCTGCTCGTGCCGCCTCACTTGTTCCCATTATCATCACTCGCAATGGAAATGGCGGAGATATAAAGAGTCTCACAGAGCTGAAGCATTTACTCTGATAACCATGATGACCGTATAAGGCAACAACATGTCCACTGGATGAAGCTGGGTATATGGTTTCAATCATCCCTGACAAAGCCTATAATAGCTCTATGTCGAAGCAAAGCGCTATTGAAGCCAGGCTGCGCAGTGCCAGCCTTCCAGGACTGCCGAAAGAAAAGCTAGTTATCCCCGACTATCGGGGTTTCTGCATTGATGCTATTCCCGATCTTGCATGTTCGTTGTATGGTCTCTCGAGCACAAGAGCGCCCTTGTTGAACTCGGAACTCTCTTCTTTGATTGATTCAGGGTTCAAGAGAGTGGTTCTATTTGTTATAGATGGATTGGGCTACCTGTACCTATGTGATCTTCTCGATCGTTTTGAGGACCTCTATTTGCATCGTCTGATAAGAGACGGGTTTTTCCTTCCACTTACTTCTGTCTTTCCTGCCACAACAGCGACTGCCTTGACAACCTATAGTACCGGATGTACGCCCCAAGAGCATGGGATGCTAGGGTATCGTCTGTACCTTAAGGAAACCTGCGCGATTACCAATATGGTACGTCTGTCGCTTCTGGGCAACAGTGAAAGCAACTCCGCGGTCAAAGCGGGAATGGATCTTGATACTTTCCTTGGAGTTCCTACGGTGTACGAGAAACTAAGGGCGATGGGCGTGCAGACGCATCTGATATTGAGCAAGCATATTGCGTCGAGTGGGCTGTCCTCAATTCTTTACAAGAGTGTTGACCGCGTTAGTCCTGTGTTTAATCTGTCGGATATGCTTGTCATCGCTCGTCGAGCGCTGGAACAGGCGAGTGATAGAGTCTTTGTGAGTCTTTATTGGGGAGCAATGGATGCCATTGCGCATACGTATGGGCCAGGGGGCGAGGAACTTGTCGCTGAGTTTCGGGCAATCGATGCGGCATTAGAGCGCGAGCTGAAAGGTAGCAAGGATACACTGTTGATTCTCTGTGCGGACCATGGATTTGTGGGGATGGAGGAGCCTGACTATCTGTCAATCTGTGACTATCCAGAACTAGAGCAAAATCTTGTCATGCCCCCAGTGGGAGAAACACGGGCCTCATATCTATTTGTAAAGACGGGTAAGAAAGCTGCTGTAGCCGGATGTATCAACAAAAACTTTCCCGCAGATATCGCATGTATTGACTCTCGAGATGCACTTGCTCAGGGTCTGTTTGGGCTGGGGGAGCCAGGGTCGCGGATCTATGATCGCATCGGTGATCTTATCGCTCTTTCCACGGGTAAGCGCGCTCTTTACTATCCATACAAGAACAGTGCCAAGCTCAGAGGGATGCATGGTGGGATGACGCCCCAGGAGATGCTTGTTCCACTCATCGCTTGTCCCTTGTAGGTGGAGGAATAATGATTGTAAAAGGCAAAAGTAGAAAGGTAGCTGTGCTTGACCTTAGTGATGGAAAGACGGTTTGTAATACAACCAAGCAGATTCTAATAGGGCCGGATCAAGGCGCAAGCAATTCTGTGATGCGTCTGTTTGTGCTCAAAGAAGGTGGCCACAGCCCGAGTCATTCCCATCCTTGGGAGCACGAGGTTTTTGTCCTGACTGGAAAGGGGAGAGTGAAATCTCAAGATGACGAAATCCCAGTTGAGAAGGGAGATTTTGTTTACGTACCTCCAATGGAGAAACATCAATTCCTAAACGCTGGCCCTACTCCATTCGAGTTCTTGTGCATTGTGCCTGCCGAGAACAAGAGGTGATGTGAACAAGCGCGTCGTTGTCTGTATGAGCGGCGGCGTGGACAGCACTGTAGCCGCGCATCTACTGCAAGAACAGGGTTATGAAGTTGAGGGAATCACTTTCTTGTTGTGGTCCTTTCCTGGGGCGCCCCATTACCTGGAGAGAGCGGGGCGTTGCCTGGCCAACACTACGAGTCTTGCTGCGGGCGAGCTTGAAATTCCTCATCATACGATCGATGCCAGCGCACAATTCTACGACCTTGTGTTACGCGATTTTGTCAAGCTCTCACTCCTTGGAGAGACCCCCAATCCTTGCGGCCGGTGCAATCGTTACTTACGTTTTGACCTTGCTCTGCATTATGCTGCTGAGCATGGATTTGATCGGGTGGCGACTGGTCACCATGTGCAAATCATCAGGGCAGAGGATGGGCTGCTCCATCTTTGTAAAGGGAGAGATTCGCAGAAGGATCAGTCCTATTTCTTGTACGGGTTGAAGGCAGAGGATCTAGGTCGCCTTGTCTTTCCAGTGGGAGGGATGACCAAGAAGGAAGTGTTCGCCATTGCCGATGCTCGAGGGTTACGCGCAGCATCCCTTCCGGAAAGCCAGGACCTCTGTTTTATCCAAGCGGGCCATGCCGATTTTCTGTTTTCAGCGAAGGATCTTACTCCTGGGCCAATAATCGATCGGCAGGGAGATGTCCTTGGGAAACACAGGGGTCTCCCCTGCTATACTGTTGGCCAACGGCGAAGTCTTGGGATTACGGCAAAGCGCCCACTGTATGTAATTGGCATTGATAAGACAAGAAACGCACTTATTGTGGGACAAGAGGAAGACCTTTACGCGAGCAGCCTTGTCGCTAGAGAGAGGCACTTTCTTACTGGAGAGGCCATGCGTGCTGGATCACGTGTTGGCGCAAAGATTCGTTACCGCTCACCGGCCTCCGCTTGTACTCTATGTCCTTTGGATAAAGAGCGATTCTCCATTCACTTTGATGAACCACAGAGAGCAATTACTCCTGGGCAGATTGTTGCCATCTATGATGGGGCACGCCTTCTTGGTGGTGGGATAATCGAATGAAAGACTCGATTGTTCTTCATTCTCTAGGCGTGTGAGGAATAGAAGAGCAAAGTGTATAATGATTCTCGGAGGGGTGGGCGAGCGGACTAAACCACCGGTCTTGAAAACCGGCGAACCATCGTGTTCCGCGGGTTCAAATCCCGCCCCCTCCGCCAACAGGGACATGAACTGCTAGTGCATCTTGCAAGTGAAATTCCGGGTTGTGCGATTGCATGACTATTGGGAAGAGGAGAGGAATTTATGGCAGCACAAGGCGTAACTAAGCGCACTGAAGATTACTCCCGATGGTACACCGATGTGGTCAAGATGGCAGACCTGGCTGACTATGCAGCGGTTCGTGGGTGCATGATTATCAAGCCTTATGGGTACGAGCTATGGGAGAATATCAAGAGTGGGCTTGACAAACGATTCAAGGCCACCGGACATAGGAATGCCTACTTCCCGCTGTTCATTCCGATGAGCTTCATCGAAAAGGAAGCAAAGCATGTGGAGGGATTTGCACCCCAGCTTGCTATTGTTACCCATGCTGGGGGCAAGAAACTTGATGAACCGCTTGCCATTCGTCCAACATCAGAGACGGTGATCGGCCACGCCTATGCGCAGTGGATTCAATCCTATCGTGACCTTCCTGTTCTCATAAATCAGTGGGCGAATGTTGTTCGCTGGGAGATGCGACCACGTCTATTCCTGCGTACATCGGAGTTTCTATGGCAAGAGGGGCACACGGCACATGCTACCGAGGAAGAGGCGGAAGAAGAGACGATACGCATGCTTGATATCTACGCTGACTTTGCGGTGAAGGATGCAGCGATCCCAGTGATCAAGGGAGAGAAGAGTAGGCAGGAGAAGTTCGCGGGCGCCAGCAGCTCGTTCACTATTGAGGCGATGATGGGGAATACCTGGGCTCTGCAATCCGGGACATCACACTACCTCGGCCAGAACTTTGCGCGTGCCTTTGATATTAAGTTTCTTGACGAGGAGAACAAACTCAAGTATTGCTATACCACCTCATGGGGGGTGAGCACTCGCATGGTCGGCGGGATTGTCATGGCACACGGCGATGATAAGGGACTGCGTCTTCCTCCTAATCTTGCTCCGATACAGGTGGTGATTGTCCCTATCTGGCGGACTGTTGATCAGCGAGGTGTGGTGATGAAGGCGATCGATGACATACGTAGCGTGCTTGTGGATGCGGGCGTGCGAGTGCACATCGATAAGCGCGAGGGGATGACACCTGGGTTCAAGTTCAACGACTGGGAGATGCGCGGGGTTCCTGCGCGTATGGAGATTGGTCCGCGTGACGTTGAGAGCGGTACGGCAATCCTCGCACGACGTGACATGCAAGGGAAAGACGCGAAGCAGTCTGTATCGCAAGACGGGATTGCGCAGAGAGTCCTTGAGCTATTGGCTGATATTCAGAATCACATGCTGGCACAGGCAACAGAGTTTCGCGATGCCCACCTACATCGGGCAAACTCCTACGATGAGTTAAAGGAGATTGTAACCGATGGCTGGGCCCTCATTCCTCACTGTGGTGCTTCGGAGTGTGAGCAGAAGATTAAGGAGGAGACGAAGAGCTCATCGCGGTGCTACCCGATTACAGAGAACAAGGATTGGGATCCGCGTGGAAAAAGCTGTCCCATTTGCGGTAAGCCGGCAGTTGGTCTCGCTTATTTTGCTCGCTCCTACTAGAGTTATAAAGCAATTATCCCCTTCCACAGTCTTAAATAGAGGCTGTTATGTGTCTTTGCCGAATTCAGCGGGACATGCCCCCCCCGATCCTAGAAGTTGGCGCAAGGATTTGCGCTGATGACGAGATCGTGTATGAAGATTGATAAGTCTCTCATCGATTCTTAGATATTCTACACCGAGGGAGGAAGAATAAATCAGGCCTACGGATGCCAAAACATGGCTGGCTATCTGCAGCGGGTTCTTGTCAAACGCCCTGATTCTGCATTTGCCGTAAGCGATGCGACAAAGTGGCACTACACCGGTGGGCCGAATCTGGAGATTGCCCTGAAGGAACATGAGCGGCTTGTTGAGCTTTTGCATCGGGCTGGCACAGAGGTTATCTATCATGAAGAGCCACAACCTAAGAAGGCTGATGCGATCTACGTTCATGATCCCGCGCTTGTAACCGATAAAGGGGCGATCCTCCTGCGTATGGGGAAATTGCTTCGACGTGGGGAAGAAGAGGCGATTGGTCGACGATTTGAAAGCCTTGGAATTCCGATCTTCTACAAGCTGCATGGCGATGCCACCGCAGAAGGAGGAGATCTCTTGTGGATCGACCACGATACCCTTGCTGTCGGCCAAGGATTCCGCACCAATGCGGAGGGTTTGCGACAGCTGACGCTGGCGATGCGCACCCTGGAGGTAACGGTAATTCCAGTTCCTCTTCCTTACTTCAGGGGTCCTGATGCTTGCCTGCACCTGATGTCGTTCATCAGTATCATCGGAGAGAAGATTGCGGTCATCTATCCATCTCTTATGCCGATCCCATTCTGGCAGGAGCTGAACAACCGCGAATTCAGCTATGTCGAGGTAACGGATGAGGAGTTCCCAACTATGGCGGCGAACGTTCTTTCCCTCACACCGACAAGCTGCGTGATGCTTGCCGGGAACCCGATTACCAAGAGGCGACTTGAACAAGTGGGATTCGAGGTACTAACCTATGTGGGCAAGGAGATCTCACTAAAAGCAGAAGGCGGCCCGACTTGCCTTACCCGACCGATCTTGCGCACTGGCTAGATCAATACGTTGTGAGTGACGAGCCAAAAGTACAGGATTATGGATTAAGGGAGGAAAAATAGTCCAGAGTCCAGAGTCGAAAAACGGTGAAGTGTGACGCGTGATGGGTGAAAAGACAGCCAGGAGCTGGGAGTCGGGAGCCGAAAACAGTGAAAGGAAAAGAAGCGGTGAAATAATTGAGTAGGAGGATTGGACGAGCTGAAAGCTAACAGCTGATAGCTGTTTGCTGATGGCTGATAACTGAAGACTGAGAACTAATGACTGATGAACGGATCTGTAACGAGGGATGAAGCAGTGCCAAGTTGCGCAAGCTGCCCTAGTCGTTTTTCTAAGCCGTGTCACCGCGTAGTCGTATCGGGAACATGCAGAAACCCGCAAGACACCGCAAGGTTGACTGAAACTGCTCTCACATGTAGAATGGCTAGTAATTGGAGGGGTAGTCAAGAGGTCTAAGACAACGGTTTGCTAAACCGTCGATGGGTTCAGAGCTCATCCGCGGGTTCAAATCCCGCTCCCTCCGCCAGATCTGCGCCCGTAGCTCAGTGGATTAGAGCGTCGCACTCCGGATGCGAAGGTCGGAGGTTCGAATCCTCTCGGGCGTATTCTCAGAACGTCGCTTTCCTACCGATTATTGAGACCTTGGCTACTGTGTATTGTGAGATGCCGTCATTAATCTCTCTTTGCAGGCTTGTGGGCGCTCGGGTTAGAATGTAAGCGATGATGGATCAGCAAGAACAACAAACGTTTACCGTGGCCCTTCTGCAACTGACAATTTCTCGCGAGAAGGATGCGGATTGGCCGAAACGGATAAACCGACTCCTCTCCCGGGTCGGTGAGGTAGATCTTGTAATCCTGCCCGAACTGTGGCGGGTTGGGTATTATAACTTCGCTTCCTACCATAGCAGGGCCGAGACACTAGAGGGTGAGACCGTCTGTTTCTTGGCAAAGCTTGCAGAGAATCTGCGAGCCTACGTGCTGGGGGGGAGCTTCATTGAGGAATGTGCTGGAAGTCTTTACAACACCGCGGTACTCTTGGATCGTGAAGGAAATGTTCTTGACTGTTACCGGAAGACGCACTTGCTTAACTATGGCTCTAAGGAACGAGCGATCCTCTCTCCGGGAGACGGCGGCAGGGTGGTGAAAACAGGACTAGGCAGTTTTGGCATTGCCATTTGCTATGACCTTCGTTTCCCTGAACTCTTCAGAGAAATGAGCGTGAAAGGCGCAGAAGTATTTCTCCTTCCGGCGGCTTGGCCGCTGAGTCGCATGGAGGCATGGGAAGTTCTTTGCCGGGCGCGAGCGACAGAGAATCAGGCTTATGTTATCGCTTGTAATAGTGCTGGCCGAGGACTGCTAGGCAGAAGCATGGTCGTGGATCCGTGGGGGGTTAAGATTGCTGCTTTGGGGAATGGCGAAGGAGTGCTTTGTACACAGATTGATCTTGCCGCGGAAGCGTGTTTCCGGAGTGAGTTTCCCGCGTGGCGCGAACGGACGAGCTGATTACCCCAATGGAGCCCTTCTTGACATAACTTGACCGGCTACTTACACTGATTTGGCATGTTGCTAGCCGGAGTGGCGGAATTGGCAGACGCGCAGGATTCAGGATCCTGTGAGGTTAAAACCTTGTGTGGGTTCAAGTCCCACCTCCGGCATTATCGAAGAGTTTATGTTAGTTACCACGTTTTGTGACGACAAGATATCTGTGCCTCTAATAGCCATATTTCTGCCTTTGACCAAGGGCTTTCCTAGATACGTACTGCAATGATGGCCAGACCAACGAACAGGACCTGGAGAATCCATAATCTAATTGTGATCTTTGGCTCTGCCCACTCTAGCTTGGGGAGAAGGTAGACATAGTTAGTTCCGGTAGTGTGTTCGAAGTGGTGATGAAATGGGCTAACCTTGAAGATTCTTCGCCCTGTAAGCTTGAAGTAGGCGACTTGGAGGATTACTGAACCTGATTCAACAACAAGCAAACCAGCGAGTAGAGGGAGGATAAGCGCTGTTCCGCTTACAAGGGCAATGGCAGCGACTACACCTCCCAGCGCAAATGCCCCTACGTCTCCGAGAAAGAGCTGCGCCGGGTAGGCGTTTACCCACAGAAAACCAGCAAGTATTCCCAATAAGGGGATGATTGTCCAGTAGAATTCTCCGTCTAGAGAAAAGATAAGGTAACCACATAGGATGAGAATCGATACCCCGGTTGCCAGGCCATCGAGCCCATCAGTGAGATTCATACTGTTTGCTGTCGCCATGAAGGCCCCCCACAGCAGGAAGAATGAGAAAAGGGGCGATAGGGATAGAGTGATATGCGAAAATGGTACTTGAACCGGTACATGTAGTATCTGCGGAAAGGAGAAGAACAAGATCAGGGAAACAGCAGTTGTGAGGGCAACCTTCTGCCCAGCGGAAAGGCCGAGCGATCTGCTATTCCAGAGGGACAATAGATCATCGGCAAGGCCAATCAGCCCCAGCGAGAAGCCGGCAACAACAACAAATAGGCCTTTCCAAGAGAGTGGTTGCCACCAGTAGTGAATCGCCAAGGCGCTCGCTACCCACACAAGGAGAATGACGATTCCTCCCATCGTTGGGGTTCCACTCTTCTTCTCGTGAATGTTGGGGCCGTATTTCCGAATTTGCTGTCCGAGCCCTGCTCTTCTCATGCCAGCAGCGAAGAGATGGGCAAGGGTTGCCGTTACTAGAGTAAGTAGAAGAGAGATACCAACAAGAAGACTCATGGCTGGCCTAGCTACTAGAGCGGAACTCACCGACACATTCTAGGAGCATTTGCCTGCTGTTCGCCTGGCTGGCTTTGTCCTTTTCGGTAAGTGCCTCTCTTGCCAACTTGAATAGCTCGTACGTTGACAGCAGGCAGAACCCCTGCGACTGGCAACCACGAAGGACCTCTGGTGTGAACTGTGTTGGTCGGCGTCGTGGGTCAAGTTCACGTGAACCACTTACGACAAGGATTCCCTTAGATGGACCTTCTCCTTTGGTGCGAGCGGAATCGACCCAACCAAGCAGATGCTGATAGCTATCTAGCCCAATCCTTGCTTGTTCCGAGGCTCTTACTACACCTATTGCATCTCCTTGCTCGCTCTCCAATAACAGATCATATGTTGACTCGCTCACCCGGAAGCCAAGAGTACGAAATGCTTCTTGCACAACCGGTAGGAGGGCAAAACGGCCCTTTGTATAAAGAATACGTTTGTATTTTGCCGCGGCATCAAGTTGTGCCGAAAGCTCTTCTACCTTATGGGCAAGTTTATCCCTGCGGCTGATGAGGTTTGATACCTCATCGCGAAGCTTGTCTTCGCCGGGAAGGGAGTAAGCGGGAAGCCAGTCTGGTTCTGGGGAGAAAGCGGGGCGAAAATCCATGGCAGACACAGCTTCTAATAGAGCAGAGGCCTCAGCTGTTGGCGAGACTCCTTCAATGGGCGGGATCAGAATTAGTCTTCCTTCATCAAATGGAATTTGTAGTGCGACGACATCTCCTGCCTTATTGTAGGCAAGAACTTGAGCAAAACGATCAATTGGAGTGGAGAGAAGGTCCCGATAGACGGCTCGATAGACAATCTTTCCCTCAAATCTGCGCAGGTAATCTTCAAATGGGTTTCCTGTATCGGCCAGTAGTATATCTTCGCCGGTCCGAGAGAGGAAACGACCATTTGCCGGGAAGCTTAGCTGATGATGTCGATCGACCAGTGAGACAGCAGGTAGCCAACTATAGCGGTCGATACGTTCTTCCAGCCCCCCTTGATTAACCACTTGTAGCGCCTCTCCTCGCGGCCACAAGCGACAGACGAGGATTCCGCCGGTCTTGTATAATAAATCAGCTGTTTCGCTGCGCCGCTTTTCCATGAGGCGAGAGAGGGTCTGGCCAAATCCTCTGTCCCTATCACTGTACGAGCGACGCCATCCATCTTTCTCTGGGGGTATATCTTGTATCCAATAGTCGTAGATCCGTTTTGGGTCGATAAATACTGCATCAGCACTAGAGAAGGATTGACTTGTAAGGAAGCTCTCCTGCCTGATAGATGCGTGCTCCAATTTCCAATCACTTGATATGAAGTTGCGTATCATAGTGACGCTATCTTACCCGGATAGTTGGCCAGTAGACAAGTTGATAGAAGAGCCGCCTCTAGAGACAGCTCTTCGTTTTCCCTAATAACCTTCGAGGTCCCCTATTTGTCCACTCCAATTAATCCAGAAACTTCTCACTGGCCCACTCACGTTGTAGATAAACGGAATTCCTAGCCAAAAATTCGTGCTAGGCACGAGTGGTCCAGAATTCTTTTCGCGGAGTCCAACTACGAACGGAAGAGTAGGTGGGTGAACCATAAGATTGCGCAAATACACAAAGCTTGATGACTGTTCCAGAATGCCATCTCCATCAATGTCAAGCTGCAGATTCATCCAAATGCTGCTTGAACCGGAGGTTTCAAATGTGTAGTCGATCCTTTCCATTTGGAGGGTTCCTTGAAGTAGAAGCTTTCTCCCGTTATCAGTCGGCGTGGGAATGATGTTCATTGGCCTGATTCCTTCGCCAGTATGGGTTACGTTTTGGAATGAGCCATCAGTTTGCAGCTCCAACCTATATTCATGTGCACCTACCCACCATAGCCCAGGATTGACAGTTATGTGCCAGCTGTTGGTTCCCCATACGAATATTCCAGGGATGTTATTCATTGGAGGGGCTCCAGTGATGCCATATCTTGCGGCAACCATGATCGCTTGCGTTTGAGTTGATGATAGACCGGCGTCATCAATTACAGTCAAGAGAATCAGGCGCATCCCCGGGTTGTAGTAGCGCACGCGAGCCACTTGACCACTTGCGTCTGTGATCCCGTCTCCATCCAAGTCCCATTGATAGGAGACGATGTAGCCATCAGGATCATAGGAACTAGTAGCGTTTAAGGTTATCCGCTCCCCGATTCCTGGATAGGTGGGCGAATAGTCAAATACCGCGACTGGCGCCTGATTTGCGTACGTGACCCGAATGTTGTAGGAGCAAGTACCGGTTAAGCCTTTATCGTCGGTAACCGTCAATGTTACAGTGTACGTTCCACCAGCGGCAAACGAGTGCGAATCCCAGGGATAATTCCTTGTAATCATGGGAGTGCCATCGCCATAGTTCCATGTGTAAGTCGTGATACTTCCGTCAGGATCATAGGAAGTCGTTGCGTTGAATGTAACAAGCTCTGTCATCAGTGGTTCAGTAGGCGAATAGCCAAATGCCGCGACTGGCGTCTGATTCGTGGGAGCAATTGGTTGAAGGCTAGCAGTGATATTGCGAGTGCGTCCGGCGATGACAAATATTCCCCGCGTCCAAACATGGTAACCAGTTTTGTTAAGCACAATCTCGTAGTAGTTCTGTGTGAGGTGGGTAATGCATGGAGTCTGGCCGAGATAGTCACCGTTAGCAGTAATCCACGCACCGCTTGGGATCGACTCAATGATTACAGTTCCATAGGAGACAGGTACCGCAGAGACAATATCGAAGCTTGTGAAATTCCAGCTTCGTTGGCTGATGGGCATGACCCCTAGGATGTTGTTCTGGATCCTGATACTGAACTCTTCAGCATCCTCTGTCATATAAGAGAAGGGGTTCACTGGTGTTGTGGTTGCAAGAATCTGTAGATACTCGGTTCCCAGAGGAGGAGCGATAGTCCAGTTGCCTGGGACTGTGTATTCTCCCGGGGCCACATAGTTCTGCCACGTCCCTGAGGAGCTTGGGAAGATCCGGTGAACGGTACCATCGGGCTGAATATCCCAGATGTATATGTATGTTTGCCTGTTAACGCTGTAGTGAATAGAAATTGGCTCACCTACAGTGTAAACACTCTTGTCAACCCAAATCCGTACCATTAAATCTTGGCTTTCAGGTGGAGTAGGAATGATTCCCTTTGGGGTTGTTTCCTGGGGAAGGCTAACTACAGAGAAAAGTATAGCTATAAGCAAGATTGCCAATGCCGATGCGACCAATTTCTTGTCCATCTTTCCTCCCTTATTGCTGCTGCTGACCGAGAACATTCGATAGGATATGTGTCAGGCTTTCCGGCTTGATCCGCTCGAGAATCAACTCCACATCTTCCGCAGGAATAATAGCATTCTGTTGTAGCATCGACAAGCGAGTGCGCATTTCTTGGTAGATCAGGTAACCTTCAAGTGGGCTTCTTCCGGACTCCTGGTAATTGGCAAGGGTGTCAGCAATTTGGGTGACAAGAAAGTCAAATCGAGGAAGCGGGAGGACTAAGCAGTTCTCCTGACCATATTCCGAGCTAGTGAATATCAAGTTCATGTATAGTAGATCCCTTACTTCGGCAAGCAGATTAGCGCGCCCGGAGATCATTTGCCTGATTGTTTGCAGGGAAACCTTGCGAGCTAGGCCTTCTTCAACCTTGTCTATAAGCATAGTGACTGGCAGGGAGTCATCCTTGAGCGCACGGGCAATCGTGAGAAGGAGTATTTCTTTGTCCTCTCTTTCTCCACTGTACGCGGCAAGATTGCTCAGCAGGCTGACCATTTCATCTGGGGTTAGCCGCCCCTGTAAGAAGCCAGTTTCAATTGCGCTCATGATTTCAGCAGCGGACTGCAACCCCAATGATTGCAATTCTTGTTCAACATCATTGGAAGTAGTTTCCGCGCGAGTGTTTTGCGTTGGAACAACCATGAGCAAGCAAACTACAAATGCTAAGAATGCCAATTCTTTCATATGTTATCACCAGTGTGACCCACATAGCGCACAGAGTTGTATCCTCCGAAGCTGCGCACGTACTCATCGGCAAGAGGATCTTGTCCCCACCAGCGGCCGTCAACTACAAACGCGTACTCGTATCGCCCCGGAGTAAGAGAAAGGTTTGTTAGCCAGATACCGTCTTCATCTTCATCGGTCAGTAGGATTGGTTTCCAATTGTTGAAGCTTCCGACCACGGCAACCGTTTGTGCTCCTGGAGCAGGCATCACAAACAGGAGTTGTCCCCCATCAGAGTTGGCGGTTATCGTAGTTGTGTGCTGTTCGTCATATGCAGAGAACAGTCCGCGAAACAAGGGGAGGCGCTCAGAGACGAAGATTCCTAAGAATAGGAAGATCACGGCTGTTATTCCGATTACAGCTAGTTGCCTACGATGAGATCTTTGCATCTGCACAAACAGCCGCGTGAGTGTGTGGAACCAACCTCTTCGGGGAAGCCGCCCCGTCAATTCGGCAACGATCTTCTTATCTAGACCATCAAGGTAGTGTCTTTCTTCGCTGACCTCTCGTTGCAGAGTGTCTCTTAATAGCTTCTCTAAGTCATCCTTGTGCATGGTTTACCACTTCCATTTTCCCAATCTCTTGTCTCAACCGAGCTTTCCCTCGATGGATGTGTGTCTTTATCGTTCCTTCCGGAAGAGATAGTATTCTAGCGATTTGATGATACGAAAGATCATTGTAGTAGCGCAGCGTGATTGGTGCTCGATAGCGGTAAGATAGTCGAGATAGTCCTTGTCTGATCTGCGCCTGACGGTCTTCCTGCGCGATTGTTATTGCCGGGCTGCATCCGCCTTCCATTTGAACAGGGAGCGGGACAATCGGATGGCGCCGTCTGTAGCGCAAGCGGTTCCGACATAGATTGGAGGCAATGGTGAAAATCCAGGTGGAAAACCGTTTCTCCATGTGGTAACGGTGGAGGTTCTCGTAAGCACGGATAAATGTATCATGGCTGATGTCTTCCGCATCGGGATGGTTTCGCAGAAATCCCACACATAAACCAAGGATTGCTTCCTTATAGCGACTGACGATCTCTCCCCATGCTTCAACTTCGCCGCCGAGTGATGCTCTCAATAGGCTCACCTCATCTTGTACGTGATACACGCTTGATTCTTCCTCCTTGCTCATAATATACACCTTGTTAAGGAGAAAGTTTCATTGTAGAGAAAAAAGCGACAGGTAGACAGATAGAGCTTGAGCAAGAGGATCGGGCGAGCTGATCGCTGACAGCTGAAAGCTTCCTTTCTTTCTGGCTCAGTTGGCTTGTCTGACAATACTACCAAGCCACTGGCCGACCTTGCTCAGTTCTGTGATAAGCAAACCTGTCGCTTGATAGCCAAGGGAGATCATGTAACTATCAGCTAGGGCATAGTGAAGGAGGTAAGCAAAGTCTAGTTGCAGGCTCTCCCAGTGAAATGAGAAGCCCAGACTGCTCCAGTCTCTGTTGGTACCTGCACGGAAGACAAACGGGTTAAGTCCAGTGTACTCACAACCCATTCGTACACAGGCGATCTCGCCACGGGTGATAAGATTCTCAGTAAAGTCAATACAGTAAGTGGTGTCCTTGTGCTTGTAGGATAACCCCACAGCAATATCACGAATCCAGGGCTCGGTATGGCCATCTGCATAATAGGTCCCGATACTTAACGCGTTACGCCATATAATCCCCGATGTTAGCGCTCCTTGTCGATACAGGATAGAAGGACTAACAGAGAGGCCGGAGGCGTTGGTGGGGGAGAGAAGCCGGTAGCCCTTAACCTGTAGACCACAGGAAAGGTTGCCCTCTATGCGCTTCCCGAAGCCGAACAGAAGACCACTGCTCATATACCTGAAGCTACCTGTAACCCTACCATAGAGATCACGTTCCTCTAAGGTATCTGAGTCAAGGACTAACAGGTAGCCTCCCCAGCCATGTTCGGATACACCCACCGCTGCGTATGAATAAGCGCCAAATGGTCTTACATAAAGGGAAGAAATCTTCGTCTCTGAAAGGGAGGGAAGCCCGGCAGGATTGTAGAAGATAGCAGCCTCATCATTGGCCAGTCCGATGAATGCTCCCCCAAGACCGATCGTTCTTGCCGATACCCCAAGCTCAAAGATGGAGGCAGTGCTGATATATGTATCACCGGCCATGGCAGGTACTACTACTAACACACAGATGATTAACACAACAGTTACTACTAGTTGTCGCATTACATCACCTCTCCTTTCCTTTCTATCGGCCGATCACCATCCTGTGTATGGAAGAGTAAGTGGTGGTTCCATCGGTGTGCTTGATCTCCACTACATACAGGTACAGACCGCTTCCAAGCAATCTCCCTTGATCATCCTGTGGCAGCCATCGACCTGTTTGTGGATAACGATCGACACTCGGATCAAGGCAGATCCCCAGAAGCTCTGCTCCATCAATGTCGAAGATCTTAAGGGTTGTGCCTAGAGTGTCATCGGGTAGGTTAAGCCAGAAGACACAGCCTTGGGAGAGGACAGGGTTTGGGCCATAGCTTATTAGCTCAACACCTAGAAGGGCATTGTTAATTGTGAAAGGGGCGCTCACGCCTTCGGCGGTGAGACCACCCGGATCTTCTACCAGTATTTTGACCTTGTACTCTCCATTAACTACCTTGGTGGTGTCCCAGCTGTAGGCGCCATCATTTTCTGTGTCTGTTGCGATCGTGTTCCAAGTGATCCCGTTATCACTAGAGTAACTAAGCGTTATCTCTAGGCTATCTTTACGGTCATCAGGATCGCTTGCCTCCCAGTTTATCTCCTCTGTCCCCTTCCATATCTGTTCACCGGTAGGGGCCTTTAGTTCGATCTCGGGGGGAACATTTGGATCTGCTACAGTCACATTCCTGGAAGTGCTATCTGTTGCACCATCGTCATCGGTGACGGTTAAGATAGCAGTGTATGTATTATTGTCGGAATAGCTGTGAGCTACCTTCTGACCTGTTCCTGTTAAGCTATCACCGAAATCCCATTCGTATTCCTCAATTGAGCCATCGAGATCGTAGGAACCAGAGGCATCAAAGTTTACGATTTCGTCAATCTCTGGCTCGGAGGGACTGTAGACAAAGCTGGCGACAGGGGCCTGGTTAGAAACTGTAACACTGTGGGAAGTGCTATCTGTTGCGCCATCGTCATCAGTTACTTCTAATGTGACGGTGTAGGCTCCGTCATCTGCGTACTGGTGAGTAGGGCTTTGTGTTGTTGAGGTGCCCCCATCGCCAAAGCTCCATTGCCAGGAGGGGATGGAGCCGTCAGGGTCAGTTGATTCATCGGTGAACTGAATTGTTTGCTGGGTGGTAGGGCTTGACGGGGAATAGGTGAAAGCGGCAGTTGGCGGTGAATTTGTGGCTGAGTTCTTTGAGTTGGGTGTGCCATTGATCGGAAATTGGTCGGCGTCAAGTCCGTTTCTTGCTACGTCGGGGTCATTTGTCACCCAGTTGGCTTCTTCTGTGCCCGCTGCGGTGGGGTCAATTCGTTCCATGGTTGTTCTATCTGTGCTGTTGCCCGCGAACCAGCCTCCGGTGGGTTGATTTACTCTGTCGATTTCGATGCCCGTGCAGTTTGGAGCATCGTAGAGAACTACTTGGCCGGGAGACGAGTTAAGCATGCTTATAGTTGCATCCCAGATATCAACGTTCGTTTCCATCGCAGAGTTATTGACGTCATCTTCATGACTTGCGTAGATCAGGTAGCCATGAGAAGGGACAACCCAGCTTCTGTTCCCATCAGCATCTCCGAAATTAATACACTCTCCGGTATCCGCTCCATGAATGGACCAATCCTCGATGTTGATTGGGGTATTCGTATTGTTAGCCAACTCGATCCATTCGTCTCCCGAGCTTGCTTCCGTACCCATCCAGGCAATTTCATTGATTACAACGTCTCCAGGAGAGGCGGGTAAGACTTGAAGAACAGAGCCGAACACCACGCAAAAAAAGGCAACGCCAAATCGCAAGTTCACTTGCCACAATCTGTTTCTAAAGGAGATTTTCTGCCCTACCATGCGTTTTCAAACCCTCCCATGCAAAGATAATGAAAGAACACTAAGCATATGATCACTGTGGTGTTCCTAGGACGTTGCATGCTCTTAGGGGTATTATACAGGCAAATGCCTAGAAAAGTCAACCATGAAAGAAGACGGCAAATAGATAGGCTCCCAGAGATAGGAATGCGCCATAATTAGATCCTTGTTGATCGAAGGCAGCAAAGGATATAATCTGGATATTATGGAACCATTTAAAGTTGAGAAACCGCTTATTGGAATGATTCACCTAGCTCCGCTGCCAGGGAGTTATTGCTATGCTGGTGGAGGGGTAAAACCGATTATTGACGCCGCATTACGTGATCTTGATACGTTGGAGCGGGGCGGAGCCGATGCAGGACTTGTGGAGAACCTTCGTGATACGCCGTTTGCCAAATATGCTTCTAGGGAAACGTTTGCCGCGATGACAGTAGTGGTTCAAGAGGTAGTAAGAAGAGCAAGTATTCCAATAGGTGTAAATGTTCTTCGAAACGACGGGCTTGCGGCTCTCTCGATTGCTGCCGCTACTGGAGCCCTGTTTCTTCGGATAAACGTGTACTGTGGGGTTGCGTTTACCGATCAAGGGCCAATTGAAGGAGAGGCGCATGCCTTGCTGGAGCTACGGAAACGACTTGGCTGCAATGTCAAAATTCTTGCCGATATACTAGTGAAACATGCTTCCCATCTGTCCACAGTGGAAGAGGCGGTACTAGACACGGCGAGGAATCTACCTGATGCGCTGGTTGTCTCTGGAATTGGCACAGGAAAGCGAACCGCGCCAGAGGATCTGCAAGTGGCAAAACAGTCAACTTCTCTGTCAGTACTTGTTGGAAGCGGGGTAAGGATCGATAATCTGTTTACCTACGGCGAAGCGGATGGGTTCATCGTTGGATCTGCTCTTAAGGAAGAAGGAGAAGCAACCGCACCGGTTGACTTGGAACGTGTGCGCGAGCTAGCCGAGGCAGTAGTAAGACTTCGTGAGACGGACTGATCTTAGTCAGTACGCTGCTCACTCCCATATTGTGGCGTCACCGCTATCTCATCATTGTCGCTGGTGGGCGTTTCATTCTCATTGAAACCTTTACAATCTGGCCTTTGTCGCTTACTTAATAGATAGCGGATGTAAGCCAACTTGCCCTCACTAAACATGTTTGCTATCAAGAAGCAAGAGTGACGGCTGGAGGAGAAATATGCCTGAACTGCCTGAACTGGAGGTGTTGAAGGAGGTTTTGGAGCGTCGGGTCGTTGGTCGTGAGATTGGCATGGTACGTATATTGCGCCCAGGGGTCCTAAGCATGGGAGGAGTGCCAGTTGAGGCATTGAATGGTAACTTGTTTAGTGAAGTCTCTCGTAGGGGGAAGCACCTTGTCCTTTCAGCTGGGAGAGACTTGCACATGGTCATTCATCTTATGACCGCTGGACGGTTGATCATTTGCCGCGGCAACACACGGGCGACTAAGGCTACGAGCCTGATAGTTGCCTTCTCAGACGGTAAGGATCTGCGGCTGGTCGAAAACGGTCCAGTCAAACTAGTGCAGGTGCATATGGTGAAAGATCCTCTACAGGTAAAGCGAATAGCACAACAGGGGATTGAACCCCTCAGCTCCGCGCTTACTACAGTTGCGCTAAATGATATGGTGGCAAAGCGTCGTCGACAGGCGAAGAGGCTTCTTACCGATCAACAGATGATCGCGGGGATCGGTAGTACCTATGCTGACGAAATCCTGTTCGATGCCAAGATCTCTCCTGTTCGCTATGTGAATACCCTTTGTTCTATGGAGATAGAACAGTTGCGCCGATCGATAACAAAGGTCTTGGAGAATGCAATTGAGCAGATTCGCATTCGCATTGGAGACAGTTTGTTTACCGATGAAGTTCGCGATTTCATGCGGGTGTACAAACGCACCGGACAGGCGTGTCTGGTTTGTGGAACCAAGATAGCAGAAATCCGCTACGCTAATACTCGCACCTACTATTGCGCTAGGTGCCAAGGAAGCAGGAAAAACACTCTCCATTAACGCTTCTCAGCGGTTGAGGCTCATCCTTCTGCCGTACGCCAGGTGCTACTAGCCGTGTTGACATACGATATAGAATGAGCCTCATCATTAGATTACTAGGGCTTGCCTCTCGGCTACACTATCTAGCTATAAGCCTCTCTTACAACCGAAGATCCAGCGCAAAGTGTGGCCTCTTCCGTCAACCTTGCCGATACAGCAGCGGCATGTAGTCATGCAAATCACTGAATTCATCAATCTTAAGGGTGGCTTGGAGAAGTTCGTTCAGTTGATCCTCTGGCAATGCTTGTTCAGCATTAGCCTGGAATTTAGCGATCAGCTCCTGGTTTGATAAGGGCCTTTCTGCTCGTCCCTTGGCATGGTCTTCTTGTTTGCTGTAGGTTTCCCAATTCTTGGTCTTGATGCTCACAATTGCTCGTTTCACTTTGGGGAAAAGCTTATCGATCTGTGGGTTGGCAACAACCTTTATCTTAGGTAAGAGTTCCCGCACGGATGGGTCCTTGAGCGCGGCATCTTCGAAATCGGATGGAAGGACGTTTTTCTTTGCTATTGCGACTGCGATGCAGTAAGGAAGAGAATGATCAGCGGTTTCTTTTGTCGTTGGATTATACTTGCTTGGATCGGACAGGATGTCTGCTCCCCGCGTCGTTGTTTCCACAATTACTTCACTTACGTTGTGAGGATTGATCTTGTGTTCTTCTACCAGCGCAAGGGTTGCCGTAATTGGCTGATGGGTGAGAGCCTCGGTGGGAAATGCCTTATACCCGCACTCGGTAATGAGGAATCTCTTCCCAAGCTCGTCGAACAATGTATCGGGATCCCACTTTACATTGGAGAGTACTTCAAAGAGTCCTTCCTTTCCTTCAAATACCTCTGTTGGCCCGGAGTAGCCGGTTCTTGCTAGCATTGCTGCTCTGACACCTGCTTCCGTTGCCATTGGGTCGGCCGCGTTCTTCATATTCGTTAGTTGTCCAGCAACGACGCCTCCAAGGGTAAAATGGCTCGATCCACTTATTCCTACCGCCGCCACTAATTCGTCCTCAGATAAGCCAAGCATCCGCCCGGCCACCAGCGGGCTGACAAATTGCGTAAGTGTTGCATGGTGCCAGCCAACCTCACGAATGCCTGGATTGGCAACCAAACACATCCGCATTTCAAGTTCGTAGGCAATAACAATTCCTACGATCAGGTCTTTCCCGCCCGCTCCTTGGTACTCTGCTGGAGCAAGGGCCGCCGAGATGATGTCAGATGGATGTGAGGGATCTTGCTTCCAATAGATGTCGTTGTAATCCATGGCGCGGATAAGCAGTGCATTCATGAGCGCAGCATTAGGCATGTTGGTGTGGGTTCCATGACCGATGATGGACGCTTGAGCCGTTCCTCCGAGCGCTTGAATATAGCTGTAGGCTGCCTGCATATCTGTGTTATTGAGCGCAGCAAGCGCGCAACCGATACTGTCGAGAAGGAAACGCTTTGCCTCTTTTTGCGCTTTCTTTGGGATTTCCTCAAAGGAGAGAGCGCCAGCAAATTGTGCCATCCTGCGGCTGATTGATTCCATATTAACCTCCTATTGGATAGCAGCAGCTATTGCCTCAGCCATCTCTATTGTGGATGAACTGCCGCCCATATCATAAGTACGAACACGCCCTTCAGCGATCACAAATTCTATTGCGTGTTCAACTTGTTGTGCCTTTTCTTTTTCAGTGAGGTAGTCAAGCATCATCTTGGCAGCACGGATTGTTGCAATGGGATTGACTTTGTGCTGTCCAGCGTACTTGGGAGCTGAGCCATGTGTTGGCTCGAATAAAGCGAAGTTGTCACCTATGTTCCCCGCAGAGGCAAATCCAAGCCCGCCTACAAGTTGTGCTGCAAGGTCAGATATGATGTCTCCGAAAAGATTTGTCGCGACGAGGATGCTGTAGTTCTGAGGGTTTTTCACTAACCACATGCACATTGCATCAATATTCGCTTTGCCCAGGGTAATCTCAGGGTAATCCCGCGCGATTCGATGTGCCTCGCGGATCATCAACCCCGAGGTTTCACGAATAACGTTTGGTTTTTCCACCACTGTAACTGAGGTATAACCGTGTTTCTTGGCGTATTCAAAGGCATCACGGGCAATTGCTTGGCATGCTGCGCGGGTGAAGAGACGAACCGATACGGCTATGTCTTCGTTTGCTGTGTTATTGAATCGCCGCATCTTAGGATGGGTATTGAGCGCTTCTCGCACCTGTTCCGGAAGGGGGTGAAACTCAATACCAGCGTACAGCCCTTCGGTATTCTCGCGAAAGACGACAAGATCGATGTCATCACGTAGGTTGAGTGAGTTCCCTGGGTAGGCTTTGCAGGGTCGCAGATTGGTGTGTAGGTTGAACAGCTGTCTCAGCGCCACAATGGGGCTGGAGTAGCTGAGTCCCTTCCCTTGCAGTTTAGGCGATAGTTCTGCCGCGGCCTCATCCTTGGGCTTGGAGGTGATCGCACCAAACATGCAGGCATTTGTCGATTTCAACAGGCTAATTGTCCGTTCTGGCAATGGGTTTCCCTCTGTTCTCCAGAACTTCCAACCCACGTCCCCGTGAATGTATTCGGCATCTAATCCAACCTTGTCTAGTACGATTCTTGCTGCTTCGAGTACCTCGCTGCCAACGCCGTCGCCTGGAAGCCAGGAAATCCTGTATTTTGCCATTCTTTCCCCCTTCTTGCTGTCGGTAGTCAGCAATTATATAGGTTTTCCGGTTAGAGCAAAACAGGAGATTAGAAATCAAAGAATTACGAGGCTAAGAGAGGAGACAGTAGCGAGCGATACGTCGTGAGATAGGCGGTCCTACACTGGGATTTCTCTTTGCACTGTCGATGAGTCATCTCCTCCGTCGAATCTTTAGAGATGTTTGGGCAATCAATAATATGGCCTCATCTTTCCTTTCTATTCTTTACGGAAGGATCGCGTTTTCTTCAAGTTCATTTGGTCGGCATGAGCTTTCCCGTCGATCTCTTTTGGGGTTTCCAGGATGAATGGAAGGCCACGAAGAGCATTGTGGTTGACGATCAAGGAAAAGGCGCGCTCTCCAATTTCACCTTGGCCGATGTGGGCGTGGCGGTCACGGCAGGACCCAAGCGGGAACTTGGAGTCGTTCAAGTGAATGAGCTCTAGCCGGCTGAGACCGATTTCCCGATCGAATGAAGTAAGTGTCTGTTCCAGCCCTTGCGGTGTGCGTAGCTCATAACCGGCACCAAAGGCATGACAGGTATCAAGGCAGATCCCGACGCGGCTTGCATCTGAGAGACCATCAATGATCGCTCCGATCTCGGGGAAGCCTGTTCCCATTGTTGTTCCAGCTCCAGCGGTGTCCTCAAGAAGAAGCCTTATACTCGGGTATCGTGAGAAGCTCTCTGAGGCAAGAACTCGGTCGAGTGCAGTAATGATGCGGGCAATTCCTGCTTCTGTCCCGCTCCCCTTGTGCGCCCCGAGGTGTGTGACCAGCTGATCGATGTTCAGTATTCCTGCGCGCCTGATCTCCTCTTCTAAGGCGGCAATTGAGCGTTCAAAGAGGAATATGTCGGGGCTTGCCAGGTTCAATAGGTACATTGTGTGAATGACGATGTACTCTACCGATGAGCCTGCAAGTCGCTCTTGAAATAGGGCTGCCGCCTTATCGGTGATCTCCTTCATTCGCCACGAAGAAGCGTTGTGGGAGAAGATTTGTACAGCGTTTATGCCAAGCTCTTCCGCGGCGGCAAGTGCACCGGTGAACCCATTCGCGATTGATAGGTGACAGCCAAGGAGCATCAGATCTCCCTTTTCAGTGAACCTTTCTTGGTACCTCGCTGCTAACGCCGCTAGCTCGAAGTTGGGTAATCCTGCATTCCGTCATTTTCTTTTCCTTCCGCTACTACTTATTATATGGTCTTCTTGGGGGAGACCATCAGCGCTCTGTCTCCGCATAAGGGCACACCTGCGCTAATTCATGAGGCTAGCATTTTCTGGATCTTAGGTTGAAATCTCGCGGGAGATCTGCAAGAATTTGTCATGATTTTGCGTTTATTTAAGTAGGGTTGATTGCTAGCTGAATGCCGTCGTGTCAGATACGGCAATAGAAATTGTGCAATGGAGGCATACAACCCGTGTCGGTAGAGCGGTATTTCCTTGGTTGGGACGCACCAGCAACCACAAAAGTATGTGCCTTCTTGTTGCGTTTGCCGTCTTTAAGCTCAGCTGATCTGAAGAACAAGCTAATCGTTGTCCCCACACGTCAGGCAGGAAGACGATTAAGGGGGGCGCTAGCGTTACATTGTGCAGCTCGG
Source organism: Candidatus Bipolaricaulota bacterium (assembly GCA_030670905.1). Classification (GTDB taxonomy): domain Bacteria; phylum Bipolaricaulota; class Bipolaricaulia; order UBA7950; family UBA9294; genus JAUVYF01. The sequence goes on from DAOVAR010000002.1 coordinate 41,444, forward strand.
CAGACAGCGATACTATCCCCTCAAGTTGTAACCCCAACTTTCCTATTACATTCGGATAACCCACCGGCACATGTAGCGAACCAGGCAGAGATAAGAGCGGTCTGGGCTGAAACGTTGCTAGAGATTGATCCAAATGAATACGCTGGAGTTTTCTCTGCTTACCCGCCGACCCAGGATTTCGCCTGGGCGATGCATACTGGCAATATGATTCAAGAGTTGCGTAGCAGGCTTGCTGATGGAGGACATCAAATAGCGGATGTGCAAAGAGAGCTTGGCAGCCTTGTCCAGGAACCAGAGCGCTGGAAGAACTTGGCAAGGCTAGAGGGAGCCTATCTTGAGAGCCTTCGGGAACTTGACCGATTGGATCCTCTTGAACTCATGATTCAACAGGCCGAAAAACCAAGGCTTCCAGAGAGAATCGAGACAGTAGTCATAGCTGGTGTTCCTGATCCTACACCGCTTGTGCTTCAAGCGTTGGGGCATCTCGCGGAACAGATTACTATCATTGTTTTGGTGCACGCCCCAGAAAACCTGAATGACCATTTTGATAGTTGGGGGCGGCCTATTACAGGAAAGTGGCGAAAGGCTCAAATTGATATTCCTGATGCGAGTGCAAATATCATCCTTACAGGCTCCCCAACCCTGCAGAGTAGTAAGGTTCTGGAAGTGTTGGCTGCAGAGGTTGGTAGGTTTGGTCCAAATGACGTTGCTCTTGGTGTTCCAGATCGTAGCGTAAGCTCGTTCCTGGCAGCTGATCTGGCTGATAAGGGACTGAGTACGTTTGATCCTGCAGGGAAGACTCTTAGGGAGCATCCAGTGTACCAGCTTCTCGAAGCGTTCTGGATGCTTGCTAATGATAGTAACTATGCCGCTCTTAGTGGTTTCTTACGGCAGAGTGATGTTCTCAGGTTTCTGCAAGCGAGTTGTAACGTGTCCCCACGCAATCTATTGGAGGACCTGGATGTTTTTCGCAACCGTTACCTGCCTTTAGCGCTGGAAGATGTAACGCATCGTCTGTTCTGTGAGTCAGTCAATAAGACAGAGAACAAGCAGTTTACGGATCTTAGAAGGGCCACCGCGTTTGTCCAAGACCAGCTAGACATCTTTGAGAATAACGAACTTGACAGTGCGCTGCGCTCACTGCTGCAAGCTGTATACAAAGCGCGCAGCATCGATCCTAACGATCCGGAAGATAAGGAGTTCATAGCAGTGGCAAGACTGGTTGAGGGCACGCTTAACCAGCTCGTGGATGAGGTCATTGCTGGAATTGGTTTGAAGAAAAGGAGCGCATTTGAGCTGTTGCTTAGCAGGTTAGGAGAACAGTCTTACTATCCAGAAAGAGGTGATGCCGTCATCGATCTGGAGGGATGGCTTGAATTACCTTGGAACGATGCTCCATTGCTGATAGTCACGGGGATGAACGATGGATTAGTCCCCGATAGTCAGCCGAGTGACGTGTTCCTGCCGGATTCGCTTCGAAATGAACTGGGGCTGCGACATGATGAAGATCGGCTGGCAAGGGATGTCTACTTGATGACTGAACTCATCGAGTCGCGGAGAGAAAAGGGCCGTGCTTGTTTTATCGCTGGCAAGCGAAGCAATACAGGTGACCCATTGAAACCATCGCGCTTGTTTTTCCATTGCGCCGATGAGGCTTTGCCTGAACGGGCGCAACGACTTCTCACCGTACCCGAGGAGAAGCGAGCCAGTCATCCATCAACGGTCAGTTTCTTGCTCGATGTTACTCCCCCAGCCGACGTCTCGAGTGACCGCATGCGGTTAGAAGAGTTGCCGGTTAGTAGATTCAAAGATTACTTGCAATGTCCTTTCCGTTTTTACCTGAGCCGCATCCTTGAAATGGAAGAACCAAAAGAAAAGCGAGAGATGGATCCGCTAGATTTTGGCCTATTGGTGCATGAAGCGCTTCACAAGATGGGCAAGAGCGCTGAGATGCGCAATTGTGAAAATAGCCGGCGGCTAAGTAACTTTCTTTGTACCCAAGCCAAGAACTGGGTTGTGAAACGCTTTGGGCCAACACCGCCATTACAGGTGGAGATCCAGCTTGAGGCGGCAAAACAGCGCCTTAACGCCGCAGCGCACGTTCAGGGCGAGCTGGTCGCAGATGGGTGGGAAATTCTGGAATCTGAGATGGAGATCGAAGGACAATTTGGTGGCGTGGCCGTCCGAGGACGAATTGATCGGATCGATCAACACCGTAAGACAGGCCGCATAAGAATTATAGATTACAAGACTTCAGACCAATCACAGGTGCCGGAGAAAGCCCATCTTGGTCCTCTTTCGTCTGTGGTAAGAGACTACGCCAAGGTTAAGGTTGGCAAGGGAGAGAAGCGTTGGCTTGACCTTCAGTTGCCTCTTTATGAACTGTTGCTTCCAAATGGGGAATTCCGAGGCGGGATGCAGGTAGGCTACTTCAATCTGCCAAAAGCCATAAAGGATACCAGGATGGTTTTTTGGGACAGTCTTGACGATGAGCTTTTGCAAGCAGCAAGGATATGCGCTGAGGGTGTTGTCGAAGATATAAGACACCACAGGTTCTGGCCACCAGCGCTGAAAGTTGAGTATGATCGGTTCGCAAGCCTATTCCATGCCGAGATTGGCGACTGTGTGAATGTGCGTGCTTTCAAAGAGTTCTTGGAGAAGCAGGCAACATGACACAAGGCAAAATCAACCACATCGCTATTGCCGCATCTGCCGGTTCGGGCAAGACCTTTCAGCTTGCCCATCGGTACATACGGCTCTTGGCTGGCGGGGTCCCCCCAGATCGGATCATTGCGCTAACCTTTTCTAGAAAGGCGGCCGGTGAGATCTTTGAGTCGATCGCAAGGTATCTATGTGAAGCGATCAGTTCCCCAGAACATGCTCAGCGAATGGGGAGACGAATCGAAACAGGGAGCAGTCAGGGTGATTTTCTTGGTCTACTTAGAGACCTGTTGGATAATTCCCATCGCCTGCATATTAGTACCCTGGACAGCTTCATAGTCGGTATTGTAAGTACCTTTCCGATGGAACTTGGTATTTCTTCTGACTTTCAGGTGCTGGACAACGATGGGGCTGAGGCAAGGGAGGCGCGTGAGGAAATACTGCGCAGTATTTTCGATCACCGTCATGTGGATCGAAGTACACAACGCGAATTTCTGCAAGCCTTCAAACAGGCAACCTTTGGCCAGGAGGAGAAAGGCCTTGAACGCAATCTAGCTACCATCATCGGTAGATTCAGGAATTGTTACCAGATCTTGCCCGTGAGAGATCTATGGGGCAATGAAAACGCAATCTGGCCTGACGGATCGCCATGGCTGGTAAGCCTCACCGACGTTAATGATGCCGCCTCGGAGCTGGAGATCTCATTGCTGGAAGACAAGCTTTCGGAGAGCGTTATGGGGCGCTGGCATACCTTTATTGATGCTGCAGCGCAGTTCCGGCCTAGTTCACCATGGACCCGGGATATCGAGTACCTATTCGAGAAACTTATTCATAAGCTGAATGACTTGCGAAAAGGGAGTGCCAGTATCCCGATCAACAGAATGGCTTGCGAATTGTCACAGCGACAATGTGAGCTGGCCCTTGTGTTGGTTAGTCATGTGATGAAGACTGAGCTCAATACTGCGCTCAACAAGACCCGTGGCATCTACCAGATTCTTGATCAGTATGAACAATTCTACGATGTCATGATTCATCGTCGCGGCAAGCTTACATTTGACGATGCTCAGTATCTGTTGACTGAGGCCAATCGTTATAGCGGCGGCGCCTTGCTCAGTCGGATGTCCAATGAAGATGCGCGCTTGTACATCGATTACCGCATTGATTGTAAGCTGGACCATTGGTTGTTGGATGAGTTCCAGGATACAAGTAGCTTGCAGTGGGAGGTACTCCGTAACCTTGCCGATGAGATTCTGCAAGATGTTAGCGGTCAGCGTAGTTTCTTCTACGTCGGCGATGTTAAGCAGGCTATCTATGGCTGGCGTGGAGGCAACGCCCAGCTTTTTGGCAAGATTCTTGAGCAATACAATGGGCATATCGCGCTAAAGCCGCTCAGTACCTCCTTTCGTTCTTGTGAGCCGATTATCGATACGGTCAATGCCGTGTTTGGGGATCTACCGGAAGACATATTGCCAAAGAATACGATAAGGGAGTGGAAGAAGACGTGGAAAGACCACAGGAGCCAGCAAGGCGTTGTTCCCAAACACGGGCATGTCGCGCTCTTGGAACCACCATGTGACAAGGAAGGAGCCAAACCGACCGCTCGTGACCGGTATCAACTTGTGGCTCATCTACTAAACGAGATCAGCCCGTTAGCTCGAGGGCTCTCAGTGGGAATCCTTGTGCGTACCAATGAGACTGGCAAGAGAATCGTGGACTTTCTCCGTCGTACATGCTCAGGTATGAACATTGTTCATGAAGGGAAGGCCACAATCAAGGATAATTGCGTTGTTTCAGTGTTTCTCTCATTGTTGAGGCTTGCTGCACATCCAGGGGATATCTTTGCCTGGCGACATCTGGAAATGAGCCCCTTGTGCAGGTATTTCGCGCGAGAACAACTGAGCAGGGATAACCTGTCACTGGTATTGCTGCGAGAGATACAGACGTTCGGATTTCAAGCGTTCATCCGGAACTGGGGCGCTCGACTGCAGGGAATGCATCCGCTTGACGATTTTGGCAAGAGTATGTTAAGAAACCTTATCGATGCCGCAGGTGAGTTTGATGAAACCGGCAATCGCGACTGCGATGCCTTTTGTCGCTTTGTTGAGAGCTACAAGATTGACGAACTAGCCGCGGCGAATGCTGTGCGTGTTATGACAATACACCAATCCAAGGGACTGGGGTTTGACATTGTTATCCTGCCTGAATTGCACGGGAGGAACCTAGCCGGAGGCGGCAAGATTGATTTTATTATTGCTCGTTCCCTTGATACCAACCGACCCCTGTGGGGATTAGAGATGCCACGTAGGCTCGTTGCTAGCGCTGACCCCGTGCTTAGCTCTCAGGCACAAGCCTATGATGAGGCCAGCTGTTTTGATGAGCTTTGTGTATTGTATGTGGCCTTGACTCGGGCCAGACAAGCCCTATATATGATTACAAGTTTTCCCGGAAAAACAGCACAGGTCGTAGCTACTGATGCCTTCCTGAAATTACAGCTGGTGGGAGACCCAAAGCCAGTTGATGGGCCTCGGGTTAGGATCGACCACAATGAATTTATTTGTCTCTATGAAGCAGGAGAACGAGACTGGTACAAGAATGTTTCTGCCGCGAGAAAGTCTACTTCCAGAGCCGAGCAACTTGAACTGACAAAGGATTTCTGTAAGCAACCTTCGCTTAGGCGGCGGTTTGCTCATGTGCTACCAGCGAGGATGACAAGGGTGAGGCAGAGTGGCGCGTTGTTCTTTGATCGCAACACTTATGACAGCCAGGATTTTGGCAGCGCGATTCACAAACTCTTTGAGAAGGTCATGTGGGCTGATAGCACAGATATCGAGGTGGTGATTGGGCAATGGAAGAGGAATTCATCGCTTGCCGGGGACATGAAGCAGAGGGTTATCAAGCAATTCCGGTTCGCGCTTTTCTGCGCCGATGTTCAGCGAGCTTTGTCACGGCCTAAGGGTAATGTCGAATTGTGGCGCGAGAGACCATTTGAGATCATTGTTGACGATCAGTGGGTGAGCGGTGTTTTTGATCGTGTAACGATTGTGCGAGACAAGCTTGACCATCCATTAACTGCAACAATTGTGGATTACAAGAGTGATATCGTTGCAGATCCCGCTATGCTGCACAATGCAGTCAAACTCTATCGTCCACAATTGATACTTTACGGAAAGGCCTTATCTCAAATTCTGGGGATTGAGCCAGCACAACTTCGCCTCAAACTTCTCTTCACGCAGTCGGGCAAGGTATACGATCTATAGTACAAGACAGGCTGCTGTGTAAGTTCCTCTTACTCAAGAAACGAGAGCTTTAACTGCAGAGATCGCAGAGGAAAACAGTTGAGTAGTTGATTGGTTGAATAGTTGATTGGGAAAAGCAGCAGTCAGGAAGAAAGGCAGTTATCAGTTGTTAGATTGTGTGTAGCGTCGGGTCTTGCGCCCGACGTTAAGGGTAACGCAGCAAGAATACGTAGACCGTTCGTAGCGTCGGAACCTGTGTCCGACGTTAGAGACAACTTCTTACAGGATCCCGTTAGAATCCCTTTTCAAGTAGCGGTCGAACCAACGACATATGTTTTCTAACCTTGCAACGCGGCGGTCGGTGCGCCCGTTACGTGAAAGCCCATGTGGTTCGTCGGGGAAACGTATCATCTCCGTATCGACGCCGAGTCGTTTTAGTGCGACAAATACCTGTTCATCCTGTTCAATAGCACAACGTAGGTCTTGCTCACTGTGGATTACTAGCGTAGGAGTGGTTACATTGCCGATGTACTTCATCGGCGATTGTCGCCAGTAATTCTCCAAGTCTTCCCATGGAGGTAAGCCACTGAACTCTTCCTGGAAGGCCCAATTGAAATCACTGGAACCATACATGCTAATTAGGTTACTAACACTACGTTGTGTCACTGCCGCGCTAAATCGGTTGGTGTGGCCAATGATCCAATTGGTCATGTACCCGCCGTAGCTCCCGCCGGTGACACCCATTCTGCTACTATCAATATATGGCTTCTTCTCCACGTAATCAGCCCATGCCATTACATCTTCGTAATCGGCTGTTCCCCAATTGTTGTGAATAGCTTTAGCGTGTTGCTCACCATATCCCTGTCCGCCGCGAGGGTTGCAAAAATAGACGACGTAGCCTTGGGCTGCTAAGTAGTAGAACTCGTGCATAAAGAAGTTTCCATACTGTACTAATGGTCCGCCATGGATTTCCAGGATAGATGGGTATTTCTTTGCCGGGTCAAACCTTGGTGGAGTTAAGATCCATCCTTGTAGATCATTTCCACTAGCGCCTTTAAACCATACTTCTTCTATCTTGCCGAGGTCGAGTTCGTTCAATAGGTCTTTATTGGCGTGTGTGAGTACCCGTGAGCGGTTTGTGGCCAGTTCGCGAAGGTATACCTGCCCCGTGTCTTGCATGTTTGCGTGAAAGTAGAGCAATCGTTGCTGTTTGCTATCAAATGTGAACCTGCCAACCACGCCTTCGTCGCTGACGATATCAGCTACTTCTCCTTTCAAGGATACTGACTTTAGTACCGTATTGCCGTGATGCGCTACCTGAAAATAGATTCTCTTTCCATCACTTGACCATATGGGCGCTACTTGGGGTAAATCTCCCATGTCGTTAATCGTCCAACTCGATACATCAAAGTCGTAGTCTTTGGTTAGATTGAGTGCCTCACCATCGCCGCTTGCCGGGATAACCCACAACCGGGTTTCCTTCCAACTCTGCCCTTTTCCTTTGTGGCCGTAGTAGGCTATGAGGCCGCCGTCTGGGGAAAAGGTAGGATTTCCTTTTGGTCCTACCGGCGTTTCAATCCTTCGGGTTGTCCCCTCCTTTACTGAGAACACATAAAGATCAATGGCGTCTGGATCTAGATCTGGGTCCTTCTTGTGATTTGAGCAGAAGGCAATATGCGAGCCATCAGGCGACCAATGAGGATCTAGTGTGTCGTAAGTATCGTCGTCTGTGAACTGCTGTATTTTCTCTGATTCTACGTCCACACATAGGGCATGCCATCGACCCCTTGGTAGGAATCCGACCCCATCTTCCTTGAAGAACACTCGTGTTATCTGGCGGTATACAATCCCTAATTCCTTCTTTTTTTCATCGGCCTCTCGGATGATTTCTTCCGCATCTTTCTTGCGGAATTGGAGTAACAGTTTTGTGCCATCCGGGGACCACTCCAATGACTTGATCGTTCCCTTGAGGTCAGTTATTGGGCGCGCTTCTCCGCCTTTGAGCGGCATCAAGTAGATCTGTAGCTGTTTCTCATCATCACGGTTAGACAGAAAGGCGATTCGCGAGCCATCAGGCGAAAAGCGAGGATGAGTATCCGACTGACTTCCATATGTGAATTGGCGGGCTGGCCTGCCGCTGGTTGGCACAAGCCATAGATTTGAGTGCACCTTCTCTGTTTCCTTATCCGCTCGGCGCAGGCAGAAAATGGCGAGCTTTCCGTCCGGTGAAACCTGTGGTTCAGAGATCAGATTGAACTCGTAGAGATCTTCTGCGGTGATGTGCCGTTTCTTCTGCTTAGACATTATCCCTCCATCTTTTGGGGCGAAGATTCGCAACGCTCTTCTGCTTCGGAAGTCAATCTAATGCAAGTAATGGGTATTGTACAAGCATTATCACCTAAGCCCAAGCTGCGTACCGTATGTCCAAGAAACGGTAGAGCAGTTAAATGGGGAAATGATCAAGTGGTTGAATGGGAAAGGCCCAAAAACCGTGATGAGTAATGGGTAATGAGTGATGAGTGAGAAACACAGGATTAAGGATTATGGAGTATGGACTAAGGGAAAAGGCATAAAAGCGGTCAAGAGTCGAGAAGAGGCGAGTTGAATAGTTGATTGGTTGAGTAAGGAATCGCGAGCTGATTGCTGACCGCTGTTTGCTGACAACTGATTCCTGATAACTGCCTAACCGCAGAGGACGCAGAGGGCGCGGAGGAAAACAACGACATAATTCACAGATGGTAGATCCCGTGATCTCCAAGACCTCTAATGATCCATCCTGTGTCATCCTTTACAATCACCTACGATGCGAGGATGATATCTCAAACACAGACAACCCAGCGATCGATCAGATTCAAAACGGGTATGAAAGGAGCAACCGATGAGCTTTTTTGAGGCAACGATGCTAATCTGCTTTGGTGTAAGTTGGCCAGTATCGATCGCCAAGGCCTTGAGGACAAAGGAGGTACTGGGAAAGAGTCCTTGGTTTATGATCCTAATCTCGCTTGGATACACGAGTGGAATCATCCACAAAGCGGTCAACAACCCCAACTGGGTGATCTTTCTCTACGCGTTAAACCTGGTGATGGTCCTGATCGACCTCTCTCTTTACCTCCGCTACTCGGGCAGCAAAGGCTAGAGAGACACGGTCCTGAGAGCAGAGTATCGCGACGCTTTAAGGCAACAAGTGACCATGATCTCCCTGGCCAAAGGAGGTTGTTGTGACTCTTCATGATCGATTCATCAGAAAGCGCGCTAATGGGGTCTACCATTGTATCTTCCCGATAACGGCTAGGGCTCTGTGAACCGGGGTATCTACTTGAGGGGGGGGCAGCCTGCGCCAACAGCAAACAGGAATAGTGCACATCGTGTGTGACTTCGAGGGACATAGACCCTATTTCCTGAACCACTGATTAACACTGATGGACGCTGATTGATGCGGGTATCAGGAAGAGAGGCAGTTTCTAGTTATCAGCAAAGAAAGTTATCAGTTATCGGTTATCAGACCGTTCGTAGCGTCGGAACCTGCTTGCCCCGTGCAATTCTATTGCACTGGGGTGTCCAACGTTAAACTGAAGGCAGGTACTAGGTACCAGGTATTAGGAAGAAAAGCAGTTATCAGTAGACAGTTATCGGTTATCAGTTGAACACAAGAATATGCGGACCGTTCGTAGCGTTGGGTCTTGCGCTCGACTTCTTCCCTCTTTGAGGGCTCTTCTTCGGGCTAATTAACCACTGAGTGGGTGCTAATCCACCACTTGTTGGTTGAAACGCACCTCGTTACTTGCTATAATCTGGTCATGATCCCTCGGAGCATCACGCCAGCTATCCTGGAAGCACTATCGGACACACCAGTCGTTTTGCTCACCGGTGCGAGACAGACGGGTAAGAGCACATTGGCGCAATGGTTGGCAGAGGAAGTACATCCAGCACACTATATCACTCTCGATGATGCCGCAGTGCTTGCTGCAGCGCGCAGTGACCCCACAGGATTCTTAGCGGACCTCGATCGTCCTCTGGTTCTCGATGAGGTGCAACGAGCTCCCGAACTATTCTTAGCCATCAAGGTTGCGGTCGATCGCCAGCGCTTACCCGGTCGTTTCTTATTGACTGGGTCGGCCAACCCGTTACTCCTTCCTAAGTTGTCAGAATCCCTTGCTGGCCGAATGGAGATCCTGACTCTTTGGCCCTTCTCGCAAGGTGAGTTGGAGAGACAAAGGGAAGAGTTTATCGATCTGATATTCGCAAACAGATTACCCCAATTCCCCGCTGGCGATCTTGCCCGGTCCGAGCTTATCCAGCGGGTAGTGACTGGTGGGTATCCTGAGGTGACAGGGAAGCTATCCGCAAGAAGGCGCAGTGCCTGGTTCCGGTCGTATGTTACCACCATCGTCCAACGTGAGGTGCGAGATTTGGCGAATATAGAACACCTTGTCGTGATGCCCCGCTTGCTTTCCTTGTTGGCGGCTCGTGCTTGTTCGCTGATGAACTACACCGAGATCTCGAACAGCCTCGGCCTACCGCAGAGTACCGTAAAGCGTTACATGGCTCTGTTTGAAATAACGTTCATCTCTCAGCCTCTGCCTGCTTGGTCGGCTAACCTGGGGAAACGGCTTATTCGGTCACGCAAGTTGGTCCTGAATGACACCGGGTTGCTAGCTTACCTAACAGGGCTGGACGAGCAGCGAATCAAGTCCGATTCAGTTGCATTTGGGCCCCTGCTGGAGAACTTCGTCATCATGGAACTAAGAAAGCAAGCCATCTGGAGTGAGATTCAACCCCAGTTCTTCCACTTTCGCACGCGGAAAGGGCAGGAAGTCGATATAGTGTTGGAGAACCGTGCCGGCGAGGTTGTGGGGATTGAAGTCAAGGCTTCATCAACGGTCAAAGCGCACGACTTTAAGGGGTTGAAGTACCTCAGCGGTTTGTTGGGTAAACGCTTTCTGCGCGGGATCATTCTCTATACCGGTGATCAACCCATTCCTTTCGGCTCAGGCCTTTATGCCCTGCCAGTGAGTGCGCTCTGGGGAAGTAGTGAATAGA
>DAOVAR010000067.1 GCA_030670905.1 Candidatus Bipolaricaulota bacterium
CGCAGTTCTCGAGCGAACGAAGCGTTACATTGCCACCCTCTCGCTGGCAGATCTTGATCGGGAACTCAATGAACCGTGGTTCCAGCCTCTGCCAACAGTAGGAGTGCGCCTGGTCAGCATCATGAGCGACGACCTCCAACATGCAGGCCAGGTGGCCTATCTGCGCGGTCTGTTGAAAGGCAAGGGCTGATTGGAAGCCTCCAGTTCCGTAGGATAGTCTCCAAGGTCGGACAACAGCAGCAGTGTACTCGCGCTGGGCTCCCGAAGGGGATACGGGTGCTGTTTCTTTAATTCTTGTCTTCGCAAGCCCTATATATCAGTGGCTTCAATGCTGATAAGATTTGGATCGTTTGCGACTCGGACTAGAAGTTATAACATCTGGGGAGTGATGAGGGGATTGAGCCCCATCACTACGAGGGAAAACCAGCCATTAGGGTCCGTATACCAGTTCTGGAGATATAACCCCGCGTGGTTGGCCATATCTTCAATGCTCTTGCTAGTGAATTTCCTTGAGTTCTCCGTATGTATGGTTTCGCCTTGCTTGAATTCTACTTCCATATCAATTGATTCAAGCCTCACTGAAACGTCGCGATTAGCCCTCAAATGCACTTCAATTCGGCTGTTGGCCTCATTGAAGAAGGCCAGATGGTCAAAATGTGACGGATCGAAGTTTGCGTTCAATTCATTATTCAGCACTTCTAGTACATTCTTGTTGAATTCAGCGGTAACGCCTCTGGAATCATTGTATGCAGCTTCCATGGTTCTCCTAGATTTGACCATGTCAAAGCCGACTAAGAGTCTATCAGCCGGTTTCATATTCTCGGATACAGAGTGCAGGAATGAGATACTTTCGTCTTCACTCATGTTACCTATAGTGCTCCCCAGAAAACAGAACATTAGTGGACGCTCTGTCGGAACTACGTCCAACTGGTATGTGAAATCAGCTACTACTCCTAGTATTCGTAATCCTGGATAACGCTCAAGCAGGTCCTCCGAAGCTTCTATTACTGCTGACTCGCTTATATCCACCGGGATGTAGCGTATGGTGGCCCTATTAGATTCCCCGGCTGCATCCAATAGTATCCGTATTTTTTGATTGGCACCGGAACCAAGCTCTACAAGGTCTTTGTGGGTAAATGTCCCCATTATTCCAGGAGCAATCTCTTTTAAGATGGATAGCTCAGTGCGTGTTACGTAATACTCAGGAAGGCGGCAAATATCTTCAAAGAGTTTTGAGCCGCGAGCGTCATAGAAGTACTTACACGGTATGTACTTTTGCGAAGCTGCCAGCCCTTGTCGGGCATCCCTGGCAATATCATGCTGATATTTGCCATCCAGGTAGTTTAACATCCCCAGCAGTCGAGGTCGTGATTTGGTGGAATCGACCGTCATTGCCCGATGCATGTTCACAATCCTCCCTTCATCAAGCCTCTTCTCCCGGACCTAGCGACATGATACAAACCGTATGACGTCTTTGTTATCGCGAACTATCTGGTCAATTGCTGAAACCGTGCGATCAATTTCATCTACAGTGTTCTTGATTCCGAGCGAGAAGCGTACAGCGCAGTGAGCCTCTTCGTCAGTAAGACCCATTGCTATCAAAGCGTGAGACGGTTCGGGTTGGTCGGCACGGCAGGCAGACCCCGATGAAACAGCAATGCCCTTCTGATCAAGAGCGATAACAAGTGACTCTCCCCGTACACCCGGTAAGGTTAGGTTCAGAGTGTTAGATAACCTTTGATCCCTATGACCATTCAGTTTCACACCAGATATCACACCTCGAATACCGGCCTCCAACCTTTCACGCAATTCCCTCACCCGATCCATCTGGGGAAGATGGTCGACAGCAAGTTCAGCGGCCTTTCCAAATGCGACTATCCCCGGAACATTCTCGGTCCCGGCCCGCAATCCCATTTCCTGATGACCCCCGCTCACCAGGGCATCCAGCGTAACACCTTTTCGTACATATAAGGCACCGATTCCCTTCGGGCCGTAGAATTTATGTCCTGACATTGTTAGCAAATCTACTCCAAGCTCATTAATAGCTATCGGAATCTTGCCAACCGCCTGCACACCATCGGTGTGGAAGAGCACGCCCCGTTCTTTTGCTATGTCAGTCAGCTCCGCAATGGGCTGAATTGAACCCGTCTCGTTGTTGGCTAGCATGACGCTAACCAGGCAAGTCTTGTCCGTAATCGCTGCTTTCAGGGCATCGGGATTCACTCGTCCTTCTGCATCTACAGGTAAAAATGTGATTGAAAACCCGTGTTTTTCGAGCCACCGGCAGGCATTCAGCACTGACGGATGCTCTATAGCGCTGGTGATGATATGATTCTTTTGACCGCCATTCGCGAAGGCGATTCCCTTTATAGCAAGGTTATTTGCCTCTGACCCACCACCGGTGAAGATTATGCGCCGTGCTGTGCAATTTATTAATGCAGACACGCTTCTGCGAGCTGTTTCAATTGCTGAACGAGCCTGCTTCCCCGCCGCATATATGCTGGAAGGATTCCCATAACACTCCATGTACTCGAACATGACTTCCTTAACCGCCTGATCTACAGGAGTGGTGGCATTATGATCGAGGTGTATTCGATGACCCGTTTCCTGCTCTTCGATAGTATCATCAAGCTCATACTCTCCTGCCCCCACAATATTGGCTCTGTCGCCATTTGACACTTTGACCACGTCGCAAAGTAAGGCTTTGTACACAGGAAAGCCGGAAATTGGATCGTAACGTTGAAGATCAGTGAGTTCGTTTATGCAAGCATCACGCCACGCTTTGGGGCCCAGAGCCCCACCGCCCATTCCACTAGCCTCTATGGCACCGCGTACAATGTCATCGGTCACAACGGCGTACATTCCGACCTGTCCCCGCTTCGTTTTTATGTGGACAAAGTCACCGTCTTCGATGCTGCGCTCCTGAGCATCTAGCGTATTAATCATCACAGTGGGCATAGGCTTTTCGCTCAATAAAGCCGGGATGCTGTGATGCAGCGCATGCAAGTCTACGTTTGCGCGAGCCCCAGAGTTGAAAACAAGAGGGAATTTTTTTGCGAGCTCCGGTTGGGAAAGAGGGCCTTCTCCTGGTTCAACGTAAATCGGCAGCGCGTCATATCCATGCTCCTCGAGGATCGAAGAAGCGATCTCAAACTTCCCCGATGGCGTTTCAAAACCGGGGTGCCCATCTGAGCGTAGCAATCCCTTTCCCCACTTCTTGTATTGCATCATAACTGTAGGAATCTGTACTATTCCGCCCGCAGCGCGGACGTCTTCCGGAGTGAAGCCAGAGCCTTTGAGCGCTCTGGCAAGGATCTCCTCTTCCGTTTGCGGATACAAATAGCCATAGCCAAGTCGTCGAGCTAGCTCCGATAGGATGAGAGCATCACTCCTCGCCTCGCCGACTGGTTCTATAACCTTTTCCCTGATCCTGAAGATTGAGCCATACACCATATAGGATTGGGTTTCGTAGTAGGTTGTTGCAGGAAGCACTATGTCAGCGTAAGCTGCATCTGCTGTGAGCTGACGGTCTATACAAACGAAGAAATCAAGCGCTTCCAAAGTCCTTCGCCAGATACTTGATTGTGGCCAAGATGTGATGATCGACGCCCCCAAGCTGATAAGCAGTCGAATAGGGTAAGGTTTCTTCTTAAGCACTGCCTCGGGGAGGATGTTGGCATGAAACTCTCCGCGATATTTTGTATAAAGCGGAAAGTTATTGTACCCAGCCGCTTTTCGCACGTCTGGATTAGGTACGAGCCCTTCGCGATTGATAGGGAATTTGTTCTCAGCCATGCGGAAACACCATCCGCCAGGGACATCAAGCTGGCCCGCAAGGGCCCACAGTACCATTGTCGCGCGGATTGCTTGAACCGCTCCATCACTGTATTCGAGTCCGCTGTACATGACGGGAGCAACACCGTCGGTCGTTGCAATTCTCCTTGCCAGAGACCTGACTGTCTCAGCAGGAACGCCAGTAATGCCTTCTACAACCTCCGGTCGAAGATGCTGAACATACCTGTTAAGCTCGTCGAAACCCACCGTCCAGTTGTTGGCAAAATCCTCATCGTACAATTCCTCTTCGATAATTACGTTGCACAACCCGAGAGCAAGAGCCGCGTCCGTGCCCGGTCGAATTGGTATCCATTCCGCATTGGAGTATTTGGCCATCACCGTTCTCCGGGGGTCTATTACCACGATACGGGCACCTCGCTTATGTGCCTCCTCAATCTTTTTGAAGTCGTGAGGTGGACAGTGTGCCGCAGGATTCTTGCCCCAGATCACAACGAGTTTGGCGTTCTCTATGTCCGAGAACATATTGATGAACATGCTTCCCATCGTCACATGAGGCGCTATCATTGCAAATGATACGTAACAGAGAGCACCAACTCCGAGGGTATTAGGCGATCCAAATGGGAATAGAACGCTCGCCGCAGAGGAAACTGCCACGCCTGCTGGCGTATATAGGTCACAGAATGCCAATTCAAAGCTTCCACTGCCAGTATAGATCGCGGTTGCCTCTGGCCCAGATTCAGCCCTTATGGTATAGAGTTTGTCTACAATCGTTTCATGGGCTTCGTCCCAAGTGATTGGCTCAAAATCGTATGTTCCCTTGGGCCCCTTACGCCTCATCGGATAAACGAGGCGATCCTTGGAGTACACAATGTCGCCTGATTGCTCCCCGACTTTGCAAATTACCCCCAGACTCAATGTTTCATCTGCCCGGACACTCTTGATTTTCCCATCGTCATCGTAAGTGACTATTACCCAACATCCGGCTGCACAGATCCCGCATATTGCACGCTTTTCTCTGTTATCAATGTTTTGCATAGATATAACCATCTTCTCCTTAGCATTGTACGGGCAGCTCCTCCGCCCTTGAAGATACTATCGATGAATTCTACGATACCCCATCGCCGCGAGC
>DAOVAR010000023.1 GCA_030670905.1 Candidatus Bipolaricaulota bacterium
GGGAGCAACACTGCTCTCCTGCTCCCAGTTTGGTGACGAAATCATCGGCAATATGCAAGAAGGTGAATAACTGATGGCTCAAAAGGGAATACGTGAATACGACGCAAAGCGTCTCTTGGCAAAGGCAATCCCAGAGATTTCAGGAAATAAGCTGCGCTTTAACGATGAGCTTGTTCTAGTGTCGCCGGAAACGGACCTCGCAGCACTACCAAATGAGCACCCGTGGCTAAAGGATCAGCGCCTTGTTGTAAAGCCCGACCAGTTGTTTGGAAAAAGAGGAAAGAACAACCTGCTACTTATCAACGTCGATTATGACCAAGCGCAAGCATGGATTGCGAAGCAAATGAACAGACAGATCACTATCAAACAAACAAGCGGGGAAACATCTGGAACCTTGACCCACTTCCTGGTGGAACCATTTGTTCCACACGACAAAGAGTATTACCTGGCATTCACGTCAGAACGAGAAGCAGATGTTATCCACTTCTCCACCAAGGGCGGGGTCGACATTGAAGAAGTATGGGATTCAGTGGTTACAATCAGAGTTCCAGTATTAGCAGACCCGGCAAAGGTTGATATCGCCTCTCATCTCCCTGACATTGCTAACAAGGGGGCCTTGTCGGAATTCATAAAGGTTCTATACCGGATCTATTGCGACTTCCATTTTGCCTACCTTGAATTCAACCCAATTACCTTCCTTGGCGAAACAATTGTCCCCCTCGACACCGTAGCCAAACTAGATGACACTGCCGCGTTTCAGTGCGCCAAGAAATGGCGCGAGGTTGAGTTTCCCAAGCCATTTGGCAGCAGCAACACCAAGGAAGAAGCCTACATCGCTAGCTTAGATGAAAAAACAGGCGCTTCTCTCAAACTAACAATGCTCAACCCGAATGGACGTGTGTGGACACTTGTCGCTGGGGGTGGGGCAAGTGTCATTTACGCGGACACAGTTGTTGATCTGGGTTTCGGAAACGAACTTGCCAACTATGGCGAGTATAGCGGCAACCCAACAACCGAACTAACCTACGAATACACCAAGACCGTTCTTGATCTCATGACAAGAACGCCCGACCCACACGGCCGCCCCAAGTATCTGTTGATCGGTGGTGGAATTGCCAACTTCACTGATGTCGCCAAGACATTCACGGGAATAACAAGGGCGCTTGAACAGTACAAGAGCAAGCTGCAAGAGAACAGAGTACAGATTTATGTACGCCGTGGTGGCCCAAACTACAAACAAGGCCTAGAGAACATGCGCAAACTCGGTGAGCGAATCGAAATACCGCTTGAGGTATACGGCCCTGAAACCCATATGACACGTATCGTTTCCCTCGCTCTTAAGGAGGTTAGCCGATGAAAGACTACGAGCTGTTTACCAAAGATACCAAAGCCTTCATTTACGGGGGACAAACTGCAGCAGCGCAAAGGATGCTCGATTTTGACTTCATGTGCCGCAAGGATGAGCCCAGTGTTGTGGCAATGATTACCCCAGAGCGCGGTGGATTCGAGCTTTTCTTCTGGGGGACCAAAGAGATCCGTATCCCGCGCATCACAAGCATTACACAGGCAGCCTCTCGTTATCCAACAGCAGATGTAATGGTTAACTTCGCCTCACAACGTTCGGCGTACGATGTTACTATGGAAGCGCTCAATACTGATTCCATCCGCACCGTTATCGTCATTGCCGAAGGTGTCCCCGAACGCCAGGAGCGAATCTTGGCCGCAACTGCCAAAGAGAAAGGGAAATGGGTTATCGGTCCGGCGACAGTTGGTGGGGTAAAGGCGGGTGCTTTCAAGATCGGAAACGCTGCGGGAACAATGCAGAACATCCGCGAAGCCAAACTCTATCGCCCAGGGTCAGTTGGCTTTGTATCTGTTTCCGGAGGTCTTTCAAATGAAGCGTATAATGTTATCGCGCGCAATACGGACGGACTAAACGAGGGAGTGGCGATCGGTGGAGATGCTTTCCCCTGCTCAACACTTCTTGATCATCTGCTACGCTACGAGAAAAATCCGGATATCAAGATGATGGTCTGCTTAGGAGAATTGGGAGGAACAGCAGAGTATGATATCGCCAACGCGGTCAAGGACGGGCGCCTAAGCAAACCACTAGTTATGTGGGTTACCGGAACCTGCGCGAAGGTCCTTCCAGGGCAGGTCCAGTTTGGCCATGCTGGCGCCAAGGCCGAGGCAGCAATAGAAACAGCCGACGCCAAGAACGACGCCCTGCGCAAGGCTGGAATCACTGTGCCAAGCTCGTTTGACGACTACCACGAAAAGATCGCGCAAACCTACACTGAACTGTGTGATCAGGGAGTAATAACTCCGGCTGAAGACTTCATGCCTCCCAATATTCCAATGGATTACAAACAAGCAACAGCCGAAGGCTTGGTGCGCAAGCGAACCGGCTTCATCAGTACAATATGTGATGAATCAGGCGAAGTACACAATTACTGCGGTGTCCCAATCGATGAAGTGATCGAAAAGAACTACGGAATTGGGGGAGTGATCGGGCTTCTCTGGTTCAAGAAGGACATTCCAGTATACGCGCGACAGTTCATGGAAATGGTTATACAGATCATTGCTGACCATGGACCTGCCGTTTCCGGCGCACACAACACTATCGTCGCGGCTCGTGCTGGTAAAGATTTGATTAGCTCATTAGTTAGCGGTCTGCTCACCATTGGCCCACGTTTCGGCGGCGCGGTAAATGGCGCGGCAGAGCACTTCCTATTTGGCTTCAGAAACAAGCTCATGTCGCGTGATTTCGTAAGCCAGATGAAAGCGAAGAACGTGCGCATTCAAGGGATCGGACATCGCCTTCACACTGTGGAGAACCCGGACAAGCGCGTTGAGCTCATGAAGGACTTCGCCCGCGCTCACTTTGAGAAGACTGACTTGCTGGATTACGCTCTATCCATTGAACAGGTAACAAGTCAGAAGAAGAACAATCTCATCCTTAATGTTGACGGCTGTATTGGGGTATTGTATGTGGATCTATTGCGAGAACTCAAATTCACAGACACTGAAATCGACGAAATGATTGATGCCGGTCTGTTCAATGCCTTGTTCATCCTAGGACGCTCAATCGGTTTCATGGGACACTACTTCGACCAAAGACGACTGCAGACTAGGCTTTACCGCCATCCTTTGGATGACATCCTCTACGATGTGCCAGATAGGCCAGAGAAAGTAGGCTAGCCACCGGACAGCTGGCAAGTTGTGGCCTTGCTGCGTAGCTATGGCTTGCCAGTTGTCTTTTGCGTCACTTCATCCTATCATAGGTACTAACGGGGTAGAAGGTGATGCGATGAAAAGGATGCCAGATTTCCTCACTGCATCTCGAGGTATGATCGCAGCTGGAATCATACTTCTTGGGATCAGAGGGCCGGATGCGCTACGTCTCGTAATCCTGCTTACCGTGATTGGATGGACAACGGATATCTTAGACGGCCGCATTGCTCGCCGTTACGATAAACAAGCTACCTGGATAGGAGAACGCGAATTCGTATTTGATGTGACACTGATCTTCTCTGGACTGTGTTACTTAGTAATGGCGGGGTTCATCCCATTTCTTCCCGCCGCAGTTTACTTGGCAAGTGCGGCTGTCTTCATCATCTATTTCCGTTCAAAAGCTGTTACCATGTCTTTTGCGTTTCCTGCGGCCGGTCTTCCTTTTGCCATAGCTTACTTCAACGCTCCTTGGGCAGCCCTGCTGTATGCCATTTGGGTAGTTGCTGTTCTATTAATCGATTGGCAACGCTTCAAAGGGGTTGTGTTGGAGTTCATAGAAAATGCCAGGGCTATTCAAAAACGCTAGATGAGACGGTCTTTATCCTTCGGAAGGTGACTGTACGCAAGCTCTGTGGCTACCCGGCCCTGAGTAGTTCGCTTGATGAACCCTTCCTGCAGTAAATAAGGTTCCACTACCTCAGAGATCGTGTCCTTTTCTTCAGATAAAGCGGCAGCAAGCGTGTCCAGCCCAACCGGTCCCCCGTTGAACTTAAAGATGATCGCACTGAGCACTTTCTGATCGAGCTGATCAAGCCCTCTTGAGTCAATTTCCAAGAGGTCAAGCGCTTCTTTCGCTGTTTCCAAGTCAATCTTTCCTTCTTTTTTCACCTGAGCATAATCTCGGGTTCGCCGCAGCAAGCGATTAGCTATTCGGGGAGTTCCACGCGCACGCTTTGCTAGCTCTTGAGCTCCGCTCGGAGCAACCTCTATCCCGAGCAGCTTGCCAGTACGGATGATTATCTCGCGCAGATCAGTCGAGGAATAGAAATTGAGCCGAAAAGAGACTTCAAACCGGTTGCGCAATGGGGCGGAAATAAGTCCCGCGCGAGTAGTAGCACCAACCAAAGTAAAAGGAGGAACATCAATTCTCAACGATTGAGCATTAGGTCCCTCGCCAAGAATGATATCAACCTTATAATCCTCCATTGCTGGGTATAGGACCTCTTCAACGGGTCGCCTCAGGCGATGGATCTCATCAATAAAGAAGATGTCACGCGGCTGGAGATTAGTGAGAATAGCAGCAAGGTCTCCCGCTCTTTCCAGTGCTGGACCGGAACTGACCCGAGTGTTTACCCCCATCTCAGCAGCAATAATGTGAGCAAGAGTCGTTTTTCCTAAGCCAGGTGGGCTATGTAAGAGCACATGATCAAGTGGCTCGTTACGCCCCTGCGCGGCTGCAATATAGATCTCTAGCTTTTCCTTGATTCCTTCCTGACCTACAAACTCATCAAGCCGCGTCGGGCGCAGGTTGACGAAAGTTCGCTCTTCATCAAGAGAAAGATCTCCAATCCGTTCGATTGCCACCTTAAATAGATTGTACAAGACAATGAACAGGCCATTCAACTCCTCTATGTGTTGTTACCTGAACAAGTGAGGGAGTTTATGTTAGTATTCTCACTTGATTCAAATTAGGACAGCTGTAAGGAAGGTCAATATGGCGGGTACGGTTATTACAATCGGAACATTTGACGGAGTCCATCTAGGACACCAGGCAGCCCTAAGACAGACAGCGAAACTCTCTAGCGAACAGAACCTCGCAAGCATCGCTTACACCTTCCCGTTTCCCCAAAATCAGATCAAGCCCTGTCTTTTACTTCCCCAATCAATAAAGGTCAAGCTGCTGAATGAATATGTCGATCAGGTAATAACAACAGAGTTCCCAACAATACAAAACCTCTCTCCAAAGCAGTTCTTCGATGAGATCATCATAAAACAGCTGAGTTGCCGGGCAATCGTTGTAGGAGAAAGCTTTCGCTTTGGCCATGATCGCACAGGAGATCTCTCCCTACTAAAGAATCTCGGTAAGAAGCAGGGGCTCCTTACCGTGGGGGTTCCACTAATAAGGCTCGCTGGCAGCGCGGTAAGCAGTACTCAAATCCGCTCTCTAGTCAGGGCAGGAAATATTCTTACAGCACGCTCACTAATGGAACGCTTCCCGCTTCTGTTCGGTGAAGTAGCGCCCGGAGATCGTCTCGGAAGACAGCTTGGTTACCCAACTGCCAATCTGAAGATACCTCAATGCCTCCTTGTTCCGGCAACAGGCGTCTATCTTGTCTACGCCTTTTGGGATAAATCAGAAGGCGCCGGGCTTCTTTACATAGGAACAAGGCCAACTCTGGATCGTAGCGAGATGCGTTTTGAACTGCACCTTTCTCATCCCCCAAAGGATGATCTGTACGGAACTGATATGGAGCTTCACCTGTTGCGACGACTGCGCGAAGAGAAGGTCTTCCCAACCCTAGCTGGTCTCAGGCATCAGATAGGCCTTGATCTTGCTAGCGCGCATTCCCTCTTTCGTGCCATCGATCCACCAACATCTGTTCTCGCTTGAAAACCGTGCAGAACTGGCTTATCATCAATATGTAATGATCATATTGGGAGTAGATACTTCCGAAGATTACGCCAGAATTGCATTATGGAACAACGGAAGCCTTGCCGGAGAATCGATGACAGAGCAGCGCTTCCATCATGCAGAAGGGTTAATTCCCTTAATTGAGCAAGTTCTCGCCGAAACTGGAATAGAGAAGAAACAACTCGAGCTTGTCAGCGTCAACCGCGGACCCGGTTCATTCACCGGTCTACGGATTGGTCTGGCAGCAGCAAAGGGAATATGTCAATCTTTGCAGATTCCGCTAGTAGGAATCGACGGCACTTTCCTTTGCCGCGCACAACTGGACGATTCTGCCAGTGTGTGTGTTCTAATTCCAAATCGGCGCAACCTACTCTATGCAAGATGGTTTACGGGAATGCGTCCGGATAGCGAGGTAAGAGTAATGGCAATCGAAGAGTTGCTTGCACATCTTAACAAGGAACGAAAAGATCTGCTTGTTGCGGGAAGCGCGGCAGGTTCCATACGCGGGCAACTAGAATCCATTCCTTGGATAAGGGTTGCGCCGGACAAGGTGAACCAGCCATCAGCAATACAGGTAGCTATGTTGGGAGAGAAGTACTATTCGCAGGATGAAATCTATACCCTAGACCCACAGTATGTGGAGCTTTCCGTAGCGCAAATAACACTTGGATCAAGAGGTGAACAATAATGTCGAAGGTATGTGAAATATGTGGGAAACACCCAACTACGGGAAACACAATCAGTCATTCGCATAGACACACTCATAAGATGAGATTGCCCAACATCAAACGGGTTCACGCCTATGTCAACGGGAAAAAGGTATGGATCAAGGTCTGTACTCGCTGCATCAAATCCGGGCGAGTAAAGAAAGTCTCTTAGAAAGGAACCTTGTGTATGAGTCTCATTAGCCGGAGAATGTGTTCTACTGCGCGTGACTGCGTTTGTTCACTTGGAGAATATGGTGTCTGTTGAGCTAGGTGCAACTGTATCTGGCAAGGTTACCGGAGTCAATGAAACTGAGATTGTTGTTGCTATGCCGGATGGCAATACTGGTATAATTCGCACCCAGCAGTATTCTGGACAAGGGAAGCCTACAAGGAAGCAGTTCTGTGTTGGGGAGCAGATCACGGCAAGAATTACCGCCTGTGATCAGATTGGCAGATATATCCTGATACCGTTGCTGCCTGAGGTCAATCACCACGTAGATGAATCTGAGCAAAACTTCTGCAAGCCTAACCATATTCTTAACCATAGTTCCAGGCCTGCCACTCACACGGGAGAACGACCACTAGAAGAGCGTTTAAGGACATGGGACAAACAAGTTGAGACAGCGCTAGCTAACCTGCGTAAACATCGCAACAAACGCTTGAACGAAGAGCCCTAAAGCATTGCGGGGATGGAGGTCTTATGGCAAGAGGAGCGGCAGTAATTGACAGAGAACGCTGTAAGGAGTGTGGGCTGTGCATTGCCACTTGTCCCAAGAAAGTTCTAGCCTTCTCCGGTGAGCTGAACAATGGTGGCTACAACGTTGTACATATGGAGCATCCGGAAGATTGTACTGGTTGTGGTTTCTGCGCCCTAACCTGTCCGGACGTGGCAATCGAGGTCTACCGCGAGAAAATCTCAGCATAAGGAGCAGCCATGGGAGAACGTTTACTGTTGAGGGGGAATGAGGTAATTGCCGAGGCAGCTATCCGCGCTGGCTGTCAGTGCTACTTTGCCTACCCAATCACGCCGCAGGCAGAGCTATTACAGCACATGGCCGTAAACATGCCAAGGTTGGGCCGAACATTTGTCCAGGCAGAAAGCGAACTTGCAGCAATTAACATGGTTTATGGGGCCGCCTCTGCCGGAGTACGCACTATGACTTCATCATCTTCACCTGGTATCAGTCTTAAACAGGAAGGAATTTCTTATCTTGCTGGTTCAAGTCTACCCGCGGTTATTGTCAACATTGTGCGTGGTGGGCCTGGGTTAGGAGATATAGCCCCTTCTCAATGTGACTACTTTCAAGCGACCAAAGGCGGCGGACACGGAGATTATCACATGATAGTTCTCGGCCCATCGACCGTTCCCGAGGCAGGACAACTAACTATGCTTGCTTTCGAGCTTGCCGATCGATATTGCACTCCTGTCATGCTTCTCGCCGACGGAATGCTGGGCCAAATGATGGAGCCAGTGGAACTTCCTAAACCAATTGAGATCGGCTCGCTGCCAAAGAAAGAGTGGGCAACTGATGGCGCCAAAGGGCGCGATCCAAATATCGTCCTGAGCTTTGATCTTGATCCTGAAGTACTGAAGCAGATGAACCTTATCCTACAGAAGCGCTACCGCCAAATTGAGGCAAAGGAAGTTCGTTATGAAGAAACGGCGACCGGTGATGCAGACATTGCCATTGTTGCCTATGGCACGGTGGCACGTATCGCGAAGACGGTAGTCAAAATGGCAAG
Organism: Candidatus Bipolaricaulota bacterium; assembly: GCA_030670905.1. GTDB lineage: Bacteria > Bipolaricaulota > Bipolaricaulia > UBA7950 > UBA9294 > JAUVYF01. The sequence continues at coordinate 8,317 of DAOVAR010000023.1, forward strand.
AGCAGAGGGAATAAAACTTGGCCTATTCCGCCCAATCACTTTGTGGCCGTTCCCAAGTCAAGCGCTTAGGAAACTCTCCGAAAAGATAGCCATGGTGCTCACCGTAGAGATGAGTGCGGGACAGATGTGGGAAGATGTAAGGCTGGCAATAGCTGAGCAGGCAGAAACACCATTCTATGGTGAGATGGGTGGTGTTATTCCAACCCCTCAACGAATCCTAAGCGAGGTGAAGAAACATGCCGGTTGACGTACAAGACATGCAGAAAATCTTTGCGAGACCAGACAGCTTAACTGACGCCAAGTCCACGTATTGTCCTGGTTGTCATCATGGCATCCTAACTCGTATCATCGCTCAGACAATCGACGAATTGGGAATCGCTGAACGTACAGTAGGGATCGCCCCAGTTGGCTGCGCCGTATTTGCCTACCGATGGTACCGTTGTGACGCGATACAAGCGGCGCACGGCCGCGCAAGCGCGGTTGCAACAGGTGTGAAGCGAGCTGACCCCAACCTAATTGTATTTTCTTATCAGGGAGATGGTGACTTCGCAAGCATTGGAACAGCCGAATCGATTCATGCGGCAAATCGAGGAGAAAACATCACTGTTATCTTCGTCAACAACCAGGTTTACGGGATGACCGGCGGGGAAATGGCGCCTACTAGCCTTGTTGGCCAGAAAACCACAACAACCCCACAAGGACGAGATCCCAAGCTGTTTGGTTATCCAATCCGTTTTTCAGAAATGATTGCCCAGCTTGAGGCGCCAGTGTATGTCACCAGACAGGCACTGTACGATACTAAGCACATCAAAGAAGCAACAAAAGCAATCAAGAAAGCATTCACAAACCAAGTAGAAAAGAAGGGCTATTCACTGGTAGAGGTCCTTGCTGCCTGCCCAACCAATTGGAAAATGAAACCAATTGATGCCAATATACATATCGCTAAGGTAGTGAAAAAGACATACCAGCTCGGGGATTTAGTGAATAGGGGGTAAGATGGACAATTCAGTAGTGATTGCTGGTTTTGGTGGGCAGGGAGTTATCCTTGCCGGGAAGATTCTCGCCCAAGCAGGAATGAACCATGGGCTAGAAGTAACATGGCTTCCCTCTTATGGCCCAGAGATGCGTGGAGGAACAGCAAATTGTACCGTTGTATTGTCCAACGACCCCGTTGGCTCGCCAATTGTTGATAGCCCGACGGGGCTAATCGCGCTCAACCTTCCCTCGCTTGACAAGTTCGAACCAACGGTTGCAGCAAACGGGGTAATCATAATGAACTCCTCGCTCATTCAACGCAGAACAAAGCGAAAAGATGTACGATCTTTCTCTCCCGCGCTCAACGACCTAGCAAGAAAGGCAGGGAGCGAAAAGGCAACTAACATGATCGCTCTCGGAGCCTATATTAAAGTGACTGGGATCATCCCGCTTTCTACGGTTCAAACGGCAATGACACAGATGCTAAAGAAGGAGGGCAAAGACAAGTTCATCCCTTTAAATAAGAAAGCTCTCCAGGAAGGGTATAACGCACTCCACGAATGAAGACGTGATCAACCGGGCAATCCACAAATGGTGACAGATCTCCCTATGTTCTTCTTAGGTTCAATATGCAACAGATAGTCTAAACCCAACCTCGTAGCCGCATTGCTTCAGCAACCCGCTGGACAGCCACCATGTAAGCAGCTGTTCGATTATCAACGTTATTCTCTTGTGCCGTCTGGTGAATGGCATGGAATGCTCGAGTCATTCTTTCTTGCAGGCGCCTATGCACTTCCTCTAGAGTCCAGTAGTATCCGCCGATATTCTGAACCCATTCAAAATAAGAAACAGTTACCCCACCAGCATTGCACAGGAAATCGGGGATGATGTACTTTCCTTTGCCATATAGAATCTCATCTGCCTCAGGGGTAGTAGGTCCATTAGCTGTCTCGGCGATAATCTTAGCCTTTACGGCATCAGCGTTCTCTTCCGTAATCACATTCTCAATCGCTGCCGGAATCAGTACATCCACATCTAATTCAAGGAGCTCCTGATTGCTAACCAATGTCGTACCAGCAAGTTTGGTAACAGATCCGGTCACCTTCTTATGATCGAATGCGGCCTCGGGATCGATGCCATCTTCTGCGTAAGCTCCTCCACGTGAGTCAGTAACAGCAACAATCTTGCTGCCTGCAAGCTCTTGCATCAGCTTCGCTGCAAAGAATCCCGCGTTTCCATAACCTTGAATGGCCACAGTTGCCCCTTTGAGAGGAAGATCAATGACCTTTGCGGCTTCGAAGATGCTATACACAGTTCCACGAGCAGTGGCGTCCCCACGACCCAGTGATCCACCAATTGGAATTGGCTTACCAGTGATGACACCAGGAGCGTTATAGCCAACGATTGTGGAGTACTCATCCACCATCCATGCCATAATCTGTGGTGTTGTATACACATCTGGCGCTGGTATGTCCTTCTCTGGACCAATAAAACGACCAACGGCACGGACATAACCGCGCGCGACACGTTCCAGTTCCCAGGCAGAGAGCTCCTTAGGATTACAGACAACCCCGCCCTTCGCTCCACCGTATGGAATATCAACAACGGCACACTTCCATGTCATCCACGCGGCAAGTGCCTTAACTGTATCTACTGTCTCTTCAGGATGAAAGCGAAGTCCACCCTTTGTTGGGCCACGGGCATCATTGTACTGCACGCGGAACCCAGTGAACATCTTTGCTTTTCCATCATCCATTCGAACAGGAAAATGAACCTCGAGCGTTCGCATTGGCTCACGCAGAAGAGCATGTACATCTGGATCAAGATCAAGCTTTTCTGCCGATTTATCCAGCTGTCGCTGTGAAACCTCAAATGGGTTGAACATTGGGCCGTTGACCATGGTTAAAGACCTCCTAAAGCCTTTAAAAGCTATTTGCCAGTATCAGAGAGTAAGCAAACCGCCTCCCTGATTTAGCAACAAAATTATACAGACCCCTTCAGGCCGCGCAAGTCATATCCCGTTGGCATTTTCCTCTGTTCATAAACGCCTAATAATGGCAAGCAACAGCTGACGTACTTGTTCTCCTACTCGACAAGTTGTCTCCATCACTTCTTCGTGAGAAAGACGGGCGCTTGGATCTACCCCGGCAGCAAGATTGGTTGCGCAGGAGAGACCCAACACTTCCATGCCCGCGTGGCAAGCGACAATCACCTCAGGAACGGTGGACATCCCCACAAGGTCCGCTCCCAGCGAGCGAAAAGCCCGGATCTCTGCTGGAGTCTCATAGGAAGGCCCAAGCGCTGCCAGATACACGCCTTCTTTGAGTTCAATTCCTTCTGCTGTTGCCGCTTCTCTTGCCAATACACATAGGCGAGGACTATACGCAGCAGACATATCAGGAAAACGAACTCCGAGCTGCTCGGAGTTCTTGCCACGTAATGGATTCCTCCCTAACATATTAATGTGGTCAGTAATTAGTACCAAGTCTCCTGCGGCAAACTCGGTGTTAACAGCACCCGAGGCATTGGTGACAACAAGCGTCTTTATTCCCATGAGCGCAAACAGACGAGTGGAAAAGACAACCTTATCCAGAGAATAACCTTCATAATAGTGTGCGCGGCCCCGCTGAACGAGAACAACTTTCCCCTCAATTTCCCCTACCCACAAATCGTCAGTATGCCCAGTGACAGTCGAAACAGGAAAGCCAGGAATCTCACTACATGGGATATGTACTCCTCGTCCAGGTACGCCAAATGCCTTAGAAAGACCCGAGCCAAGTACAATGGCGATTGCTGGAAGCTCCGGAAGCTTGTTTTGCAGCACAGAAACAGCCCTATTCAGCTCAGCCAGTTGAGTATCATCCATCGCAACGCCTCCTTTTCTGAACTTTGTTACAGTCCACCAACATCGAGAAGAACCTTCTTAGGCTACCAACACCAGATGATCGTGTCTTGCAGCGAAATCCTCAGAGGAAGATATCGCTTGTTCTGTCAGTTCGCAAACCACTCAATTCGACACTGTTCACTGATTTCTTCCTGGCAACTGGCTAGCCAGCAGGGCATTGCCATCTGCCTCTTCTCGATGCCGCGGTCAATCACTTGAGATCAGATGAGAGCCTGAGAGTGGTCACCAAGTAGAAACCGGCTAGAAGAATCGCCCATGCTTTTCACTTCCGCATACCTGCCAATCAGAGAACGGTCAATGCTTCTTGCGCCCATTATTACGGCTTTTTCCAGAATGATGCTGTTCTCTATCTTGCTATTCCTAATGATGACGCCATCACCAATTGAAACATAAGGACCAATAACAGAACCTTCGATCACCACGTCTTTTCCCAGCATCACTGGGGCAATCAGCCTCGAATCCCTTACTTTGGCGTTCTCATTCTGCCCTTTGTTTCCCTTGACCTCTAGGCTAGTCCCGTCCTTCATACGGGTTTCCGGAATCATTGCATCCAAGAGAAGCTGGTTTGCATCAATCATATCCGCGGGAGTTCCTACATCCTTCCACCAACCGGCAACCCTATGAGGAACAACACGGTAACCGTCATCAATCAACTGCTGGATGGCATCTGTAATCTCAAGTTCCCCGCGCTTTGATGGACTAATCTTCTCAATAGCAGCAAAAATATGATGATCAAACACGTACGTACCGATGACCGCCAAGTTGGTTAAGGGATTATCAGGTTTTTCCACAACCCTCTTAATCTTATCCTCTTCAAGCCACGCTACTCCAAAACTGCGTGGATTATCGACTTCGACAAGGGAAATAGCCGCATGGCTGTCCCCTTGTTGAAACTGTTCTACCAATCCTCTTACCCCATTTTCAAGGAGATTGTCTCCCAAGTAGAGTAAGAACGGCTCGGAGCCAACGAATCCTTGCGCGCATTGAACGGCATGAGCCAACCCTTTTGGTTTCTGCTGCACGATGTAACTCAGGTTAAGGTCATTGCTCGATCCATCCTGCAGATAGCTTTTGAAACCTGCTCTAGCTCCTGGGCTGACCACGATACCAATCTCGCGAATACCAGCATCTTTGACCGCCTTAAGTATGAGGTCTATCACTGGCTTGTTAGCAATTGGAATCAGGTGCTTTGCCTTAGAATAGGTTAAGGGACGCATTCTGGTTCCCTCGCCAGCGCAGAGGATTACTGCCCGCATCGATCTTCCTTCTTCTGCATCTGCACAATCCTTTTTACTTCCTGAGAACGGCTTTTGTCCATTACCAGCAACGCCTTACCCGTGTCTACAATGACGAGATTGGAAACTCCTAGCGTGGCAATCAATTTCCCCTCTTCAGACACAATAATACTATCCTGTGTATCGATTCCAAGGTGAGAAGCCCGAATACTATTTCCACATTCATCCTTGCTCAGCACTCTCTCTAAGGCCGCCCAATCCCCTACATCGCTCCAACCTATGTTTCCTGTAGGAATCATCTGCACGTGCTTGCTCTTTTCCATTACTCCGTAATCAATGGAGATGGCTGTCTGATCGTGGTAAACCTGGTTGAGCACAGCTTGCCCATCAACTGCTCCAAGATGTCCCCTTATCACCTGTAATCCTTCGTACAGCTTGGGCATATGAAGCTTGATCTCATACAGGATCGTATCAACCCTCCAAACAAACATCCCACTGTTCCAGAAGTAATCGCCCTGGCGAAGAAAGCGAGTAGCTGTTCCTTGATCAGGCTTCTCAGTGAACTCCTCCACTTTCATTGCACCATTCGAAGCAGTTGGCTCTTTCACGGCTTTAATATACCCATAACCAGTTGCGGGATGATCCGGGGCGATGCCCAAGGTAATCAGGCAATCCCCTGCACTGGCAGCCGCGATCGCCTCTCTGAGACATTGTAAGAAGCGTACATTATTGGTTATCACGTGATCCGCTGGTAGAACGACCATCGTTCCTTCGGGGTCAAGGCGAGAAAGCCATAGGGCGGCAACCCCAACGCAGGGAGCAGTCCCCCGCGCCATGGGCTCAACAACAATATTCTTCGCGGGCAAGGAAGGAAGCTGTCGCAAAACTAGTGGCGCATACTGCTCCGCGACAACAACAATGGTATTCTCAATTGGAATAAGAGGAGCGATCCGCTCAACCGTTTCCTGCAGCATAGTCCTCTTTCCAAGGAGGTTCAAGAACTGCTTTGGACGCTTCCGTGTACTTAATGGCCACAGCCGCTCGCCCTGGCCACCGGCCATGATTACAGCAAAATTCATGCTTGTCCTCCTGTCGGTTCTCATAAAGATTAAGAGTTCATTGAGTTCGTAGAGTTCGTAGAGTTCGTTGGGTTCATTGAGTTAACCACTCCCTTTAGGTAAGTCACAAAACGAGAAGCTGTTTGGCTACTACCTCTAACCTTTCATAAGTACTATCGAAAGCTTCCTGTGATATGTAGTCTTGGTCAATAGCAGTATAAAGCTTACTTTGAACCTCGGCTACCGAGCCTTTGGAGATAAATAGAAATTGGATGAACTCTTTGTTTAAGTGTCTCGAAAAGCCTTCAGGTATATTGTTGGGTATTGAGACCACCGCTCGGCGGATCTGATCACGTAGGGCATAGTCTCTGGAGAAGGTCCCAACCGAAGAAGCTTGATAAACGGCATTTACTACGTCTCGTGCCTTTTGCCACACCTCTAGATCTTCAAATCTCTCAACAGTTGCCATTCCCTTCCTCTAACCCAATGAACTCAACGAACTCTACGAACCCAACAAACCCTCTTCCTTTTCATTCAGAACGCTCAAACAACCTGCTCACTTCGGCCAGCTTTTCCTCCATCAGCTCTTCTGTCTTGGCCTCCAGATTCAATCGTAGTAAGGGTTCAGTGTTAGAAGCCCGGAGGTTGAACCACCAATCCTCGTAATCAACGGAAATGCCATCAAGATAAGTTATCTTGCCGTTTGCGAACTGTTTTCTTACATTATCCATAACCAACCGCTGATCAACGACAGGGAAGTTTATCTCCCCTGATTGAGCATACTTGCGCAATGGCTGAACCAGGGCTTCCAGGGTTTTTCCCGCATCTGCCACAATCTGCAGCAGTTCCAACATTGCGAAAACGCCGCTCTCACAACAGAAGAAATCTGAGAAGTAAAAGTGGCAAGAGAGCTCTCCGGCAAACAAGCCTTGTTGATCGCGCATGATTTGCTTAATGAAGGAGTGTCCTACGCGCGTTTTTACTGGGCGCCCTCCTTGTGCGCGGATGATTTCGGGAACAACACGGCTTGAGCGCAGGTCATAAAGGATGGCGCCCGAACGTTTTTCCCGCAAGACACGCTCAGCAATCAACCCAGTAAGTAGATCTCCGGGAATCAGCTTGCCGGTTTCATCAATGAAACCAACACGGTCACCATCACCATCAAACGCAATCCCGATCGAACCAGGGAAACTTGCCATAACCCTTTTTACATCTTGTAGGTTCTCCTCTTTGAGTGGATTGGCCTCATGGTGCGGAAAACCTCCATCAAGATCGAAGAAGAGATCCTCGTGAAGGATATTCTGTCCTTCGAGCACCTCCGGCAAGATCGCCCCGGCCATTCCATTCCCAGCATCAATAACTATGGGAGTGTCCATCCTTATTGAGAACCGCTGGCCAAAGAAATCACAATAACGCTGCTTCAAGCTCTCACGACGAATTGAACCAACCCGTGCGGCCTTCTCCATCGAACCATCTTTAGCGAGTTGGCGGATCTTTCCCAGGCCCGTATCAGTACTGATCGGGATAGCTTGCTCTCGCGTCAACTTGAAACCGTTATACCCTGCTGGATTATGGGAAGCAGTAATCATAGCCCCGCCAGCAGCATGTAGAACATTCACAGCGAAATAGAGCATTGGAGTGGTACAAAGGCCAATATCAACAACACTGACCCCCGCGGTATTCAATCCTTTCGCTAGTGCGGCGAACAGCGGGGTTGAGCTATCACGCATATCTCTGCCCACGACAACCGGTCTTCCAGGTCGAAGGAGCCCACTTCTGGCAAAAGCCCAACCTATGCGGAAGGCAGCATCTTCGTCAAGCTGGGAAGGATATAGGCCGCGGATATCGTATGCCTTGAAGATTGTAGAATCTAGCAGGCTCTTAGGATTCGTTAAATTCATTGGATTTGGCAGGGCTTGCCTCCTGATCTGTGATCGATAGCTCGCTTCTGCCTTTCACCCATTACTGTTTCTCGACTCCCGACTATGTTTTCAACTCAAC
>DAOVAR010000021.1 GCA_030670905.1 Candidatus Bipolaricaulota bacterium
TCGAGTCTTCTTGATAGCCATATATACCACCTAGTCCTGCTTCAGAGGGCTATAACAACTACCACTGCTAGGCATTCTTGTAGGGAGAATACCTTCCTACCATAGCAAGAAGCGACAAGGAAGTCAATACTGATCCTCGCCCCGTGCAAAGGTCCGAGATATTTGATGATCTAGTGGCTTAGTCTCTCGATCATTCAGTGTATGAATCGCTTAATTTTCCAGTCTTATCAGTATGTCAACCGCGGCTGTCCGCTCGCCGGCAATGAATGGGTTCAGATCGATCTCGCCAATCGTGGGAAAATCAAGTCCGAGTTTTCCCAGACGATGTAGAGTTGACATGAGCGGAAGAAGATCAATTGGAGGCTGACCGCGAAAGGCCTCGAGGAGAGGAAAGGCATGAATTGAGCGAATCATCCGCTCAGCATCGCTGCTTGAAAGCGGGGCAACTCCGAATGACACGTCTTTCAGCGCCTCGACGAGCGTTCCTCCAATTCCAAACATCAGCACAGCACCGAAAGAAGGATCGCGATTCAATCCGAATATCAGTTCGCGCCCGGATAGGCTTGGCTGTAGGAGGATCTTTCCACCACACAAGTTCTCGCGCGCTATCAGGTCGCTCAGTCGTTCGATGGCGTGCCTGAGCTGCTCTTGATTCGCTATCTCGGTGATCACTGCCCCTTGCTCAAAGCGATGAAAGAGCGCGGGAGCATCGACCTTGGCAACGAGAGGAAACCTCGATTCATGAGCAAAAGCAAGAGCTTCTTCCATATACTCGACATAGGCAAAAGGACAGACCGAAATCCCGTAGGCAGAGAGGACCTCCGCCCCTTCTGCGAAGGTAAGTGACAACCGCTCTTTCGCACGGACGCCATCGATCACACGTCTTGCACGCTTGTAGTCGGTTTCGATATCCGGCGCTTTCTGTGGTAATTCATGGGTGCGTCGTAGTTCCCCTACCCGGCAGAGTGAGGCGAGGGCGTCGGCTGCGGTCTCAGGCATAGTGTAAACAGGAATTCTGTTATTGTGCAGCAATTCTCGAAAACCGGCGATGTTTGGGCTCTTGCTGAGGGTGCAAACGAAAACTGGTTTACCCGGATTCTCCTTGACTACACGGAGAATTGACGAGGCGACAACCTCTGGAGCCTCCTTAGATACAAGCGGGGGGCGGAAGATGACGATAGCCGAATCGACAACGGGAAGAGTACTTCGCAGGGTTCTTTCGTAGTCCGAGGAATCGGCTGTCGCAATCATATCGATTGGGTTTACCAATCCAGCCTCGGGCGGGAGAAAGGAGGCGAGTTCGTCTCTAATCTTGCGTGGAAGTGGTGCCACGTCAACCCGCATTCGCTCACAAGCATCTGCTGTGATGATTCCTGCCCCGCCGGCGTTCGTGAGGATTACCGTCCTGTTCCCGTTTGGGACCGCGTTCCACCTGACAGCCCCAAGTACCGTAAGCGTTTCCTTGATCGAGGCCACGCGGATCGCGCCGCTTTGCGTCAGAAAGGAATCTACGATTTCATCTGGGGTGGCAAGTGATCCAGTATGTGAAGCGACTGCTGCCTGCCCTGCCTGTGTTCGCCCAGCCTTCAGCACAACAATTGGTTTCGTCCTACCGATCCGCCCCACAAGTTTACGAAACCCCTCCGGGTCGGCAAAGCTCTCCAAGTAGAGGAAGATCAATTGGATCCGCTCATCATCGGCGAAGTGAGCGAGCAAGTCGTTCTCTGACAGCCCAACGCGATTGCCCAGGTTGACAAACCGGGAAACCCCCAGATTCATTCCCTCAAAGAACTCGAGAATCGTCTCTCCCACAGACCCACTCTGAGAAACGAATGCTATCTCTCCGTCTGTTGGGAACCAAGAGGAGAAGGAGGCATTCAACGATACGTCCGGGAGACTGTTGATGATCCCCATGCAGTTGGGGCCAACAACGTTAAAGCAGTAATGCTCGACAAGCTTGGCCAGCTCTTTCTCTCGCTCTATTCCCTGCTTCCCGCTTTCCTTAAATCCTGAGGTAATAATCACCAAGTTTGTGATCCCCATATCCCCACACTGTTTGACGACCCCAAGGACAAGATCCTTATTGATGGCAAGGATGGCAAGATCAACTTTCCTAGGGAGATCAGCGACAGATGCATAGCAGGGGAGGCCTTCAACTGTGTCATACTTCGGGTTCACCGGGTAGACGATCCCGTGGTAGCCGCAACGCAGGATATTTCGAAGGATCTCACCCGCAACCGATCCTGGACGCGAGCTTGCCCCCACCACAGCCACAGAACGAGGTGACAGAAGCCGTGAAAGATCTCTTGACATTGTGTTCACTCTCCAGCCGACAAAGCCTAATACAAACAACAAGCGGAGATTCATCGTGTAGAGAACTCTTCATGCTCACGCAGATCTCCATACAGTGGCTGGCTTTTCTTGTAACCATGCCACTACCCTACCATGCTCCCTACGGCAGCAAGCATTCCTATCCCTGCGCAGAAGGGCAGGGCATGCGAATGCTATTTTCATCAACCCCAGCACGTGCACGGGTATACACACCAGCAATCAACGGCGGAAGAGGGTCATCCCTCTCAAGCGAGATCTATCTCTTAGTTTTCAGATAGCGGTCGATTGCAACGGCGGCTCGTTTACCAGCTCCCATTGCTTCGATTACTGTCGCTGCGCCAGTAACGATGTCCCCACCGGCAAAGACTCCTTCCTTGCTCGTTTGCCCAGTCTTAGAGTCAGCGACGATGTTCCCCCATCGGTTCAAGTCGAGTCCCTTCGTTGTTCTTGGTACTAGTGGGTGAGGGTTGTTTCCAATGGCGACAACTACTGTATCCATTTCAATGGTGAACTCGGAATCCGGGGTCGGGATCGGACGTCGGCGCCCAGACTCATCTGGTTCCCCGAGTTTCATCCGAATGCACTCCATCTCTTTGAGATAGCCATTCTCGCTAATAATGCGGGTTGGATTGGTGAGCAGTCGGAATTCTATCCCCTCTTCCTTGGCGTGCTCGACCTCCTCCCTGCGTGCTGGTAGCTCTTGCTCGCTCCTCCGGTAAACAATAATTGATTCTTTGGCTCCTAGTCGAAGTGCAGTGCGGGCAGAATCCATGGCTACGTTACCTCCACCAACCGTGATAGTTCTTCTTCCAACCTTGATTGGCGTATCGTACTCCGGAAAGCGGAAGGCGCGCATCAAGTTAGTGCGTGTTAAGAACTCGTTAGCGGAGTAGACTCCGTTTAAGTTCTCTCCTGGAATACCAAGGAAGCGAGGAAGCCCAGCTCCGGTTCCGATGAACACAGCGTCGTAGTCACGGACGAGGAAGTCGTCCACGGTGTAGATCTGACCAATCACCTTATTGACCTTGATCTTGATCCCTGTCCTTTCCAACGCAGAGATCTCCCGTTTGACAATCTCTTTAGGGAGACGGAATTCAGGGATTCCGTACATTAGCACTCCACCAGCCACGTGTAACAGTTCGAAGATAGTGACGTCATGGCCAAGCTTGCGCAGTTCACCGGCCGCGGTAAGCCCGGCTGGTCCGGCGCCAATAATAGCTATACGGTAGCCAGTATCTGTCTGTATTTCAGTGGAGATACACCCATGTTCTGCCTCCCAATCAGCACAGAACCGCTCCAGCTTCCCGATCGCTACCGGTTCGAACCGCTCTCCTAAAGTGCATACCCCCTGGCACTGGTTCTCCTGCGGACAGACCCGACCACAGACTGCGGGAAGGCTATTCTCTTCTTTGATTGTAGCAATTGCTTCGGCAAAGCAGCGGTTCTTGATATGCTTGATAAAGAGCGGAACGTCAATTCGCACCGGGCACCCTTCAACACACGGTGCATTCGGACATTGGAGGCAACGCTCTGCTTCGCGGACTGCCTCTTCCTCAGCGTAGCCAAGGGGAACCTCGCCAAAATTACCGATCCTTACCTTGGGATCTTGTTGGCGCATCGGCGTCTCATGTTTTTGGATCACTGTTCGACTCCTTTAGACTGTGACTTTAGGTAGCGATCGAGAGCACAGCGCTCCTCCTCGACGTAGAACTGCTGGCGTGCCATCAGCAGATCGAAGTTCACCTCATGGCCATCAAACTCGGGACCATCGACGCAAGCGAACTTCGCCTCTCGACCTACCTCCACGCGGCACCCACCGCACATCCCTGTGCCGTCGATCATGATTGAGTTCAGGCTGACTGTTGTGGGAACAGCAAACTCGCGGGTGACCTCGGCGCAGACCTTCATCATGATTGCCGGTCCGATTGCCCATACTCGATCTGTCGGTCGGTCGGAGGAGAGGATCTCACGTAATGGATCGCTGGTGAACCCCTTGCGACCGATTGAACCGTCATCGGTCATCACGTGGATCTCGTCGCAGGCGTCCTCCATCCGGTCCATATAGAATAAGAGGTCCCTTGTGCGGGCACCAATGATCCCAATTACAGTATTCCCTGCTTCTCTTAGGGCACACGCGATCGGATATAAGGGAGCGATTCCCAACCCTCCGCCGACGCAGATCACCGTCCCATAGTTTTCGATCTCTGAGGGGACACCAAGCGGGCCCACAAAGTCAAGGACGCTTTCTCCAGCATGAAAGTGGTCCCCCATTTCTCGTGTGCTCTTTCCTACTTCTTGCACAACGATCGTCACTCCGCCGGTTACTGGATCAGCTTCGACAATCGTAAGGGGTATTCGCTCTCCTTTCTCATGTAAACGGAGTACAATGAATTGCCCGACCTTGGCGGCTCGGGCAACTTCAGGCGCTTCAACGACATACTCACAAATCTGCGCACTAAGTCTCCGCTTGCTTAATATCTTATACACTCTCAAAGCCTCCTCACAATAGAATACTAGCCACTGGAATCAGTCAGAGGAATTATCCATTCGCTGTGTGTAAAAGGCAACCCTGAAATTGTAGAGCTGCAAACGTATAATGAGCGGAGAGGAAATGATGCGATACTATGTAGAAAGTGATGGGAAAGTGTTTCTTACTGAGCGAAATGGAGTTCTTGATCTACCTCAAGAAGGGGAGATCCCGTTCAAAGTGGAACAAATAGGTTCACTTGCCACAAGTTCACCCGTTCTTTTCTGTGTGCCCAAGCTAGACGGACACCCCCACAAGTGGTTGGGTAAGGATGAAATCGCCCTGCATTCCAATGCTACCTCGTTGGTGCGCGAGGCAGTGCATGCGGGGATGCCGCGAGTAGTGGTAGAAGGCATCAATAGCAAGGAAGGGAAGATACTGCTAGTGAGAGGCAGCAGGGGATTCACTAAAGGGGTTTGGTCGCTTCCAGGTGGATTCCTTCGGTTTGGAGAGACCCCAGAACAGGGCCTTGTCCGCGAATTCAGAGAAGAACTCGGAGTAGTAACACAAATTGAACAGCTCTTTTGCGTAAGGGCCAAGCTAGGAGTTAAAAGCCGGCTCCACTGGATCATGGTCTTCTATCAGATCTCTATCTCTGGGAAACTAAGTCCTGATCCAGATGAGATTGCTGAAGCGCGGTATTTCCCACTTGCAGGGGCTAAAGAACTCTTGTCTGATAAGTCGATGCAAGATGTAGTTGCGTCGCTGGCGCATCTGGACTAACGCAGTCTATCATGACACGTTCGTTGCTATCTCAACCGTGCAATCTGAGATAACCGTTACTAACAGTCTTATCAACGAGGACCCCGGGGCCCATGATAAAACCAAGAATAGGGCTTAAATGCTGGTTTTCTCTGCACGCCATCTAGTCAATCGGACAGGAGGGTCAAGTAGCGAAGAACATTATAAGAAGTCCATACTCATAACAAGTGTAATATCTGTAATCCAGTCCGGGTCCTGCGCCAGTCCTACTTCTAATGTGATGCTCATACCCGGCACGGACGGTGTAATTATGAGATCCAAGGACAGGTCATGAGCAGTGATGGGATCACCGCCTCTTACCTCTCTAGAGAGGGAATAGGAAGCAGATAGGGTAATCATGTCTGTGAAATCGTAGTCATATCCTAAGCCAAGTTTCAATTGGTAGGCATTCAGAATGTCGTAGGAACTAGAGGCGTTTCCTTGCACAAGAAGCTGTGACTTTGGAGTGGAAGCAAAAGCATAGTTAAACGCTACCGTTCCCAGGATATCGTTTGACACTAGGTAGGGGTCGATAATCTCGTAGCCTATCCCCAGCCTGATACTTCCTCCGCAATAACGTGTTCGGCGACCCTTCTCAATGATTTTCGCCATCTCATAAAGATCAAATGGACCAAGACCACCTATTCTAATAAGCCTGGTTCCCTCTATGATTTCTTGTAATACATCTAGAAGATCAGCAAGGCTTTCATAAGTGTTGATGTTATCGATTTCGTAGGCGATGGATTGCAGATCGATCTCATGTAGAGAGCCAGATATGCATTCTGCTTCTATCAAGTAAGCTTCGATCTGCATTGCTCTGACCATTGGAGTCACATCTGTGAATCGCCCGTAACCAATCCCAAGACTTACGAACAGTCCAATAGCCTTGTATTGGGGGTCGGAAGAGCTTTCAATTTCAGTGCCGGCAAAGCCGAAATATGGTGCCTCAGGGGAGAAGTAGTACTGCAGACTTCCGGCTGCCATGGCTGAAAAGGAGTAGAGATTCAGGTCTGAGATCGTCATGCTGTTATTCAAAGACAGTTCATATCCAAAGTTTGGTGAGTTAAATAACCGGTTGTAGTCGAGCTTCAGTTGTCCGCGGTTGATATCCTGTTCAACTGAACCATCAAGGTAACGATACAAGAAGCTCATCCCAACATCGGATATTGTACTCTCGGGAGAGCGATAGTCACAAAGAGACATACTCCAGGCAGAGCAACTGAACGTCACCACAATAAGAAAACAAATGAATCTGTCCATTCCCCTCTTCATGTACATCACCCAAATCACTCTAGAACAACAGTAGCAGCGATGACAACCCTACCCTTCTTTCCTGTAAGTGATGAATGTCACTTGTTGTGACTTTCTCTTTATGAGGGTAGGATCTGTCACATGATCGGAACTTGGATAAATGTGGGGACTATTCTTATTGGAAGTATTGTTGGCTTGTTTGCCAAAAAGAGAGTTTCTCCAGAAATAACTCAGCTTGTTACCATGGTGATTGGGCTTGTGACTTTGGTTCTAGGAGTACAACTGGCGATCGAAACACACAACATTCTTATCCTTCTGCTTTCCCTTCTCCTTGGCGGAGCGATCGGGACAAGAATTCGGATTGAACAGAGATTCATGCATTTGGGGAAAAGTCTAACAAGTCGGTTCCCTCGCTGGGGCGACAGTGGAATTTCCCAGGGGTTGGTGAGTGCAAGCCTGCTGTTTTGTGTTGGACCGATGGCAATCCTAGGGGCATTGCGTGACGGCCTATATGGTGATTGGCATATCCTTGGCCTAAAGGCGGTAATGGATGGGATCTCTTCGATGATACTTGCTTCTGGGCTTGGCCCAGGGGTGCTTTTCTCCAGCGTGATTGTCCTTGTCTATCAAGGCGGAATCAGCTTGATTGCCCGCGCCACAAGTGGAGCTTCCATGAGCTTCTCGTTCTCTGAATCACTATTCCTGGCGGAGGTTAACGCAGCAGGAGGGGTAGTCCTTATCGCGCTTTCGCTCAAGCTACTCAATCTGCGTGATGTCAAGGCGGGAAATCTACTTCCCGCTTTGGCGATAGCGCCATTACTTGTGTTTGTTTTTCATTAGGTAAAGGGCTAACTGATATGCGATTGTGGAATCGCTTACCGATTCAACTTATTGCGCCTTTTGACCGCTACGATCGCCGCTTGTGGGTTCTGTTTGCTGCTCGTCTAATCGTATCCGCTGGCTTCGGTGTGGCAATGCCATTTGTCAGTCTTTATCTCTACCGAGAGCTGGGGATATCAATGAAAGGTGTAGGGACGATTATGCTTGCATCGGCTCTGGTTAGTTCAGCGGGAAGGATCGCCGGGGGAGAACTTGCGGATCGATTCGGTCGTAAGCGCCTCATTTCGTGCTCAATGGCGGTGCGCACAGGAGTCTTCCTTCTGATGGCGTATGCGATTTACGTCCGCGCATCCTATCTTGCCATTGCTCTCATTTTCCTGTTGATTCGCTTTGTTGGAGCGCTGGCTCAGCCTGGAATAAGCGCAATGGTTGCTGATATCGTTAGCCCCGAGCGGCGAGTGGAGGCGTTTGGAGTGCTGCGAATTGGCAGTAACGCTGGTTGGGCTATTGGCCCATCTATCGGAGGTTTCCTGATCACCATATCCTATTGGTCTCTTTTCCTGGTTACCGCCGCAGCAAGCTTCATTGGCCTAATAATCATTCTGTTATTTGCCACAGAGTCAATTCACACACGCGAGCAGGAGCGCTTTACATTGAAGAGAATGCTCGATGTAGGACGCGACAGGACGTTTCTGGTTTTCTGTTCATTCAGCTTCATTCTTTTCTTGGTAATGGGACAGTTTGCAGGCACGCTATCGGTTTTCTCAACGGAGTTCATTGGGATAAGCGATGTGGAACTTGGTTTCCTGTACACTCTAAACGGCGTTGTTGTCGTTTTGTTTCAGTGGCCGGCGGCACTGCTTGGTGGCTGGCTGGGAATGCGGCGTGCCCTTGTGCTAGGGGCTATCCTCTTTGCTGTTGGCTATTTCTCTGTGGGAATCGTTCCCTCATTTTCCTTTCTTCTTGGTTCGATGATTGTGATTTCATTAGGGGAAGTAGTCTTCTCCCCGAGCGCTACTACCGCTGTGGCAAACATAGCCCCCAAGCACAAGATGGGGCGCTATATGGGGTTTTTTGGAGTCGCAGAGGCATTTGGCTGGTCCGCTGGTCCATTCATTGGCGGTGTACTGATCGACGCCTATGGCAGCACTGCCCCTCAACTTCTATGGGGAGTAGTCGCCGGAATTGCTGTTGTTGCTGCCATCGGATTTCAAGCAGTAGGCAGATACAACGAACCAGTTGCCTAGCCTACCAGCTTCTCAAAAGCTTCCGCAAGGATGTCCATTCCCTCATCGATCTGCTCATCGGTGATAACGAGTGATGTTAGAACGCGGATGACGTTTCCGCACAAGCCTGCCGTGGGAAAGATAGCCCCGCTGTATAGCGCCTCTTTGGTGATCTTTGTGGTTTCCTCAGGAGCAGGATCTTTGGTCTCCCGGTTCTTGACCAGTTCCATTGCCATCATTGCTCCCAGGCCGCGCACGTCTCCCACAATATCATAGCGTTGTTTAAGCAGGTTGAATCTCTGTTTAATCCTTTCCCCAACGTGAGCCGCTCGCTCGAGAAGATCAGTTTCATTGAATAACTTGATCACCTCGATTGCGGCACGACAAGCAAGCGGGTTTCCAACATAGGTCCCACCAATTCCGCCCTCAACCGGTGAATCCATGATCTCTGCCTTTCCTACCACACCGGAAAGAGGTAGTCCCGATCCAAGTGACTTGGCAACACAGACAAGGTCAGGAGAAACATCGAAGTGTTCATAAGCGAAGAACTTCCCAGTGCGGCCGATGCCGGACTGTATTTCATCAAACGCAAGAACAAATCCATAACGATCAGCTAGTCTTCGCATCGCGGGCAGGAACCATTGAGGGGGGACAAGGAATCCTCCTTCGCCGATAATTGGCTCAACAACCATTACAGCTACCTCTGAAGGATCGACCATGGCGAGGAGTGCCCGCTCAATATCCGTTTCCTCAATAGCAGAACGGTAGAGGTTAGGATAAGGGAGACGATAGACATCGGAAACGAAGGGGCCAAATCCATATTTGTACGGTTTGGCTTTATGTGTCATTGTCATTGTCAACAATGTCCTTCCGTGAAAGGCATTCTCAAACACGAGGACCGCCTTTCGCTTTGTATAGGTACGAGCGAGCTTTACAGCATTTTCTACAGCTTCTGCCCCGCTGTTGAAGAAAGCAGCCTTCTTCGCCCAACTTCCAGGAACGCGCTCACACAGCAGTTGTGACAGTTCAATCATTGGTTGGTAAGGCACAGCAGTGAAATCCGTGTGCAAGTACTGATCGATTTGATCCTTGAGCGCGGCCACGACTCGGGTGTTGCATTGTCCAACATTAAGGCAGCCCCAACCGCCGGAAAAATCAAGGAATGTATTCCCATCAAGGTCTTCAACTATGGCGCCTTTGCTCTTCTTGACGATAAATGGCGCGTAGGTAGTGAGAGGAGAGGCTACATAGCGTTCCTTGGCGGAGAATACTGCGGCTGATTTTGGCCCGGGAAGTGCGGTTTGGATACGAGAGAAGCGACGGCTAATCATTATTCCTCCCTTTGTAGTGACAGATACTGCGCAAATGCTACCAAAGCAACAGGCAGCCTTCGACCGACTAACGGCTCTAGGTAATGCTGAAAATCCGACCTGGTGGAACGAGGATTACCTTAAATTCTAGCTCAGAGTAACGTCCACTTGCTTCTGCGATCTCTTTTGCTTTTTCCTTGTATCGACTGGATATATGAAAACAGATTAGCTCCTTCTGTACACATGCTGCACTCGCTGTGGCGATAGCCTCAGCCAGCGTAGCGTGTTTGTATGCCTTCCGATCCTGCTCATCAAGGAAGGTGGTATCGTGGCAAAGGACCTCAGTATTCTGTATGTAAGCAGGTTTTATCGCAACTGAGTCCCCGCCGTAGGAAAACAGACGTTGATGGTAAGTTTCTGTAATTCCTTGTTTGCCTTCTTTTTGCACCAGATTAACAATTTCCTCTTGTGAGAGACCGACAAGATTCCGCTTTAAGCGATGACGGACCTCTACAATGTTGTAACCAAGAGAGACCTCGTTATGCACATGTACTGTGGGAAAAGTCTCGACATACCGTGGCAACTGTCCTGAAAGAAGTTCCACCGTATCCCCCGCGGTAAGCGGAATCCACTCCAGGATGTAGTTTAGGTGTCGATTGGTTCGCTCCAGGAAGGTGATCATCTCGGAGATGAGAGAGTTCCCTTTGGGGTAGTAAATTGTAAGTCTCTTTTCCTTGTCTCCCATTGCATTATTGCGTATGTTAACAAGGGAAAGTAGCCCAGCGGTATGGTCGGCATGCCCGTGGGACAGAAAGATCCGTTTAATGGCGAATGTCTTGTTGCCTAGTATGGAGCTTGCTCCCTCGCCCGCATCAAACAAAATGCGATCAGCGCTGTAGTAAAGCCAAGTTGAGTAAAGACCCTTCGAATACGTTAGAATTCTCATCGTCATAATGATTATAGCTTTCTCATTGGTGCAGTTCACGTTGCCAGCGGGGTTTTCTTTGCATAGAATTACGGTCATGGAGGCAGGATAGATGCTTGATATTCATAGGCTGCGTGAAGATCCGGTGGGGATTGAACAGCGGCTCAAGACAAGGGATTCATCAATTGAGCTCGAAGGAATTCTCACGCTCGACCAAGAACGCCTTTCTCTGATTCACAGCGTTGAACAGCTAAAAGCAGAGAGAAACCGCGGAGCTCAGGAGGTAGGCCGATGCAGGAAAGCAGGGGAGGATGCCTCTGAATTGATCGCTTCGCTCGCCGAGGTATCTAATAGAATAGCAGAAATTGATTCTGAGCTAAAAAGGATTTTATCTAGTATCGATCACTTTATGTCGTTGCTTCCAAACGTGCCACATCCTACAGTGCCAATAGGGGTTAAGGGAAACAAGGTTACTTTACATAGTTTTGGGAAACAGTCACAATTTGATTTCAAGGTCAAGGATCACCTTACAATTGGCGAGGAGAAGGAGATCCTTGATTTTCGCCACGCGGCAATGATTGCCGGTACACGATTCCCTATGTACACCGGCCTAGGGGCGCGCCTAGAGATGGCTCTTATCCAGTTCATGTTCGCCCATCACGCAGAGAATGGATACACGCCAGTTATTCCCCCGTTCCTCGCAAATTCAGAGAGCTTGTATGTTTCTTCGCAGCTTCCGAAATTTGCCGATGACGTCTATCATTGCGAGAAAGACAATCTCTACTTGAATCCAAGCGCAGAAAGCCTGCTTGCAAACCTGCATCGGGGAGAAATCTTCGATGAAGACGAGCTGCCAAGAAAATACGTTGCTTATACCGCGTGTTTCCGTCGCGAAGCTGGGACTTATGGGCGAGATGAACGAGGCCTCATTCGGATACATCAGTTTAATAAGATAGAGATGTTCAAATTTGCCACGCCGGAGCAATCCTACGCCGAGCTTGATCAATTGGTAGTTGATGCCGAAGAAATACTGCGGGAACTTGGAATTCACTACCGTGTCACACTGCTTGCCACTCAGGATTTGGCGCAACAATCGAGTAAGACAATCGACATAGAAGTCTATCTGCCAGCCCAGAAGCGTTACTATGAAGTTTCTTCGTGCAGCAATTGTGAGGACTTTCAGGCTCGTCGCGGGAATACACGTTACCGCCCAGGCGCAGGGAAGAAGCCACGGTACGTACACACGTTGAACGGATCTGGTGTTGCTACACCCCGATTGATGGCGGCAATACTTGAAAACAACCAAATGCCCGATGGCAGGATACATATTCCAGAGGTATTGCAGGAAATGGTAGGAGAGGAAGTTATATGAGTGAAGCGATGGTTGAGGTACGCAATCTCGTGAAGCTTTTCAAGACACGAAAGGGCGAACTACGAGCTGTTGATGACCTGTCATTTACTTGCTACGGTGGTGAGATTTTCGGTCTGCTTGGGCCAAATGGCGCTGGGAAGACGACTACTTTGCGAATGCTTGCCACTATTCTTACTCCAAGTTCAGGGAGTGCAATGGTCGCTGGATTCGATACGAAAGCCTTACCGGATAGGGTGCGAGAGCGGATTGGGTTTCTTGCCACCGAGACAGGACTATATGATCGCTTCACGGCTCAGGAGACTTTGCGCTTCTTTGGGCGTATCAATCGATTGACAAAGGCTGAAATCGAAGAGCGTATCGAGAGAATACTTGACATGTTAGGGCTAACAGCTCTTGCTGGTCGACGTGTGGGAACCTTCTCAACCGGTGAGAAGCAGAAGTTATCCCTTGCTCGCAGCATTATTCACAATCCTCCAGTACTTATCTTTGACGAGCCAACATTTGGCCTGGATGTAATGGCTGCACGAGCAGTGATTGAGGCAATTCAACTCTTTCGAGAACAAGGGCACACGATCATTCTTTCCACTCACATCATGCGAGTGGCAGAGAAGCTGTGTAACCGTATTGGTATACTCTATCATGGTCGACTGCACGCTCTAGGAACACTTGATGCGCTGCGAAGTCGCTTCGGTAAGGAGGATTTGGAGGATATCTTCTTCGCCGCGGTGGGAGGAGAAGCAACCTGTTGATCCTTTTATTCTTTGTTGTGGGCGGTATCGTTTCAGAGAAAGAAGTTGTGGGAGGTGGATGGGCAACATATGTGGAGTAATGTTCGTCTTCTCTTTGCTAAGGAGTTAATCGGAGCCCTTCGTGATCGTCGGACGATGATCCTCACTATCCTTTTTCCCCTCTTCTTCTACCCGTTGATCTTGGCAGTGATTGGACATTTCACCACAGTGGAACAGACAAGAGTTGAGGAGATGATTCCAAGGGTAATTGTCGTTGACCACGCGCAGGATATGGGATTTCTTTCCTATCTCCAGCTGAATGCAACCCTCACTTCACTGTTCTACGACGACACAGAAGCGGGGCTCGCCGACGTTAAGTTGGGAGTTGCCGAAGCGATGATGCTGCTAGAGAAGGAAACTACTAAGCCGGAAAGTAGTCTGGATGTTACGCTCTACTACGACCAAACTACCCAGGCGGGAATAGTGGCGAGCGCTAGAGTAAGTGCGTTTCTTGAGGACTACCTAAGAGAGGTCATACGCGGCAAGCTTGATGCCCTAGGTGTTGATTATGATGAACTATCTCCTCCGCTAACTGTACGTGTGAAAGATATTGCCACAAGTGAGTCCATCGGAAAAATGATAATAGGCCGCCTGTTGCCTTATTTCATGGTTTTAGCCATTTTAACAGGCGCCATGGGGCTTGGAGCAGAAATCACTGCTGGAGAAAAGGAGCGTGGGACAATCGCTACTCTTCTTGTTAGCCAGCTCTCACGTACTGAGATTGTTCTTGGCAAGTTCCTTACCGTTCTTACGGTTTCGCTTGTCTCGTCGCTGCTGTCGGCAGTTGGTCTTCTTGTTGGAATACGCTTTTTCGGTGGAGGACTTGCGCCGACCGGAGCAACCGCGACCTTTTCCCTGGGGGCAAGCGCTTTTGGTTGGATGATCGTCGTGCTTGTGCCGCTTGCCGTCATCCTTGCCGCGTTGGTTGTGATTGTGGGTAGTTTTGCCCGCAGTCAAAAAGAGGCAAGCACTTATCTAATGCCGATTTACATGATCATTGTGCTTGTGGGGCTGGTATCAATGACAGGAGGAGTATCTTTTCTTGGCGCCCGCTTTCTTATTCCAGTTGCAAATGCGCTCTACGCCCTGCAAGAGATTATCGTTGGAACAGTAGAGATTCGTCATCTGATCTATACTTTCGCCGCAAATGCGTTTTGCGGAGCGGTACTCATTGCTGCTTCAATCAGGTTGTTCAAGCGTGAAGCAGTTCTCTTCCGTAGCTAGTCTTGTTCCAGGATTCTTCCACCGTGTCTATCTATACTCGTTGCCCTCGACTGTACCGCTTCAGTGCTTCCTGTGTACGGCGATCTTCATCCTCCTCTTTCAGTTTGCGGCGTTTGTCATAGTTTTTGCGTCCCTTGGCCAAACCAAGCTCTACTTTGGCGTAGCCGTGTCGAAAGTAGATACGCAAGGCAATCAAGGTGTATCCGCGTTCCTGTACCTTGGTCGCTAGACGCACGATTTCGCGATGATGCAATAACAGGCGTCGCTCACGGTTAGGTTCGACATTGTGGATTGTCCCTTGTTCATAAGACGAAATGTGTACGTTGCGCAATACGGCCTCGCCATCTTTGATCAACGCATACCCGTCCTTAAGCGAACACCCACCAGCCCGTAGACTCTTGACTTCTGTTCCGGTAAGAACTATCCCTGCTTCGTAGGTCTCTTGAATGTCGTAATCGTGGCGCGCTTTACGATTAGTCGCTACAACCTTCTTAGCCATGATAAGAAGGCTACTGTATGGAGAGATGTTGCGCAAGCGCATCCTCGCGGCTAGGACAGGGCAATGAGGGTTCATCTTGAGACAGGAAATGCATTCGAAGAACAAACCTCGTCATCAGCGTTTGCCAAAACATTCCCAGGGGTAATCCGTACTGCTAGATTCAATACCGGTTGACACAAATACACCTTAACGGCCTCTTGCCAAGGAGATTCTACGCGGAGCGACAAACCGCTACCGGCAGTCTTTCATGGTTATCTAATGTGAACGCGACGGAAGTAAGTATCATCGGGTTTGACACAATACTTCCGCCGCTGTTGTCAAGGAGGCACAACCCAAACAACTCCCTTTTGCTAGGGCTAGTACTCCCACTTTTTCCACTACCCGGTAGCCTTTTCGCGGGGCCAAGGCAAACTCAACCATAGATTATTGGAAATCATCCATGATGATAGAACAAGAACTTCCCTCACCCAATAGTGAAACCAAGACTACCTATAACTGGCCCAAATGTCCGTAAAATGCGCGGGAGTCTGCCTTCTAGGTGAGAGTTGATTCTAGATTGTGTCCAACTTAGCTGTGCGGCTAAACGGACAGCAGTACCTGACGATCAGAAATCCCAGTCTGGATTGGGATCGGGAAGGGAAATGACTTGGTCGAGGTCGCGAAGAAGACTCGGAGGTCCGACGATATCATCTGTGAAGGCTAAGCCTATTGCCGGCCGCACTCCTAACCATAGACGAGAAAAAGCATTTACCGATGCCTGTAGGGTTGGCAAGTGCTTATCCTTGCCTGGATAAGCCTGTGATTCTTCACCCAGCGTGATCACATAGTTACCAGCGATTCCATTCCATGGCGTGTCTTCGTCCAGGAATTGCTCGATAGGATCAGCAAGCACAAGATTGAACCGCAGTTCTTCTCCCTTCAAATGTGTCTGTTTCAAACACTCGGTCAAGTGGCAGATTCTAAGTTGCCAATACGCGGCGGCATGTAACTGGTTCTCATACTTAGAGTCTTTAGTCACCTGGCGGTTCTTGAAGGGTTGATGAAGCAGGTCTTGCAGCTGAATGCCTTGTGGTTCTCGGATCTTCACCAATCGAATCTGATCTCCTAGGCTCTTGATCACGGCGAGCAGCTCGATGAACTGTTCCCGGGTGTCATAACACATCCATGAAATGTTGTATGGTCCGTGCTCTACATCCTTTGTCCAACACCAGATGTGGTGCGCCAACTCACCATGCGGCCCATCGTGATAGCCAAGGCCAAACCCATTGCTCCCGCAGAACATCTCTAAAAGAGTGTTCTCCGGAGCGGTCAGATTGCATGCACCATGGCCACGGTGGCGGGCAAGACGCGATGAGTGAACCATCTTCCAGTCGTCAGTAGTAAGTCGGTCTGGCATACGTGGGATTAGACTCACTTTCAGTTGCGCTGGATCAAAGGAGTACCAGTGATCGTAGCATCCTGTTCCAAAACCCAGTTGGTTATAGTAACCTTGTTCAAACATTCCCAGCCCACATACAAGTGCCCCTTGAGCAGCTTCGTGTGCCGCTACATGGGCTGTCAATCGGCTTGCTAATCCGCGTTTGCGAGCAATCCTGCTTGTTAGTACTCCGGCAAGCGCGGAGAATGGGAGCTCCTCCTTTAGGTAACGAATTGTCCCTGGCATGCTCACCACCAGGCATTCAGGCTTGCCGTTTACCTCCGCTACTGTGGTGTGCCCAGCGGTCAAGAACAGGTCCAACGCGTCTTCTTCTCTTTCTTCCTTGGTTAACCAGCCAATCTCCCGCCAGATTTGCCGGATAGCGTCCTTGTCCTGGTCATGATTATATGCACGAAACTTCACAGTCGATTTGGTTATCATTGGTCCTTTCTGGGTGGTGTGAACACACAAGATCCGGTTACCTATTGCATATAGATTCCACCATTGGCGTTGACCGTTTCGCCAGTGATGTAACCTGCCTGTTGTGAAGCGAGAAAGGCGACAAGGGCAGCGATTTCTTCTGGTTCAGCGACTCGCTTCACTGGAATACGTGCTCGAATGGCATCGCCTTTTGTTGCCAGCGCTTCAGCATTCATGTCTGTATTTGTATATCCCGGTGAGATGGCATTGACCGTGATGCTTGGTGCAAGCTCCAGTGCCAGCGACTTGGTGAGCCCGATTAGTCCGGATTTAGCAGCAGCATAGTGGGCTCCATGACTGGAGCCAGTCATTGCTCGCAAGGAGCAAATGTTGATGATT
>DAOVAR010000008.1 GCA_030670905.1 Candidatus Bipolaricaulota bacterium
TAGGGCAGTCCAATCCCTGCTCACCGCGGCACCGTAGCTCATGATGCGGGATATGGTAGCAAGGGCCATAAAATACGGGTTCCTCGCACTCCAGGTAAGGTACGGGGTGGAATAAGGACCTCCTTCTGACATACTTGTTTCTCGCCTGTTTGTTTCACTCACTTAAGACGCCAGGAGCGATGAAGCAGTTGAATGGTTGATTGGTTGAATGGTAAGAAGAGTTCGTAGGGTTCATTGAGTTCATCGGGTTCGTTGGGTGAAGCAGTTGAGTACGAGATTGGTCGATTGGTTGAGTAAGGAATCGCGAGCTGATCGCTGAAGGCTGATAGCTGAGAACTTCCTTTTTCTGACGTCTGATGACTGATGACTTTCTTCCCCCGGTTTCCTCTGCGTACTCTGCGTACTCTGCGGTTAGGCAATCTCTTTTATCCTTAGGAATGTGGGAATGGTTTAGTTTTATACCTCTTTCCTGGTTTCCTCTGCGATCTTTGCGTCTTTGCGAGAGGCTGAGTTTTTGAGTCTTCCTTCTCCGGGTTACCTTGCCTTAAGGGCGAGGAAACAAGATACGGAAGTCCTCTACGAGTTTCTTGCATCCGATAAGGTCGGCTACCCTGCTTCCCGAAGTGCACTAAGGACGCGCCGAACGCTCATTCGCTGACCATACATCAGTAGGCCCGCCCGGAAGACTCGCGCCGATCCCCACAGCAACACGATGCCCCCAACAAGGGTCACAATCAAACTAGTGATGATCTCTACAAGCGGGACATCCATGGCGCCTATGCGGAGCATCATCGTAATTGCAGCAGTGAACGGAATAAAGGACAGAATTCGTGCCAGCAACCCATCCGGGTTGCCTGCAATGAACATGAATAACCACATCGGAACCAAGACCGCTGGCATGAGAAGGAGCATGGAGACCTGCGAGCCCTGGCGATAGGAGGTCGTTGCCGCGCCGATCCCAGCATTAGTCGCCGCAAAAACAAAGTAGCCTACCAGGAAAAAGGCAGCCACCCAGACCAATAGAATGGGATCGATTGTCAATTGGTCAAGGTTAGGGAAATTCTCCATGACACGGGGGCCGATGAATACCATTGAAACGGCCCAAATTGTAACCTGCAGCAAGCCAACAAGCCCTAGCGCGAGCACTTTGCCAGCTATCAGCCCTAGAGGCGAGACGGAGGTTAGAACGACCTCAATCATCCGGTTCTCCTTTTCCTCGGACACGCTCTGCAGTAGATATCCACTTCCGCTCATGACAGCTATCATTAACAAGACAGAAAAGATGTAGGATACAGATATCAGCTCTACTTCTCTGGCACCTTCCTTAGTGGAGCCACCCTCTCCCACGACAACGGGTTCAAACCAGGCAGGCCATAGAAATCGCTCCTTCGTCTCGGGCCGTAATGCGTCTGCAACCAGCGCTGCTCGCAGCCACGACTGGATTTGCCTGGTGACATCATCGCCAAAAAGAACGGCGCTAACCGAAGAGCCGGTGTATAGCCACTGTACTCGCCCGGTCCCCAGGTAGTCTTGCGAAATAACGAACAAAGATGTGATCTCATTGGCCAGTAAGGCAGCAACTCCGACCTCTCGTTCCCGAAATACGTGATAGCCTGGTTCCATAGCTTCTTCCGTCAACCGTTCGCCAGATAAGTCGATCACTCCTATTCGCCCGGCCTCGACCATATCTTCCTTGTCATCGGATGTGGGGCCGCGCACCAGCGGCACAACGATAAGCAACACTAACAGGATAACTGGCACCGCCAGCGTTACGACTCGGTACCAGATTCGGTGCGTGGCGCGCCAGAATTCCTCACAAAAGACCGTTCTAATGTCGGTCCAGATACTTCCCATAGATCACCTCAAACGCTCGAGAGCCTCGGAGCAATCATCGTATTCGATAGGAGAATTTGGATCGAGTATCCATTCTATCCTGCCTCCCGTAGTGCTCTTATCATGCGGCGGAGATTTGGACGCTGCCCGTACATCAACAGACTCGCCCGGAACACTCGCGCAGAGACCCAGAGCAAGGCCATTCCGGTAGCAACAATCACCGCCAGGCTCGCCAGACTCTCCAGCCTCGAAACACCATCAACGGCCAGCCGCATCATCATCGCCGACGGAGCTGTAAACGGGATAAAAGACAGGACCCGCGCCAATCCCCCGCCAGGGTTGGACAGAATCAGGCCCAGCACATAGACGGATGCAAGCAGCGGAATGATCACCAGGAATGCGAGTTGGTTCGCCTCCTGTACCTTTGTGGCTGCCGCCCCGATCCCGGCCATAATGACCGAGCTCACAAAGTAGCCCGCGAGGAAGAACGCCAGCACCCATACCAAGAGACCCAGATCTATGGGGAATTCGAAGACGCTGGGGATGACGTCAGCAATCCTGGGCACTATGACAACGACAGACCCCACCCATACCGTAATCATGATCAACTGCGCCGTACCAATGGCTAACACCTTGCCAGCCATCAACGACAGCGGCTTGACAGAGGTCAACAGCACGTCGATCATGCGGTTCTCTTTCTCCTCCGCGATGGCCTCGCCAAGGCTAGCGGCACCTATCATGATAGAGAACACGAGCAGCAAGGTAAAGACTAGCGACACAACAATAGTCCCGACTTTGGTGTCGGCATCTTCCTCTACAGGTAGGCCGTCCTTGCCGATGCGCACCCTCTCAAAAGTTGCCCCTACCACAGCCCTTGCTAGAAGCTCGGGCGTCATCTGTTCACCAGCCAGTGCAGTGCGAAGGAATGCTCTAACCGCCGCTGAACTAGTGCCACTCGGTCCTGAATTCAAACCGCTGAACGCGCCCTTGCCATGAAGCCACTCCACCCGGCCAGTCTTCGGGTAGTCTTCTGGGATTACGAAGACCTCTTTAACGGTTTCCTCGGTCAGCGCGTTGATTCCCTCCTGACGGGTGCTAAACGCTAGAAACCGGAACCCTTGAAGGTCATCAGAGGCGGCGGCCCAGTCACTTAATAGGACTACGATACCGATCGGTCTTGGCTCCTCCCTGTCAGGGGAAACAGCTCGAACGGTGAGAATCACTCCCATGACCACCAGGAGTATCGTCGGAACAGCCAGCGTGAGAATGATGTAGCCTTTGCCACGCGTGAACCGTCGTAGTTCCTCCACGAATATCAAGCGCATCTCACTTAGCGTTTCTAGCACGGCTCACCTCTTCAATGAAGATCTGGTTGAGAGACGGTAAGGCAATCTCGTATCGTTCAACCGGAATGCTTGCGTCTAAGTAGGCGCGGAGGACCTCATCGGGTTTTGTGCCTTCGCCCATCAGGTACTCGAAAGAACCGTTTTGAAGCTTGGTGTCCACTACACCAAGCATGTTTTCGGGCTGGCGATCTGCCGTGACACGAACACTACGCATGCCTCTAGCTCGCCTCAACTCCGTAAGGCGCCCATAGAGGAGAGTCTGGCCGTCGTTAATCAGGAGCACGCGCTCGCAGAGCTCCTCCACGTCTGGCATCTGGTGGGTACTGAATACGATGGCTGCCCCGCGTTCCTTCTGCTCACGGAGAATTTCTTTCATAAGCTGTACGTTGAGGGGATCCAGCCCGGCAAAGGGCTCATCTAGGATGATGAGCTCCGGCTTGTGAAGCAGCGCCCCAGAGAATTGGACCAGTTGTGTCATCCCTCGCGACAGCGCCTGCACCTTCTTGTTTCTGTACTCGTATAAGCCGACGCGCTGGAGCATCTCCCGAGCATTTGCTCTGGCCGTAGCAGCGTCCATCCGCTTCAGTCGGCCAAGGTAGACAAGGATATCTATTACCTTCGACTTTTGGTAAAGCCCTCGCTCCTCTGGCAGATACCCCACTCTAGTGAGGGCTTTTCGTGTCGACATTCCGCCAAGCAGGCTCACGCTACCCGACTCTGGTCGAATGATGTCCAGAGCCATCCGGATTGTCGTCGTTTTGCCAGAACCGTTGGGTCCCAGAAGGCCAAAGGTCTCCCCGCGCTCTACGGCTAGTGAGACGTCGTCAACCACGGCACGGCTATCGTAGACCTTTGTGACATCCTTGATCTCAAGGGCCACGTTCATAATTCTTCTCCTCTGTGCGGGATTTCAGCTGGGGGTTGTACTTCATGAAGTTGATCGGCGATTAAAGCCCCGCTATTTAGCATCCGCCTCGAAATCGAACTATTCCAAGCATCCGAACCACAAGCGATCACGGTTCATGATGTCCTTCGCTCAGCGGTAATTATGGGCAGAGTTCTAATAGAACTCCTATTCGCGGATTCTCGCTTTAATCCAATAAGAGACGCGACTCGCCTAGATCGCATCAATCTTTCCTAGCGCAACAAGTTAAAAAAGTCGCGGCCATAGCTTATAGGTGGCCATGGCAGACAAGAAAGCCGTGTGGATGCTCAACATACAAGCTAATCCAGGCCGAGATCTCACGCGGCAGCAATGAGCCAGAATGAGGTCGAAGCTATGCCTATCCTACCTTAAGTTTAGATCCTATCCTTATGACTCTGAGTCTCTTGGCAACGACATCTTTTAGGGTCTTTCCCGCTTTGAACGTAGGGACAACCTTTGCCGGTACGTTAAACCTTTGTCCAGTTTGGGGGTTGATCCTTCTGCTTTCTTTGCGTGCCCTTACCTCAAACTTGCCAAACCCGGTGAGAAAAACCGGCTCGTTCTTCGCCATGTTCTCTGTAACTACATCGATCACAACATTAAGCACCTTGCGCGCATCCTTCTTTGTAAGCCCAGCCTTAGAAGCAATTGCGTCCACAAACCCTTGTTTGTTCATTTGTCCCCCTTTAGACAACAGATAAGAGACAGTATATGGGAAAAGGAGAGGAAATTGCAAATTACTCTCTTCTCTCATACTCTGGCGCGATATTATGGTGGCCAGGTATCTAAGTCATGCTAACGCTGGGGCCGCGTAAGAGAAGTTATCAGAAAGAAAGACAGTTATCAGGAAAGGCAGTTATCAGTTTTCAGTGATCAGTTTTCAGTTATAACCAAATACAGCATTCAGCTATCAGCGGTCAGCTGTCAGCAAAGAGCTTTCAGCTCGCCATTCCTCACTCAACCAATCAACCACTCCACTATTTAATTGCTTCATCGCTCCTGCCTTTGACTCGTGACTCAAGACTCTAGACTCCTGACTGTCTTTCGACTCATCACTGTTCGTCGACATCTGGATGCCGGATCAAGTCCGGCATGACGGTATGCGTCGTCATTCCGGCGGAGGCCGGAATCCAGCGTGATGGTGGTTCTACGTTACCCATCACACATTACTGATTACTGTCTTTGGACTTCGAACGTTGGACATTGGACTGGTTCTATCTCACCCATTACGCATCACGCATCACAGTTATCAGTGATCAGTTTTCAGTTATTAGCAGACAGCTATCAGCTCGCGATTCTTTCCTCAACCAATCAAACTAATCAAATGAATTGAACCAATCAGACTAATGAGAAACCACCCACGAGCTACTGGCTACCACCTACAAACTGCGAAGCAAAAAGTAGCCTGTCCCCTTTTTCTTCCCGAACCCAATGAACTCCCGACTGCCGACTCTGGACCATCTTTTTCTCCCCCTCCTTGACTGCTTTACGCCATTGCTAGAGAGCGTGTAAGGGTCTACTTGATCGATTGGATGTTTTGCGTGACCATTGATAAACAGGAGATCATAAATGTCACAAAAGGAGAGATGCGTTTGAGAATAATCGTCACCGGTGGGGCGGGATTTGTCGGTTCGCATGTCGTTGATACCTACATTGGCGCGGGGCATGACGTGCTTGTCTTGGATGACCTCTCTACCGGGAAAATAGCAAATCTAAACACAAAGGCAAGCTTTGAGCAGGTTGATATCCGAGATCGAGACAAGATTTCTTCTCTCTTCAAGCGTTTTAGCCCTCAGATCGTCAACCATCACGCGGCTCAAATCGACATCCGCCGCTCAATCGCTGCTCCGATATTCGATACGGAAGTAAACGTCTTGGGAACAGTAAACCTGCTACATCAATCAGTCAACCGCAATGTAAAGGGATTCATATTTGCATCCTCTGGGGGAGCAATCTACGGAGAAACTCCCACGCCAGCAGCGGAAGGAAACCCCAAAGCACCAATTAGCCCATATGGAGCGGCAAAAGCAGCAATAGAATACTATCTATTTGCCTACATGCATACATTCAGACTGGAAACACTGGCTCTCCGTTACGGAAACGTCTATGGCCCGCGACAGGATCCAAGGGGAGAGGCGGGCGTGATTTCTATCTTTGCTGAGAAACTTCTGGCAAACGAGGTCCCCACTATCTTTGGGACTGGTAAACAGCTAAGAGATTACATATTCGTGAAAGAGGTTGCCCGGGCAAATCTCCTGGCCACTGATTGCTTGTTATCTGGGCTTCCTATGAGCCTCACTCCCGACGAACTCGCCCTTAACATCGCTACCGGCCATTCACTTTCAGTAAATGATCTTTTCACGCGCCTGGCTAAGATTACCAACTTTAGCAAAGGCCCGTTTTATGGCAAGGCCCGACCTGGAGAACTTATGGAGAGTAGACTCGATGTAACTCGGGCGGAGAGGAAGCTTGGCTTCACCGCGGAGACCTCATTCGCGAGAGGACTGGCCCAAGTTCTAGCGTGGCTGCGCAAGAAATGAAGATCCTCCTATTCTTTGGGACACGTCCGGAGACGATCAAGCTTGCACCGGTTCTGCGTGAACTAAAAGCCTGCCCGCGAATCAAGCCCATTGTATGCGTCAGCACACAACATCGAGAATTACTTCGGCAAGCGCTGCAGGTATTCTCAATTGTACCTGATTACAACCTTGGAATAATGACAGCTGGTCAAAGCTTGTTCCGTATCACGCGCCTAATGCTCGCCGGACTTGAACCAATCCTAGAAAAAGAACATCCCGACTTACTACTCGTCCAAGGAGATACGACTACAGCTTTCGTGGGGGCAATTGCTTCGTATTATTGCAGAATCCCGGTGGCTCACGTAGAGGCTGGGTTGCGTACTTTTGATCCCTATGCTCCTTTCCCAGAAGAGATGAACCGCTGCCTCATTGATCAACTCGCAGCTCTTCATTTCGCCCCCACGTCAACAGCAAGAGAAAATCTGCTTGCAGCTGGAATCTCAAAAGACACTGTTTTTGTTACCGGAAATACAGAAATTGATGCCCTTCAGTTCGTTCGCGCTCATATCCCTCCGCGATCTCGTTTCGCCTTCCCAGGCAAGGTCATCTTGGTGACAGCACACCGTCGAGAAAGTTTTTCTGGCGGGATTGCCCGCATTTGCCATGCCCTGAAACAGCTCGCGCAACGAAACAAAGATATCAGCATTGTTTATCCCGTTCACCCAAACCCAAATGTTCGCGAAGTGGCAGAGACAGAGCTGGGCAAACAACAAAGGATCAATCTTATTCCTCCGCTTGATTACGCCTCTTTTGTGCACTTGATGGCAGACTCAGCCCTTGTACTAACGGATTCCGGAGGAATTCAAGAGGCGGCAGCCGCACTTCACATACCCACTCTGGTGTTAAGAGACAAGACCGAGCGAATAGAGGGCTTACACAGCGGAGCAGCACAGCTTGTAGGCACTGATCCAGATCGCATCGTCGCTGCCGCGGAAAACCTGTTACACAATCCACAGGCTCATGAAGAAATGGCAAAGGCCAGCAATCCCTATGGCAATGGAGATGCTGCTATACAGATTAGACAAGCAATAGAAGCAAGATTTCTATGAATAAGGGTTACGCCGATCTCCACTTGCATACCACTGCATCTGACGGCACACAAGAGATCTCTGAGCTTGTGGAGCGGGCAGCTACACATGGTTTATCTGCCATAGCAATTACTGATCACGACACGATTTCTCCGCTGTTGACAAGTCCCGTGACTATGATGGGGGGGCTTGAAGTGATAAGCGGAGTAGAACTAAAGGTAGACTATTATGGCATACTCGGAGAATTGCTTGGCTACTTTGTCAATCCCGACATCCCAGCGATAAAGAGTCTGTTCCTATCTATGGAACAGGCACGCAAGAAGCGAATGAAGAAGATGATTGATCGTTGCAGCAAGTATCTTGGAATCGACATCACATTTAAGGAAGTGCACAAATTGGCAAAGGGAAGCATTGGACGTCCCCATCTGGCACAACTCCTTGTGGACAAACACGCCGCGCCTTCGTTGCGTGACGCGTTCAACAAGTTCATTGCAGATGGAAGGCCATGCTATGTTCGTCTTGACAGGCCAGGATTTCGCGAAGCAACAGACGCGATCCACGCCGCAGGAGGAGTGGCCTCCATAGCACACCCTTGTCTCATGCCGGTGCAAGACTGGGAACAGTTTCTTGTCAAGGTCCATGCGCAAGGAGTAGATGGAATCGAGGTATTCTATCCTTACAAGAATACAACCAACAAACTTCGAGTCTCGCCTGACACACTTACGTCTCTAGCCAAGAAACAAGGCCTCCTCCTCACTGGTGGCTCAGACGACCACGGTCCAGAATCAGTCAGAGAAACACTTGGTGCAATAAGACTTCCTTATCACTATGTATCTGCGATCAAGAAAGCTTGTGCTTCCGTCCATAATTAATGACCCTACGCACGCTGTTTTGCGCTCTAGGCAATAATCCCCAACAGGCCAAATAGAGTGAGCCAATCCGTGCTCTGAGGTTGACAAGAAAAGGAACAGTTGCTAGTCTGTGCTCAAGCGAGGGTGGCGGAATTGGCAGACGCGCTAGCCTTAGGAGCTAGTGCCCTTCCGGGCATGCGGGTTCGAGTCCCGCCCTTCGCATTTGCGTGATGTACGGTCGCCCGTTATACTGTTGGTTTGTACTGCGGGAATAGCTCAGAGGTAGAGCACTGCCTTGCCAAGGCAGGGGTCGCGGGTTCAAATCCCGTTTCCCGCTTGTTGCGAGATGTAGATGAACGTCGGGCCGGGGTGGCGGAATCGGCAGACGCAAGGGACTTAAAATCCCTTGAGGTTAACCTCGTGCGGGTTCGAGTCCCGCTCCCGGCATAAGATATCGCGGGGTGGAGCAATCAGGGAGCTCGTCGGGCTCATAACCCGGAGGTTGTCGGTTCGAATCCGACCCCCGCAACCAGACGGCGGCGTAGCTCAACCGGTTGAGAGCGCTCGGCTCATATCCGAGAGGTTCGGGGTTCGAGTCCCTGCGCCGCTATTGATCGTAGCTAAGGGGGCGTAGCTCTAACCGGGAGAGCGCTGCGTTCGCATCGCAGAGGTTGGCGGTTCGAATCCGCTCGCCTCCATAAACTAAGCTTGCCTACAATTTTATTGTTGGAGAGCCAGGAAGGCGCGAGAAAACCGGGAATGGGTTTCGCGCTTGAGATATTCCTGCTTTCTTGGCTTCCTCGTGGCAGGATCCCAGGGAAGCTCAAGCTTGAGTCACTCAACTGGTACGATAAGCAGACATAACATGCAAGACTAGTATTTGATGTGCCATAGCAGGAAGCCGGCAAGTGAAGACAACAGGCTGACAACAGTAAGAGCACAAACAGTTCTCCTTGTTCCCAAACGTGCTGCTAAGCGATGATGAATATGTTCTCTATCTCCCGCAAAGATTGATCTACCACAAGAAAGCCGCCGGGCTATGGCAAACAGAATATCACTTATCGGAACACAGGCAAGCAACAAGGCTGGAATAATGGCCCAACCGATCGCCTCTGTGCTCTTCTGGAGAACAAGAAGAGATGCCACAGCAAATAGGTACCCAAGTAATTCGGCGCCGGTATCTCCCAGAAGCAAGCGGGCAGGATAGCGATTAAGCGGATAGAAACCAATAAGCGAACATAACACAGTAAGGCTAAGCCCCATTCCCACATAATTTGTCATTTGCCAGGAGAGAAGAAACATAACGACAAATGGGGGCAAGAGGATGCTTGTTGCCAATCCATCTAATCCGTCAACCAAGTTGACCGCGTTTGTCAATCCTAGAACATAGAAGAACGGGATGATATACCAAGCCATTTCAAGGTTGATAGAAAATCCAAATAGACTTAGACCGGCAACGGGCAGGCTAACCGCGGCAAGCGTGGCCGCCACACCTTGTCCTAGCAGCTTCTGCCAAGGGGAAAGATCGATCAGGTCATCGACCAATCCAACAAAGAAAACAACCCCTGCTCCAAGAAGGAAGAAGTAATTAAGGCCTGGAGACATGAAGATCCCACCAGCAAGAATGCCAAGGAGAACTGCCGGGCCACCAATTGGCCGGCCATCCTCCCTGTCACGCAATACCCAGTAACGCTTGGTATAGTAAAGCAGGGAACCACTCACTAGCGTTACACTAAACGACAACACCGCTGACATGAATAACGTGTAACTCATGGTGTCAAAGTGTAGATACATGACAGATAAGGTACAAGCTCCGTTGCGTTAGCTGCCGCACTGTAGTACCCTTCTTGCCATGGCAGCAAAGGTAGCAGATGAGGAAGAGACCCGCCGCGCAATCTCTTCTCTACTCCTTGTTCATCCCGGAATAGACCGTACGGAGAAG
Source organism: Candidatus Bipolaricaulota bacterium (assembly GCA_030670905.1). Taxonomy (GTDB): domain Bacteria; phylum Bipolaricaulota; class Bipolaricaulia; order UBA7950; family UBA9294; genus JAUVYF01. Next base: position 10,505 of record DAOVAR010000008.1, read on the forward strand.
GGCCGAGAGATGGCTGCGCCGCTTATCAGCAACGACCCCAAGGAACAAGAGCTTGTTGCTCGTGGGATCCATCCAGATCTGATTGAACTCGCGTCTCTTCCCGGTAAGGACAGAGTGGGGATCGCTCAGGTGCGAGACGCAATCAGACAAGGACAGTTCTCTCCCCTGCAGGGGCGAAGAAAAGTATGCTTGATTTCATACGCGGAAACGCTGACTATCGAAGCAGCGAACGCGCTCCTCAAGATCTTGGAAGAACCTCCGGAAAGCCTTGTCTTCTTACTGCTAGCAGAGAACACCACAGATATCTTGCCTACAATCCTCTCGCGTAGTTCTGTAACGCGACTCGTTCCACCTTCGGAAAAACTCCGCTTGGCTCGGTTAACAAACGCTGGTTACAGCGAGCAAGATGCCTACTACCTGCTTACAGTATTCAAAGGTAAGCGGGAAATACCTGGTTCGTTTGTTAAGAAACGTCAAGATATCGCCGCGTTGCGCGAAGAGGAGGAGCGTCGCGCTTCCTCCTCTACAGCGCAATCCCTCATTGAAATGCTCACCTCTAAGGACCCGCTTTCTCGATATGAGGGAACTCTTACATTTCTCAAGCTACTAAGCCAGAGTAAAGGAGCGCTTGTAGTACTGGGGGCGAGGAAACTGGCGCAAACAGGACGCAAGCAAGCAGAGATCTTTCTGCAGGAAATGCTTTACATATCCCAAGATCTTCTATATGCGCGACTTTCTGTCCCCTCCCCACGTTTCGATGAAAGAATTCGTTCACTGGCCAATAATATGGCAGTAAAGGAAGTCTTGCGGTTTTCGAAATCCGTAGTAAACGCATTGCGCTCGATAAAGGTATACAGTCCGCTGGAGACAGTGCTGCTTTCAGTTCTTCTTGCTGCCGGAGAGTTAGCCAATGAGTGAGCAGAAGGCTGTCCTTGTACAAGTATTCAATTTCTTGCATGACAGCGCGTATTTCTACACCTCCCACCTATCGCTCTCTCCTGGAACCAGATGTGTGGTTGAACATGAAGGCCTGCATCTAGGAGTTGTACAAAACGTACTCACTCCCGCTGGAGAAATCAGCGAGCATTTTGAAAGGGTGGTGCGAGAGGCTACACCGGCGGATCTAGACGCGTTCTCCCGTAACCTGGAAGACACAAGAGAGGTCCTTTCTACAACAAGGGAGACAATAGCTCGTCAAAAGCTCCATATGCACCTTGTTGCGGCGGAGTATACGCTCGATCGCTCACGGCTACGTATTTACTTCACGGCCCCGTACCGAATAGACTTTCGAACCCTGGTAAGGGAACTAACAAGGACATACAAGGCAACTATCGAGCTGCGCCAGATGGGAACCCGTGATGAAGCAAGGATAAAAGGAGGAATTGGGCGATGTGGGCGAATCATCTGCTGTCGTCAGTTTCTGCATGAAGCCCAGCCGGTTCCTATGGAGCTAGCCTACGATCAGGAATTATTTGTTCCGCCAGAACGAATAACTGGCGTGTGCGGACGGTTGATGTGCTGTCTTGCCTTCGAGCAAGATCTGTACAAACAGGAACTTGAAAAACAGCCAGGCCTAGGAACATGGGTATCCTACAAAGGAAAGAAGGGAAAGGTGATCTCACACAACATATTCCGACGCACAATAACCATCCTCGCGCGGGGCGAGGAGCGACTAGAAGTAGATGTAGACGCGGTAGAGCGCCCCACTAAAACGCAAGAGCCATAGGCAACGCCCCAAACTTTCTAAGCCCGCCGAGATCTTTCCCAAACGCACAAACCTCGACCGTGCTTCCATCCTTACCATAAGCACGCGCCCATTTCACCCAGCCCTCAATCAGCAAAGATCCCTCTTGCTCATTCCCCTCTTTCAATCCGGGCTCCTATCAGGGCTAACTTTTGCTCAATTGATGCATACCCACGATCAATGTGCTCGGGATAGTCAATCACTGTTTCCCCTTCCGCGGCAAGCCCAGCCAAAATAAGGGCTCCACCAGCACGGATGTCTAGCGCGGGTACCTTTGCTCCTACTAGCGTATTGACTCCCGCAACAATGGCTTTTCTACCGGTTACCTTGATTCGTCCGCCCATACGATTAAGTGAATGAGCGTAAGCGAGTCGGCTCTCAAAAACCTGTTCTTCGACCAAGCTCTCCCCTTTTCCCAAGCAGAGAAGAGCGACAAGCGGAGGCTGCAAGTCAGTGGGAAACCCTGGGTAGGGGGCGGTTACTATGTGTCCAGGCTCAGCCCTCTGTTTAGCCAGCAAGCGAATCGTGTCGCTTGATTCAGTGATACTCATTCCCGCTTCCCTCAGCACTTCAATAACAGAGCGAAGATGCTCAGGTTCTACCCCCGTGACCTGCACCTCTCCACCGGTGATTGCTCCAGCGAGCAAGTAGGTTCCTGCCTCTAGTCGATCTGGAATAATGGTGTGTTCAGCGCCATGGAGATGCTTGCTCCCGTTTATCCTGATCGACATTTTTTCAACAACAATATGTGCTCCCATCTTGCGCAGCAAACTGATCAAATCGCCTATTTCTGGCTCTCTGGAAGGATTGGCGATCTGCGTCTCTCCTCTGATCAGCGCCGCCGTCATAAGCAAGTGTTCAGTTGCTCCCACTGAAGGATACGGAAACGAAATCCGTGCTCCATGTAGCTTTTCTGCTTTGACAACAACACGATCAGGGAATTCCTCTATCCGTGCCCCCATTGCGCGAAGCCCTTCTAGGTGAAGATCAACCGGGCGTCGCCCAATCGTACAACCACCGGGTAGAGGAACAATGGCATGACCCAAACGAGCGGCGAGCGGCCCGAGAATAAGAAAAGAAGCCCTCATCTGCTCCACATATCGGGCCTCTGCTTTACTCCTCAGCGCTCCGCCACAACTAATTTCTACAGTGTTACCATCATACTTGATCTTCTTTCCCAAGGAACTTATGGTAGACAGAATCGTGTCTACGTCACGTAGATGTGGAATACGATGAAGCCTGACTGGTTCATCGGTCAATAGAGGAGCCACACACATGGGAAGGGCAGCGTTTTTCGCTCCCTCGATGGCAACTTGTCCTTCAAGCCGTCTTCCACCTCTAATCAACAGGTGGTCCATATACTCTTTACGAAAGGAAGCGCAACGGATCTATCGGAAACTCATGATTACGTATTTCAAAGTGCAGATGAGGCCCACTAGAGATACCACTGTTCCCAGACTCAGCAATCGGCTGCCCTGCCTCTACAAACTGCCCCTTATAGACCAGTGCTTCCGACAAATGTCCATAAAACGTATAGTATCCGTCTGAGTGTTCAAGAACAACAAGTGTTCCGTAACCATTTTCTTCTCCGACAAAGTACACTTTTCCCGGCGCTGCCGCATAGACAGTGGTCCCGGAAGCCACATCGATGTCGATTCCATCATGATGATGGTAGTTCCCAAGTACTGGATGAATCCGCCAGTCAAATGGAGAGACAACTGGTCCAAAAAGTGGCCAAATAAAGCGCACTTCCTCACCTTGAGAGAAATAGATAACATTTTCCCAAGGCAAAGAGCGAGGATGCAAGATTATGATTTCTTCGTCGGCATATATCATGCTTGGGTCAGTAATCCAGTTAGCTTCCACGATCTCATCTATGGAGGCGCCGTACGTAAGAGCAATGTCTGTTAGGGTCTGACCGCTTTTGATAGAATGAAGGATTCCTTCTCGTGGAACGCGCAGAAGTTGCCCTTCCCTTATTCCCCTAGAAGAGAAGATACGATTACTCGCCATTATCGCCTCAATCGTTACCCCAAGGCGTGAGGCGATATCACCTAACTGTTCCCCTGCAGCAACCACATGGCTGAGGACAAGATCCGCGGGCTGCTCTTCTTCAACGGGTTCCTCAATACGTAGAGTTTCTCCCTCCTCAACCGCACTTGTTTCTTCTGTGCCCTCACTGATTATTGGCTCTTCCGATTCTGGCAGCACAGTGCTCGATGACTGCTGTATTACGCCTTCTTCAGACTGTTGCTCGCCAACTGATTCCTTCTGTGGAACAGACCCTCCCGAGCGCATCAGCACAGGGAACAAGATTATTCCTACCAAAATGACAGCAACCAGTAAAACACGATCTCTACGAATCGGTCTCTTATCAGTCACTATTCATCAACTCAAGGAACTGCTCGTTGTCCTTGGTCGCCTCCATCTTACTTTTGACCACCTCTAATGCCTTCTGCACATCATTCAAGCCACCCATCATTTTACGCAGAATCCACACTCGATTCAATACTTTGCTCGATAAGAGTAGCTCTTCTTTGCGAGTCCCGCTTTGCTCAACATCAATTGCCGGATAGATACGCTTGTTTGACAGCGTTCTATCAAGGATCAGCTCCATGTTACCTGTTCCCTTGAATTCTTCAAAAACGACTTGGTCAAGTTTGCTGCCCGTATCGACAAGGGCTGTAGCGATAACCGTAAGGCTTCCTCCCTCCTCGATATTGCGAGCAGCCCCGAAGAATTCCTTGGGTTTATACAGAGCTGTTGGATCCATCCCTCCAGAAAGCAGCTTCCCCGATGGAGCTACGGATAGATTGTAAGCACGAGCCAACCGCGTGACCGAGTCCATTAAGATTACCACATCAAACCCTACTTCAACCAACCTTTTCGCCCGATCGGTAACAAGTTCAGCAATTCTTGTGTGATGGCGCGGTTGCTGATCAAAAGTCGCGGCAACTACATCTCCCCCAAGGATCGACCGACGGAAATCGGTAACCTCCTCTGGTCGTTCATCAACCAACAGCACGAAAAGCTTGACGTCGGGGTAATTCGCAAGAACCCCATTGGCAATTTTCTTAAGCAAAGTGGTCTTTCCTGCTTTGGGCGGAGAAACAATCAGCCCACGCTGTCCCTTTCCAATCGGACAGAATAGGTCTATAATCCTTGTCGAAATATCCTCGGGGTCATGTTCTAGTTGTAAGTGCTCCTCTGGGTGCAAGGGGGTAAGTTCTTGGAATTCCGGCCGGTCAAGAGCTCTTTCCGGGTCTCCGTAGTTCACCTGTTTCACCTTAAGCAAGGCAAAGTAACGCTCATCATTCTTCGGCACACGAATATCGCCACCCACCAAATCTCCATTTCTCAATCCGAAGCGCTTGATCTGCGAAGGAGATACATAAACATCCGTCCGTTCCGGCAGACAATTCCCGCTGCGTAGAAAACCATAACCATCCGGAAGGATCTCAAGTACCCCCTGCGCAAAATGCAGATCGCCCGCCCTAGAAAAGTACTCCATTATTGCACGCAACAGATCCTCTTTCTTCAGATGCTGCGCATTACGTATCTTCAATTCGCCACCAACCTCACGTAGCGACCTGATATCTCTAGCTCGTAACTCTGTTAGTTCCACGACTTATCACCTCAGAAATGAATCTCTCTACTACTGATCAGATAGACGCTGGCCAGATATGTAGCGAGTATTAGAATACCACTAGCTCCAATTCCAACTATGCGGCGCCGGGAGCGGCAACTTATAGCCACAATTGTGATTACTGCAAGGACAATCCCTACCATAGCGACAAGCAGCTGGTCTTTCTCTCCCCCTCCCAAATGGGACAAGATTGCGCCACGACGAAAAGCAATATCGGCCAGAAAAATCGTCAGAATATTGAACATGTTCGATCCAAGTAGATTACCCATAATCATGTCATAGGCGCCAATTCTGAACGCTCCGATCGATGTAGCCAATTCCGGCAGAGAAGTAACAACTGCCACTAGGATTGCCCCCATGAATGGTCCTGAAAATCCGAACTCTAGAGAGATTGTCTTACTCGCATGGATCAAGAACACACCTGCAATAATAATCACTATGGCACAAAAAACAAATCCGCTCACCGCCCGAGCAAGACTCATTGTCCTTTCTCTGTTCTCGTTCTCGTCCACTTCTCCTTGGCCCTTTTCAATCCGGTAAAGAACAACTATCCCGAGTACGTAGACAAGAGCGATAATAAAACTGATCGGACTTATCCGATAAATGGCTGTTGGCTTGATTGCTATACCAAGAATGACAAGCACTGAAAGAAGAACAACAATCCCTCCGCTTACCGCGTGGTAAGAGCGGACTTTGGAAAGAAAGGGACCTTTAGTAAATAGAAGAATATCCACAACACCAATTATCGCCAGGTTGAACAGATTACTTCCAAGGGCATTCCCAACAGCAATATTGGGGACGTTGATTGCTCCCCCAGTAACAGTAGTAGTAACTTCAGGAATAGAGGTAATCGTGGCAAGAAACAGTAGCCCAATCCATCCCTGTCCAAGACCGCTGGCCTTGCTAAGTCCTTCACCAAAAGACGCAAGCTTGCTCCCCGCAAGGATTATTGCAATGGAAGAAAGAGAGAAAGTAATCCAAGAAACGGTCATTAGATCAAATCCTTATGCTACTCAAGGTTTTGTTCTATTTTGCTCACGCGATTCTTGTGCCTCCCGCCATCAAACGGTGTTGAAAGCCACACTCGCGCAATTCCTTTTGCCACTCCTGCGCCAACTACTCTGGCCCCCAAACATAGAATGTTCGCGTCGTTGTGGCGTCTGCTCATCTCAGCCGAATAGATATCATTGCATGTTGCTGCCCGAATCCCGGAGAATCTCCCTGCAGCCATAGCCATTCCAATACCGGTCCCACAGATGAGTATCCCTCGGTCAGCGTCTAGAGTAATGACTTTGTCAGCAACCTGTTTGGCAACATCTGGATAATCAACAAGCCCCATACAGTCTATTCCAATATCGATAACATTATGCGCACTGAGAACGGAAGAGATTAGGAGGCGCTTCAATTCTACACCAACATGATCACAACCAATTGCAATCCTCATACTATATCTTCTTTATGAGCCACTTGACCATATCGCCATACATCTTGAAACGATCAATAACTCCTTTGATGAAGCCGCGCTTTTCTTCCTTCAGAATATGCGTTACTCCGTCAAGCTTTACTTTCTCCTTACGCCACCCTTCTTTCGCTGCAAGTTTCGACAGGGCCATCTCAATTCCATAGCTCATTTCTTCAATATTCTCTCTTGCCCGTTCCCAAAGCGCCCTGGGAAGCACGCGCTGGCCAGACGCGAAAGGGTTGATTTTCTGTGCAATATCAGTATTCATTCGCCCACTACTGAATACACCCACTACCATGTCGATCTCATCATTGTGGAAAGCACTTATCAAGTCTTCGATGTGCCTCTCCTGCAGACCAACCAAATCAGCATCCAAGAATAGAAACACATCGTTATGCGCTTGTTTTACTCCCTCATCCAGTGCGGCTGCCTTACCCCTGTTTTCTGAAAGCGAAACCACCTTCACCTGAAAACAGCGGGCTGCTGCTGCTGTGCCATCCGTTGAACCATCATCAACAACGATAATTTCATCTACTAGAGGACTGGCAACAATAGGCCTAAGGACGGCAGCAATTCGACAAGCTTCATTATACGCGGGTACTACAACAGATACTTTCATCACCTGAGAAGTTATTACAACTAGCTCTGTGCCAGTATTCTAACCCTTTGCGGAAGAAAAATCAATCTTCATCCAAGTTAAACAAGGCTATGCCCCTTTGAATAATACGGACTGCTCTCTTTGTACCTGAGAAAGCAAATCATCGACCAACGATCAGCAAACTCCGCTCTTCCTCTTCGCATCTCTCTTATACCGACTCCGCGGTTAAGTAGTTATCAGTAATCAGTTGTCAGTCGTCAGTTCGTCCTTACCATTCAACCAATCAACTATTTAGCTGGTTTTGGCTGCCGACTGCTTCTCGACTCCCGACTCCCGACTGGGCTTTTATGTCCTTTCCCTTACTCCTTACTCCGTAATCCTTAATCCTGCTTTTTCACTCATTACCCATTACTGGTTACTGTCTTTCGACCTTTCCCAATCAACTATTTAACTTGTCTTCTGCCTTTCACCCGTTACCGTTTCTCCACTCCGTCATTCCGGCGCAGGCCGGAATCCAGCGCAATGGTGGCTCTACGTTACTCGTTCAGTGGTCGTCAGTTATCAGTAGTCAGTTTTCAGTTCCTGGCCTTGACTCCCGACTCCCGACTGTCTTTCCCCTGCGTCCTCTGCGGTTAAATGTCTTTGTCTTTAGAGGAACCAACAATGTTAGGAACAACCAAACCAGGAACGAAGATTAGCCAGAAGCTCGTCTTGAGTTCCTACTCTCTTTCCTGAAATCGGAAGGCAAGCGGCAAAAAACTGGCCGTATCGCTTTCGAAAAACACGGCTATCAGTAATAATAACACTCCCTCGATCAGTCCTCTTGCGAATCAGCCTCCCTGTTCCTTGCCGCAGCTTGAGCAGCGCTTGCGGAATCGCAAGGTTAACAAATGGATCCTCTCCTCTTTCTCTTAATCTCTCTGTCATGGCCAAGAAAACGGGATCCGTAGGAACAGGAAACGGGAGTCGGGTTATGACCAAGATCTCTAGTTCTGCCCCTGGCAGATCCACCCCTTCCCAGAAACTGTCCGTTCCGAGAAGGACTGCGCCGCCCTTAATCCCTCTAAATTGCTCAAGCAACTTGCTGCGCGGAGCATCGGGCTCTTGGGAAAGTACCACAACCGCTTTCGAAATCCGTTGCTCAACAGCGCGCAGTAGGCGATAAGACGTGAATAGCACGAGGACTTTCCGCTTCATTGCAGCGACGATCGCGCTCACCAAGGAAGAAATTGCGTCGGCGTAATTCTCGATTGGCCCGTCAACAGGGGGAAGAAACTCGGGGAAGTAGATGCTCATTCGCCCGTTATCTGAACAAGGGCTTTCTAGCAACGCGTAATTCACATCCTTCGGAGCAGCATCGAGGCCTAATGTCTTACCCAAATAGGAGAATCTGCCCTCCAGAGACAGAGTTGCTGAAGTGAGAATCAATCCGGCAAGTCTTGGATAAAGAGGCTCCTGCAATAAGCCTGCTATCTCAAGTGGTGAATCGCGAAGAGCAATTCCTTGTTCTCTCCGTTCGTGCCAATGAACATGATTCTCTTCCGGAGGATCAAACAGAGTTTGGAACAAGGACGAATCTGCCTCTGCCTCCAGAGTCAATCCTTCTGCCTCATGTTTCTTCTCAGGATCAGCAAGAGCTTCACCAATCTGCTCAAGAACTTCCTTCAGCCGATCGATCGTACTGACAACCTGCTTGACCAATGGATGAAATTCATCCATTCCAGGTAATTGGCCACGCCTCTCATCGGCAAAATGTGTGTCAAGCGAGGAAAAAAGATGGGTATTTGCAGTACGCAATGTTGAAACAAACTCGCGCAACCTGACAACTCGTTTGTCATCCTTGGAAAGGGAAAGGTTATGAAGAAAGCTACCGCTCCCCCTACCCTTGACTCGTTCGATCCGCGCCGTTAAGTCATCCAGCGTGTACCATGTAAGCTTAGTAGTGAACGCCTGTCGCACAACTCTTTCCAACGCATGTGCCTCATCGACAACCAAGTACTGATACCCTCCCAGTATTCCTCCGCCTGCCTGTAGATCAGCAAGCAGGAGAGAGTGGTTGACAACGACAAGATCTGCTTCTCGCGCGCGCTGTCGAGCAGCAAACGAGAAACAATCACCAAAGAACGGGCAATCAGGCCCAGGGCAGTGTCGAGGATCATCATGCAATCTAGCCCAGAGAGCACGCCATCCCGAATCACACAGAAAGGCGCCGTTTTCCTCTATATCTCCTGTTCCTGTCTGGAAACGCCAATTGACTAGTAAGGCAAACAAGGGGCCCACGTGCTGTTCGAGCCCTTCAGTTACCTCTGCCAACATGGTCTCAAAGCGGCGCAGACACAGGTAGTTCTCCCGCCCTTTTAGCAACGCAACCTTGAGTTGGGGATTTAGCTGAGAGATGAGAAATGGAAGATCGTTGAAAAAGAGCTGTTCTTGTAGCTGTTTGGTGCGAGTAGAAATCACCAGCCGTTCCTCGCTATCGACCCGCAGGTATAGCAGAGCTGGAACGAGATAAGCAAATGTCTTACCTGTTCCCGCTCCGGCTTCAGCAGCCAAAGTTCCTCCCTGCTCAAAGATCTGAGCCACTAGGCTCGCCATCTTCTGCTGCGCGGGACGAATCTCAAATCCAGGCAATTGTTGCGCGATTACCCCATTAGCCGACAATGCCTCTTCTGTTGAGATTATAGGCGCTTGAGTTGGCTGTAGAGGTTCTTCTTCTGTCTTGGTTTCCACCGCTTCAGCCAGCGGCAAGAGATGTCGAACAAGTTCACCAGTGGAAGGCGGCAAAAGGTGGCCTAGGAGGGAGATAACTTCAGAGTTCAATCTCAATCCTTCTTCTATTAGAAAAGCAAACAGGGTGCCAATAGCTTCCTTTCTGTGAAGCTGTTCTAGCGGAATATGGTAATACGCGCATAGACTTGAGAGACTGTGATCTGGCAGCGTCGGCAGAAATACCTTGGCCAGAAGCCGCAAGTTGATTGCCCGAGGTGTTTCTCCCTCGTTATAGACAACTGAAACAAGTCCCTTGGCGGCGTCAAGTTCTTTCCCTGGTTGAGTTTTCCCGTCCACGAACAGAAGCTTCTCACTACTATCCTGCACAACAAAACGGGATAGAGCTAGCTCTTTCCAAGGAAGGTGCATCTGTTTGCTCCCTATCGTTCCAGTCGCGCAACTACAACCTAAGTGTCTTCGATCTCACATAATATTGGCATCATACAAGGAATCCAGGAAGGGAGAGGCTAGATCCTGCCCTGTGAAATCTTGTTCCGCTTTGTATTTAACAGGGCCTACCCTGGACCCCGATCTGGGGTGAGGGCGAGAAGGCAATTGTAGGACCGTTCGTAGCGTCGGAACCTGTGTCCGACGTTAAAGACAGCATCGCACACCCCAGTGCAATAGAGTTGCACGGGGCAGGTAAAGTGCGACGCTACACAAACATGATCCTACACAAATATAACATTGCTCCCGACTGTCTTCTCACTCATCACTGTTTCTAGACCCATCACTGTTTTCGGCCTTTCCCATTCAACCAATCAACTATCTAATTCCTTCATCTCTCCTGGCCTTTTACCCGTTACCCATCACTCATTACCCATCACCGTTTTTTGGCTCCCAACTATGTTTTCAACTCAACGAACCCTTGTCACCATTCAACTATTTAACTGCTTTTTGACTCTTGACTGCCGACCCACGACTGCCGACTGTCTTTTCGCTCATCACTGTTTTTTGGCTCACAGAAGGTGATGAAGCAAATCGATTCTTCTAACCACCCCAACTAGTCGCCGTTCTACGTCAACCACCGGAAGGCTTTTTAGGTTCTTACGAATGATTAGATCGGCAGCTTGCAGGTCATCATCATCAACTTCTACACAAATGACGTCAGAATGCATATGTCTTTCAACTGGCTCATCCGCTATCTGGCCAAGCTTCTTGGCAAACTGGTTCATGTCAGGAATAAACGAGGCACTATGAAGCATCTCGAAGTACCCTGGAAGAGCGGCTTTGATAACATCTTTCGTAGAGATGAATGCGATAAGTTTCCCCTCCTCATCAACAATTGGCATATCGGACATCTTTGCGCTGTCAAGAATGAAGATCAATTCCTTGATTGGAATATCCTTCTCTACTGATGTCAGATCTCTTGTCATGATCTCGCTAACCTTCACATTTCCTCCTTATATCCGCTTAAGGGAAACGTTTGCCATCTCATGCTCGATTTGCCCCATATCCCCACAGACCTTTTCGCGACTCTCTGCGCTTAGTATTCCCGCCGCAAGTCCGAAACGAAGCGCTTGCTCGATTCCCGCACCACTGTAGATCTGGTAGATGACCCCTCCAAGCAGAGCATCGTCCGCGCCAACCAGATTCCTAAACTGCGTTGTTTGCACTCGCGCGCTGATCTCCCAGATGCTATCTGGGGTTATAACAATGTCACCGATTACCTCATGCGAGACGATCATCATCTCAACCCCGCCCCGCACTATCCGTTTGCCAGCACTGATAATCTCTTCCTTTGTTCTCAGTTTCATCCACTCAAAAGACAGATGCTCGCGTATATCCGGTTTGACGATGTTGGGCGCGGCAGGCAGGCAGTGTGTAAGACAACTTGCTCCAGCGCTAATAGCCACTTTGGCGCCTGCCTGCTTGGCCAGTTCAGCCAACTCATAGTAAAAGGCTAGATTGGCCTGAGGCGGAAGACTTCCCGCAAGAACAACCCAATCGGCAACTTTGAGCATTCGCCGGTAGCGACGCATAAAGCGGTTCATTTCACTCTCGGCTACAGCAACACCCGGTCCATCTATCAGAATGGGAACATGTTCATGTCCATGCTCCAAGACCGTCAGATTGGTTCGCGTTTCCCCGCTTCCTGTCCAGACGAAGTTGGTTGTAACACCTTCATCGCGTAGAGCGCGCACAACTACATGCCCGGTGTATCCTCCGACAAATCCCATGGCAATATTCTCTAACCCCATACGCGCTAGGAAGATAGAAATATTAATTCCCTTGCCTCCTGCCGAGATGTCGCTATCAGTAGCGCGGGTAAGATACTCCTCTTGAGTTTCCTTCCCGATTTTCAGGTGATCTACCCAGTAGGTCACATCAACTGATGGGTTCGGCGTAACTGTGACAATCATGAGGCTCCTCTTGTCACGGCAGACACAAGCACTCTGCCAGTTAGTGAAGCGGCGGAAGCTGCTTCAATGCGCGCAAGGACAAATATTCCCGCGCTAACTTCTCTGTCCAGGATCACCATGCGGTGATCATCGCTCCTCCCGCAAGACATGCCCTTGCGATTTCTTCCATCCACAAGCACTTCTATTTTATCACCAATTCGTTTGTGATTCTCCTCAAGTGCAATTTCCCTCTGGCGAATGAGAATCTCCTGCAATCGCTCGTTTTTTGCTTCAATTGGCACGTCATCAGCAAGCCTAGCGCTCCGCGTTCCTGGCCGAGGCGAATACTCAGCCACAAAGACTGTCCCAAAGCGGCCTTCGTCCAGCAGTTCGAGTGTGGCGCGGAAGTCCCCCTCTGTCTCCCCTGGATGACCGACAATCAGATCGGTGGTGATATTTATGCCCCTCACAAGTCTTCGTGCCTTGTTCACGATCGACAGGAAATCACTGCGCGTGTAGCCACGATTCATCAAAGAGAGAACGCGATCGCTCCCTGATTGACAAGCAAGATGAATGTGGTTACAGATACTCTCGTGCTCCGCAATCGTCTGAATTACCCTTTCGGTCATGTCACGCGGATGAGAAGTAGTAAAGCGAACACGCGGAATTCCAACATCTGCCACTTGGGCAAGTAGCTCGGCAAATTCTCCGTACTCGGCCCGGTCTCTGCCGTAAGAATCGACATTCTGTCCCAGGAGAAGAACCTCTTTATAACCACTATCGGCCAGAGCCCTTACCTCGGCAAGAATCTTCTCTGGTTCCCGGCTATGTAGAGGGCCACGGCTGTAGGGTACGATACAATAGGAACAAGAATTAGAGCACCCTTTAGCAATATTGACCATGGCTTTAATCGAGCCTTCACGCCTGAAAGGAATCTCATCGATAGCACACGGAGAGGGAAGATGGGCAATTCGTTTTCCCTTTTCCTCGACTTCCAGCAAGAGCCGAGGAAGGTTGTCCAGCCCGGCAACTCCGAATAGAAAGTCAACCACGGGGAAACGCCTTAACAAGGATTCACCGCGCGCTTGCGCTATACACCCTCCTATGCCAAACAGAACTCGTTTCTGAGATTTAAGTTGTTCAACATTGCCCAGCTGTCCGAATACCTTCTCTTCGGCTTTCTGCCTGACCATACAAGTGTTAAACAGAATCACATCAGCATCCGTAAGCGAATTAGTAATTTTAAATCCTGCCCGTTCAAGGACACCGGCAATCCCCTCTGATTGATGGAAGTTCATCTGGCAACCCCAGGTTTTAATATACACACTCTTATTCATGTCGATGCTAACAAATATAGCGAAAAACGAAACGTCGATCAAACCTGAATAAAGGGCATTGCCCATACCCAATTCACCACCTCAAGGCTAATCCGATATCATGTCTAGAATATGGCCGGGAGCTGTTTTTTTCACGAAGAGATCGAACATTATTGCAGCGCGGTCAACAGCATTGACCCTGAAGTTAAAAACGCTATAATGGCCAGTTTGAGAGGTGATAACTGTGCCTAAAACAATAACAGAGAAGATTCTTTCGCGGCACGTACAGGAAGGAACTTTATGTAAGGGAACAGAAGTCGGAATACGGATCGATCATTGTCTAACACAGGATTCTACGGGGACAATGGCATGGCTCGAGTTTGAGTCACTTGGCTTAGAACGCGTTAAGGCAGAGCTTGTTGCCTCCTATTCAGATCATACCTCACTCGGATTCAAAGGCGAATCAACTGATGACCACGCCTTTCTTAAGGCCATAGCGTCGCGCTATGGAGCCAAGTTCTCCAAGAACGGGAATGGCGTATGTCATCAAGTTCACTACGAACGCTTCGGTGCACCAGGCAAGACATTGCTCGGCTCCGATTCTCACACACCAACGGCTGGCGGACTGGGGATGCTTGGGATTGGCGCCGGTGGAATGGATGTAGCCGTAGCGGCAGGAGGAGGGCTTTTTCATCTCGTTGTCCCCAAGCTGATGCAAATTGTCCTCAAGGGCAAACTTTCATGGGGAGTGGCGGCAAAAGACATTGCGCTAGAGATTCTACGGCGGATCTCGGTAAAGGGAGGAATAGGCTACTTTCTCGAGTTTGCTGGCCCCGGCGTAAAGAACCTTTCAGTACCACAACGAGCAACAATAACTAATATGTGCACGGAAACCGGAGCAACTTCTTCAATCTTCCCTTCAGACAAGGTAACACGGAAATTCTTACGCATGCAGGGTCGCGAGGAAGACTGGGCCAAGCTTGTTCCAGACCCTCATGCCAAATACGACAAGAGCCTGGAGATCGATCTTTCTTCATTGAAACCGCTTGTAGCAATGCCGGGAATGCCAGACAATGTCTATGATATTGACGAAGTTCTGGGAACAAAGATCGATCAAGTCTTCATAGGTTCTTGTACCAATGGAAGTTATCATGACATCAAGATTGTCGCAAAGATGCTCAAGGACAAGCATGTCTCTACAGACTTCGATGTGATTGTCTCTCCCGCGTCCAGGCAGGTATGGGAAATGCTGATAGAGGATGGAAGTTTCTTCGATCTTACCAAAGCTGGGGTGCGCATGATCGAACCTGGCTGTAATGCATGCATCGGAATTGGCTTTGTCCCGGGATATGAGCATTTGTCCCTGCGTACGGTAAATCGGAACTGGAAGGGGCGTGGGGGAAGCAAGTTCGGGAAGATCGCGCTCTGTAGCCCTGAGGTAGCGGCTGCATCGGCGCTTGCCGGACGAATAGCTGATCCACGCGAGCTTCCGCCGGTGACAGTCAAGACCGATCGCCTCATCATAGATGATTACCTCATCATAGAACCATCTGGAGGGGGGAGTCCAATCGAACGCGCGCCGAACATCGTTCAATTGGAGTCACAAGAGCCTCTTACTTCGATCCTTGAAGGAGAAGTACTGCTCAAGCTAGGCGACGGTGTCTCAACTGATGCCATCCTTCCAGCGGGACCGCTCACACAGCACCTACGCAGCAACCTTCCCGAGATAGCTAAGTTCACCTTCTACTATGAGGACAAGAACTTCGCGGAGCGCGCCCTGGAAAAGAGTGGTGGGTTCATCGTTGGAGGCGACAACTACGGGCAGGGTTCATCGCGCGAGCACGCAGCCCTCGCTCCATGGCAGCTGGGAATCAAGGCGGTTTTCGCTAAGAGCTATGCTCGTATCCACCGCGCCAACCTGATTAACGTAGGGATCATCCCATTCATTTGCGATACAAGTACTCTGGATCAAGGAGATCGACTAGAGGTAGACGTATCTGACCTCGGCAGGGAATTGAGCGTTGAGAACAAGGCGAAGGGAAGCACCATCAAGATACATCACGACCTTTCTCCGCGCGAAATCGAGATGATAAAAACTGGCGGGCTACTCGCCCATACTACGCAGAAGGGCACTGGTCAATAGAAGGCTTGCGATCCCTCGCCACAAATGGTGAAGAGTGAACCGTGATGAGTTCGTTGGGTTCGTTGGGTTGAAAAGCGGTGATGTGTAATGAGTGATGGGTAACGGGTAAAACGCCAGGAGAGATGAGGGAATTAGATAGTTGATTGGTTGATTGGGAACAAGGGATTTGTATGTGCCGATCACATGACCCAATGTAGGGGCAACCCTTGTGGTTGCCCTCGTATTGACCGGTAACGACATCGTGGTCCGACGCCCCCACAATCGATCCATCATCGGACAACACGATATCATGGGCAGGCACAAGACCTGCCCCTACGACGTTATTATCGTCGATGATCATGGCATCGTTGCTCATCAGGGACTGGCTGTCCCTGTCTTCCGACGCTACACACAGTCTGGCAACTGATAACTGTCTGCTGAAAACTGATCACTGTTTACTGCGAATCTTGCCAGTTTCTCTTGTCAGGGTCGATGCACGCAAATCTAGCACTAGTGTCCACTTGCGTATGTGGACGAAATCCATTGCCTTCTCCCAATTGCAGGAGAGTAGCTTTTCTCAGAGCTCTCATAGCTGTCTGCTGATAACTGAAAACTGATAACTGATAACTGTAATGAGTGATGCCTAATGAGACGTGAATAGTAAGTCGTAATAGGCCTTTGCGAGAGACGGGGAAGGAGTCGATCATCCGACACCTTGTCCGGGGTGGGAGGGCGTTACTAGAGCGGTGCGCCCTTTTCTTACCCAACTATTGACAAACGTTCACTAATAAGCTATTATGCCCACATACTGAAATTGCATTCCCAGAATGTGAGAATAAGACCTAGGGGCGGGTAAGTTTGAACACGCTGGAAAAATGCGTCAGAATTCTGACTGTATTTAGCAAGGCTAAGCCCATAGCAACTGTCTCGTACATTACGAAGCAACTTGGGCTTCCCTCCAGCACGATCTATCGCTATATCGCTATGCTAAAGCGAACCGGGTTGATCGAGCGAACGGACCAGGCAGGAATGTACTGCCTTGGCACAAAGATCCTAGAGCTTGCCCACAATGTCCCCAAGAAGAGCGTACAAGAAACTTCCCTTCCTATTATGGGTCAGCTATCACGGAAGACAGGCGAGACCGTTACTCTCACTGGACTACGCAAGCAAGATGGAATTTGTCTGGAGAAGGTAGATGGACACCATGCTTTCCGTGTCTCCTTTGAACGCGGAACCACTTTTCCCTTGCATGCTGGAGCATCTGGCAAGGTTCTTCTCGCCTATCTCGATCCACAGAAACAAGACCAAATCATCAGAGAATTGAAATACGATAAATTCTCCGAGACTACAATTACGGAACCCAAGCGATTGAAAGCTGAAATTGCGACAATTAGCAGACAGGGTTTTGCGCTGAGTAATGGAGAGATGATCCGCGGAACCTACGGTATTGCAGCCCCTATTTTCTCGCTGTCTAGGAATGTCATTGCCGCCTTGAGTATCTCTGCGCCAAATCACCGTCTAGAAGAAAAACAACGGAAGCAGATGGTCCAGTTGATAGTAGCAGCAGCTAATAAGATAACGGATGAACTTGCTTTGTATGAGACGTAACAACCATTGGAAACTAAACCTAGAAAGAAGAAGGAGGATCAATTTCAATCATGATCGAAGAAAGCTCCAGCATACCCAAGAACGGTAGTTCGATCGAATTAACTGACCAAGGACTAAGTGTTCCCAACTATCCTATTATCCCTTATATCCGAGGGGATGGAATCGGGACAGACGTGACACCAGTGATGCTGAAGGTGGTCGATGGCGCCGTCGCGAAAGCATACGACGGCAAGAAGAAGATCCAGTGGCTCAAGGTATGGGCTGGAGATGAAGCGGTCGCGAAAAATCACTCGGAACTATCCGAAGACGAAATCAAGGAAATTCCTCCGGAAGAACGACAGAAGCTTTACTTACCAGATGAAACAGTTGCAGTAATCCGCAAGCACTTGGTTGCTATAAAAGGCCCGCTGACAACACCGGTAGGAGGGGGAATTCGCAGCTTAAACGTGGCCCTACGTAAAGTGCTTGATCTATATGCCTGTGTTCGTCCAGTCCGCCATATCGGCACGCCAGCGCCTGTAAAACGGCCGCAAGATCTGGACATCGTCTTCTTCCGCGAGAATACAGAGGACGTCTACGCTGGAATTGAGTGGCGCGCCGGTACACCGGCCGCGAAAAAGGTCATAAGTTGGCTAGAACAGGAAATGGGTGTTACAAGTATACGTTTTACGGAGATGTGCGGAATCGGAGTCAAGCCGGTCAGCGAACAGGGGAGCAAGCGGCTCATTCGCGCAGCAATCGAATATGCGATCAAGAACAACAGAACATCAGTGACCATGGCGCATAAGGGAAACATCATGAAGTTCACCGAAGGCGCGTTCCGCGATTGGGGATACGAAGTTGGTGAACAATACGCGCAGATTATCACCGAACAGGCTCTGTTTGAGACCTATGACGGAACTATTCCCTCGGGAAAGATCGTGCTGAAAGACAGAATCGCGGACCAGTTTTTCCAGCAGATGCTGCTTAGGCCAACGGAATACGACGTAGTCGCCACACTGAACCTAAATGGTGACTACATGTCCGATGCGGCAGCAGCGCAAGTAGGAGGACTAGGCGTTGCGCCAGGCGCGAATATCAACTACAAGACGGGTTGTGCCGTCTTTGAGGCAACACACGGAACAGCTCCCAAGCATGCGGGGAAGAACAAGGTGAACCCGGGCAGCATTATCCTATCTGCGAGCGAAATGCTTCAATACATGGGATGGAACGAGGCCGCTAGACTAATCCTTAGCGGAATCAAGGGCGCGATTGCCTCTAAGCT
>DAOVAR010000088.1 GCA_030670905.1 Candidatus Bipolaricaulota bacterium
GCTATTGACGCCTTATCCGCAAACACTAGAAAAATGCACCTAGTGGACTCTGCAAAAGAGGCGAAAAACAAAATAAAAAGGAGGTAGTAGGATGCTAGCGATTAGATCAGACCAGGAGATTCAGGATTTTGCCCGGGGCTGCACATTTATGGGAACAGGCGGCGGCGGCGATCCTAGGGACGGTATTGCATGGCTTAAAGCAACACGCGACGAGGGAAAAGAGATTGCTTGGGTCAATCACACAGAGATCCAGGATGATGTTTGGACCGTTTGTCCATTCCTTATGGGCTCGATTGCCCCTTTAACCGAAGAGGCAAAGAAGAAGATGCAACGGTTTGGGTTGACGAAGGATGCCTACAAGAGTATCCAAGCGGAATCTGTACGTTTGTTAGAAGAGTACATGGATGTAAAGGTGGGTGCTATTGTGGCGATTGAACTTGGAGGTTCCAATACCGCCGGAGCTGTAGCAGCTGCATCGAGATTGGGGATCCCTGCAGTCGACGGTGACTATACCGGCCGCGCCATTCCCGAGATCCCTCAGACTACTCCTTATCTGAACGATCTTCCCCTCTGGCCCATCTCTAGTGTGGATAAATACGGCAACCTTGCTGTGATCAAGGAGAGCACGGGCTACGAGATGGCGGAACGGATCGGAAAGTTTATTGCGGCTGCATCCTTTAGTCTTGTGGCTCAGGCTGGGTTCTTGTTCAAAGGAAGCGACATGAAACGAGTTGTCATACCTGGAACACTTACCAAGTGCTTGAAGATTGGGTGTTCCATTAGAGAATTAAGGGAAGCTGGTCGGGATCCAGTAAGGGAGATTATTAAAGAGCTCGATGGTTGGCTCCTATTTGAGGGAGAAGTCTCAAAAAAGGAATGCGAGGATAAGGAAGGGTACTATTGGGGAACACATACCATTACCGGACGGGACGACTTCAAGCAAGCGGAGTTTAAAATTTGGTTTAAGAATGAGAACCATGTCTCCTGGCTTAATGGGAAGCCCTACGTGGCTAGTCCAGACATGCTGATCGTGGTTAATAGAGAGACCGGGGAACCGTTAGCTAATTTCGACATCGCGGAAGGGCAGCACGTAGCAGTCATTGGCTTGCGTGCGGTCGGACAATTCCGTTCACGAAAAGGGATTGATATCCTTGGTCCACGGCACTTCGGTTATGAAATTGACTACACTCCAATTGAGACGCTCGTAAAGCAGTAGACAAGGAGAGCAATTTCCATGAAGATCAAGGTTGTTTTGGCGAGTTCCTCACAGGAACTTGTCCAAAGTCAGTTTGTCAACCGGAAGGAGTCTCTAGCTCCCGAGACTGAGATTGTGATCGTGGCTCCAAGGGGATGTCCCCCATCGACTGAAGAAGAAAAGGATGAGCTCATAGCTGCTCCGGAAATCTTCTCTGAAGTCCTCAATGCGAAGAAAGAAGGGTTCGACGCTGTGACCATCGATTGTACCCTGGAACCAGGACTTAAGGCAGCTAAACAAGCAAGCTGTATCCCAGTAGTAGGAGCAGGGGAGGCAGCGCTCTCCCTTGCTCTCCTACTTGGGGAACGCTTCTCCGTTATCGTGCCTATCCCCGGAAGCATTAGCCCTATGATATCTAAGATCCGGCAGATGGGACTGTGGGAGCGCATGGCTTCTGTCCGGGCGGTTAACCTTCATGTCCTAGATCTCGATAACTATGAACAGACTCTGGCCTCGGTTGCTGAAGAGGCCCGTATCGCTGTTGAAGATGATGGAGCAGAGGTGATCGTTTTAGGTTGCACCGTGATGGGGCCGATTGCTGGGGCACTTGCCAACAAGCTTGCTGTCCCCGTTGTTGAGCCAGGAACCGCTGCCATCAAACTTGCCGAGGCTCTTGCGGCGCCAGGATGGAAGTCCTCCCTATTTCCCTGTAGAGAAAGATGCTAATCTAGGTAGAATGAGCTCTGGAGCCGGATAGATGCTATGTAATGAGGTGGGTTTGCTCGGGCTGTTCTAGCTGTAAGGAGTAACAGAGAGTAAGAAGGGCGGAAACTTCGACAAAAAAGGGAAGTCGATGAACATAGAATCGGCCAGTACCTTCTTCGAGATGGTTCAAATCAGTAGCGAGTCTGGAGAAGACCAAGAATCTATATTCTGTCTGGGGAATCAAGGTACATATACCTCATTTCACCAGCGAAGCGCGCGTGGAACCCACTTCATGATCGCTGCTATCGGATCATCCA
Organism: Candidatus Bipolaricaulota bacterium; assembly: GCA_030670905.1. Taxonomy (GTDB): domain Bacteria; phylum Bipolaricaulota; class Bipolaricaulia; order UBA7950; family UBA9294; genus JAUVYF01. The sequence continues at coordinate 2,218 of DAOVAR010000088.1, forward strand.
TGCTGGACTGCTCGTGTGGCCAGGATTGCTCGAGTCGTGGTCCCGTGACTTGCACATCACCCAATGCGGTGTGAGTCGAATTGATGTCTTATTCTCCGATAGTGACCGCCTCGCCTATCTTGATCTCCTCCGCGAACAACGACCAAGCTCACCTGCCACCATGGAGTGTTTTGCTAAGCGCTTAGTAGATGCAAGCATCTAATATCGAAAGCACATTTGACAGCAGTTCATCTGAGGCGCGTTCGATGCGCTTCGCTCGACGGGTGCGGAAGTCGACTGACTTGACCTGCTCAACCATGATGAACCCCGTCAGACTACTGTTTTCTGCAACAGGAACGTGGAATGGAAACCCGCGTTCTGTTTTCGTTAGGGGACATACAATAACTAAACCAGTGCTACGGTTGAACAAGTCCTTGCTTACAACTAGAGCAGGTCGACGCCCTTTCTGTTCGTGACCGGACTGGAGATCAAGAGTGATGGCAATAATGTCGCCCTGTCTGGGGATATAGAGGGGATCTACCATGTCTCCTTACCGACTGGTTTCCCCCAATCGACTTCGCTGGCGTGGTAGTCTGCGGGAATTTGCGCTACGAGATCCTCGATCCGGTAGCGTTCGCGGATTCTCTTTGTTGGTGCGACAACGATAATGCCGTCTTGTACCCCAACGTCCACCTCGTCCCCAACTCCAAGGTGAGCATCTTCTATCACGTTTTTGGCAAGA
>DAOVAR010000056.1 GCA_030670905.1 Candidatus Bipolaricaulota bacterium
GCGTATGCGTTCAATTATCTCTGGTGTAGCCCTGGGGCCGGCCATTAGTTGAGCTGCATCGCCAGGAACTATGTGGGAAATCAAGAAGGTAATACTCAAAACACCAAGGACAATCGGAATGACTAACAGAACCCGCCTGATGATGTATGTTAAGGGACTCATCGTATCTTGTTAATGCGGAAGAACAACCGCTTCTGGCTCAAGCAGTCGTTCTTCCGCGGATTTCTCCTCTCTGGTTTTCCTACTTCTCTATGTACATACCAGGGAAATTGGGCATGTTGAGTAACATTGGGTTGTAAACATAACCCTTTACCCAATCACGCATGACAATCTGGTAGTCCGTCTGCAGGAGATAGAGGTAAACGGCATCACCGACAGCGATCCACTGAATGCCCTGGAAAACTGCCAATCGTTTGTCTGGGTCCACTTCTATCCGCGATTGGGTGACAAGCTTATCCATCACGACATTCTTGTACCATGAGCGATTACCAGCTAGCCCCCAGTTTTGGGAGTAGAACCAGAACCAGGTGAACATGTCAGCGTCTGCGTAGTCTGGGGTCCAATAGCCATGAGACATATCGAAGTCTCCCGTATTCAATTTGTCACGTAGCGTGGCCCAAGCATAGCTTTCAATTTCAAGCTTGATGCCGATCTCGGCCAAGCCTTCCTGAATAACTAGCGCCATAGGTCGCCACTCTGGGATGACGGGGGCGTGCATGATCTTTAAGCTGAACCCACCGCCCGGGTATCCTGCATCGGCTAGGAGCTCTCTTGCCTTCTCTAGATCTTGCTGATACTGGAAGAGATTTTCGTCATGGCCAACCAGTCCTACCGGAATCGGCCCCCGCATTTGGGTGGCCGTTCCCCGCCACAGATCGTTGATAATTCCGTCATAGTTGATTGCATAGGAAATGGCCTGTCGCACCCTGACATCATTCAGATAGGGCCTCTGACAGTTCATGTATACATAGTGACAGCAGAAGGAGGGCGCTTCGAAGACAGTAATCCCTGACGTTCCCTTCATTGCCTCAATTTGGTCTACAGTAAGTTTCTCTCCTATGTCGACCTCGCCAGTCTCAACGAGCATCCGAAGATCGGCTGCTTCTGGAATGTACCTTATGCTCACTTTCTCCAGCTTGGCTGGTTCACCCCAGTAGTTGTCATTCCTGGCAAGCACAACCCGGACTCCGTGGGTCCACTCATCGACGTAAAAGGGTCCTGTGCCTGCTGAATGCTCCGCTAGCCAATCTTGGGCCCAATCCTCTGCTACCTCGTGTTCCATCACCCCAGGACTGACAATGCATCCTTGATCGGTGGCAAAACTCGAAATGCCGGGGATAAACGCTTCCTTGAGGACAAAGTTCACCGTGTAGCCATCCACCACTTCAACTTTATCGACAAACCCGAATGTGCCTGCAGGAGCAAGTCCCATGGCAAATAGGCGGTCGAAGTTGAACTTTACCGCTTCAGCGTTGAATGGCGTCCCATCGATGAACTTGATACCTTCCCGAAGATGAAAAGTGTACGTAAGTCCATTATCTGCGATATCCCACGATGTGGCCAACCCTGGGACTAGCTCGGTAGTTCCCAGCTTGAACTCCACTAAGCGATCGTAACAATAATAGATAGCGCGCCACGCATTGTTGTCCACTGAAACATGCGGATCAAGCGTTCGCAGCTCTCCTGTAGCGCCAAACACCAAAACCCCATCTCCTGGCGAAGCCAAAGCTGTTAAGGAAAATGCTGCAACCAGAGCTACGCTCAACATCACTAGCAAACTTCTTCTAAACATTTGTCCAACCTCCTGAGCTTATGATTTAATTCCCTGTGCCGGAGCACTTATTCACGCACTTACGATTGTGGCTATCACCCCCTTTTTCGTTGTTCTTTTCAATATACGATCTATTGAATTGGCTTGTCAAATTCCTGGTGTCCTTATGCCAAGACATCCCTTCCATTTCCTCTTCTTGTCAACGCTTAAGACTACACATATCCATCAGTGCACTCATCAGTGCACGCGCTGACACAGCTTTCTAGCAATGGACAGGCCAACCTGTAATTACACTGCTGGCAGCTTCCCTTCCCTGGTTAATACTGGTAGTTGCTTGCGCATCTTTCTAAAGGGCAAGCGCGTCGTGCCTCTCTTTGATCGCCGCGCAACAACCAAAGAAGAAGGCCCCGGCAATTCACCGGGGCCTTCTCAGTCTCTCGTTGTTATCAAGACTTCTTACTTAACCTTGATGTCAATCGTTTCTTCTCGCTCTTTTAGCGACTCTTTCAGTGGAACAGAAACCTTGAGTATTCCATTCTCAAAACCCGCAGTGATTCTATCCCTGTCAATAACATTAGAAGGAAGGGGGAAGGATCGCTGGAAGCGCCCATAGCGACGCCCCATGCGGAAATAGTTCTCTTCCTCTACTTTCTCGTTTCTCTTCATTTCACCGGAAATACATAGCTGGTCGTCCTCCACCTTGATTGCGATATCTTCCTTTTTCATCCCAGGAAGCTCAGCTTCAAAGACTAGATCGTGGTTCTGCTCGTAGACGTCAGTGCGCCCAAAACTCGGTGCAATATCGAAACCCACGTGACCAAAGTCGCGAGAGAACTCATCCAACATTCGAGAGAGGCCTGTCCCTAATAGCAGCGGCTCATTCCATATCCTTGCAAGTGTTCTAGACATATTAACTACCTCCTAAATTGCAGAATTAGCAGTCTCACTAGTCAACTGCTAAAATCAGTATAGCATAGTCTGAGCTCCTTGTCAAGGGAAGAAAAAGAGGATAAGCTGTGGACATGTTAAGCAAGTGGTTAGTGCGTTGGATAGCGCTTTACCAAAGATGTCTTTCTCCTCTTTTCGGCCGACGCTGTCGTTTCTATCCGACCTGTTCGGAATATGGGAAAGAAGCTATCCATAAATATGGTTTAGTTAAGGGTAGCTATCTAGTATTGCGCCGCATTCTGCGTTGCCACCCCTTCCACCCTGGTGGATACGATCCGCTACCATAGGTTAAGATGATTGAAACTCCTCTTTTATCTGCGTTACCGCCTTGGGATCTGTGAATAGGTCAACTGCTGTCATTGCTAATGCCTTGGCAGCGGTAAGCATTACTTCTTGACCACGCTTGGATATTGAAGCCTTAGCAAACTCGAGCGAGTGGCCGGCGACTTCTTCTCCACAGATTTGAATATACGCGTGAATCCCGGGAACAACGTGAGTAACATCAGCCATATCAGTGGACCCCATTCCGGCATCGGCCGGGGGCGGGTTCAGTGGTTCACCCAGCACTTCTAGATTATGTGCGAACAAGTCTCCCAAAACATGGTTCGAGCGCATTGCCTTATAGGTGTGTCCGACTGTTTCAAAAGATAGAGTTGCACCTGTGGAGAGTGCCGCTCCCTTGGCGCAATTGTGTAGCTTCTCCAGAAGGTCATCGCGGTAGTCATTCTCCTTCGCGCGTACATAGAACGAGGCAGCCGCATGTTCAGGAACAATGTTTGGCTTTGCCCCCCCATCGGTGATGACTCCATGAATACGCGCTCCATCCTTAATATGCTGACGCAAGGCGTTGATGCCGTTAAATGTCTGAATGACCGCATCTAAAGCGTTTATTCCCTTCTCCGGTGAACCAGACGCGTGTGCCGCCTTGCCCGCGAACCTAATCTCGACTTCAGTGATTGCCAAACTGCCACGCTGTACCACTGTATTTGAGGAAGGATGAAACATCATTGCGGCATCGACCTCGTTGAACAGACCAGCATCAACCATGATCACCTTGCCGCCGCCTCCTTCTTCGGCTGGAGTGCCAAGGAAGATCAGTTTCCCTGAAAGCTCGGCTTTGATTTGCCCAAGGGCAAGACACGCGCCAAGGGCGGCTGTGGCAATCAAGTTGTGTCCGCAGGCGTGTCCAATACCAGGCAGGGCGTCGTATTCGCCAAGAATTGCGACTGTAGGACCAGCTGTTGCTGCCGGGTGAACAGCCTCGATAGCTGTCTGTAGTCCGGCAACGCCAAGCTGGATGGAAAACCCTCCTTGTCGCAGACTTTCAGCAAGGAGCTTTGATGCCCTGTGCTCCTCAAATTTCAACTCTGGGTGATTGTAGATATCCTTGCTTACATTGAACAGCTGCTCCCTAATTTCATCGATGTACGTGCAGATCCTTTCCTTGTGCTTATTCATCAATCCTCCTCATAGTTACATGTTAGCCCTCATGGTATAGTCAAGACTGAATGCGTTCAACCGCGTGAGAAATAGAATCAGCTGTGATGCAACTGAAATCTGTGCATCCTAAGATCAATGTGCCGATCCCCATTAAGGATAGGCGCTTATTGTTGAAAGGAGTATGGTTATTGATGATGAGTAAAGGGGGTAGCTGCCTTTTGTCTCGTAGGGTGTAATTACGTCCTTAACGGTGTCGATAAAGGAATTACGCAATAAGCTTTCCGTTGCTTTAGTGAATAGCTTTATCTAGTCCTAGTTCTTCCAGTTTTTCTTGCGTAGGGACTCCATTATCGCTCCAACCCCTAAGCTGATAGTACTCACCAAGCATTATGTCAAGATTTCTTGATGTGACGATCTTTTCGTCCGTTTGATCAAGGTATTCCTCCAGGAATCTTGGTGGCAAGGTATCGTCCTTTCTTGTCACACCTTCCCTTACGTTGAAGACTCGTGTTAGGTTCCAGATTCGTTCCCCAATTCTTAAGTACTCATCTTCAGTGTAATCAAAGCCGGTTGCCGCATTCAGCATTTGCACGAAGAGCTTGACGTGATAAGGAGCAAAGTCGCAAAGCAAAAGGGAATAACAACAAGAACGTTCATCTTGCTTATCCTTCACAAGCTTCGCTCTTCCCTTAGTTGAGTACCGGGGACCGAGTTTCCCCTCGATTTCGTCTGCAACCGTCCACGCACGTTGATGACATGCCCCTCTGTCTGATGTTGCGTATGCCAGTGCCATTCCCCAAGCTCCTCTGGGGTCATATCCGGGCACTTCGAGGCCCTTGACATGCACAGCAAATTTCTCCGTATCTTGCTCAAGCCTTTGCGAGCTCCTCTCAACCCCTTCTGCTAGCAAGTCGCCGAGTCCCTTTCGGTAGGCGATCTTCTTAATCATTTCGATTGCTGTATCTGCATCGCCAAATTGTAGATCTTCCTCTATAATTCCCCTCTCGTGACATTCCATTGCAAATGCCAACACATTGCCAGTGGAGATCGTATCAAGCCCCAGATCATCACAAGACCTATTCATCATGGCTATAGCTTCTATTGAGCCTATCTCACAGTTTGAACCCATCAACGCAAGCGTTTCATATTCAGGACCTTCGACTACCGTTCCCTTGTAGTTCCCTTGCTTCACTTCGGTCAGCTTTCCGCAAGCAATAGGGCACCCAAAACAGGCCTTATTCTTGACCCATATTCTTTCTTTCATGGCCTCACCAGAGATCTCGTTAGCCTTGTCGAAGACCCCCTTGCTGAAGTTTCTCGTTGGAAGTAAACCTGCTTCGTTCACAGGGTTAACCCACAATGGTGTTCCATACCTTGTTCTCAATGAGATAGTGTCATTTGTTTTAATTGAATGATGCGCATTCTTAACCAAGGCTTTGAACTTCCTTTCATCAGCATATTTCACTTCACCATTACCTCTGACCGCGATGGCTTTCAAGTTCTTAGAACCCATTACACAGCCGGCCCCACCACGACCTGCCTGTCTATAGAGATCAAATCCGATACACGCGAATTTGACAAGGTGTTCCCCGGCAGGGCCAATAGAACCGACCCTCACTCCTGGGTGCCATCCCTTAAGGGTTTCCT
>DAOVAR010000022.1 GCA_030670905.1 Candidatus Bipolaricaulota bacterium
TGGTTGGTGGTCGAATATCGATCCTGACCGGATGGGCAAACAAGCTCCTCCCCGCACTGGCTTTGGGAGCAGATGGTACGGTATGTACTATCGGAAACGTCATTCCTGAGGAAGTTGCTGCAATCTATGATTATTTCCAGCGTGGGAACATAGATAAAGCAAGGGAAATGCAGTTGAAGATATTGCCATTGATCGAAGCCGCAGGTTCCGATCCCGGAGGCACTAAGGAGGCGTTGAAGTTAATTGGACAGTCTGTGGGGCCGTCTCCTCTACCGATACTGGACGTGCCAGATAGTGTGAGGGCGAGCATCAAGGCAGAATTGATTCGTCTAGGGAAGCTCTCCTAGAGCTGGGATGACTCTGTAGAAATGGAATTTCGATGTGGCAATGAATATCTGGAACAAGGAATAAAATCCTTCAGGCTCTACTGGCATGGGAGAGCAGCTCAGCTGAGTAGTCACAAGGCTAGAGTTGAGCTATTGACAGCGGATCTGCAAGAGAGGAGCGAAAGATGCGCTTTGCTCGAATGATCAGCACGATCGATACACACACCGCGGGTGAGCCAACACGCACAATCATCGGTGGACTTCCCTATATCCCCGGCGAAACAATGTCGGATAAGATGATGTATTTGAAGACCCACATGGATGGCCTGCGGACGATGCTTATGTACGAGCCCAGGGGAAACGAGGTAATGTCAGGAGCCATTCTGACCCAACCGTGTAATACAGAGGCCAACATAGGAGTGATCTACATCGAGGTCGGAGGGTATCTACCAATGTGCGGCCACGACACGATCGGTTGTTGCACCGCGATGGTTGAGGCGGGCCTGGTGCCGGTGCATGAGCCAGTGACAAAGATCATCCTGGACACTCCGGCCGGGCTGGTGGTAGCCAGCGTGGCGGTGGAGGATCTGGTTGCCAAAAGTGTATCCTTCCGCAATATTCCTTCGTTCCTCTATGAAGCGGATGTCGCTGTTGATGTCCCCTCCTATGGCCGCGTTATCATGGACATCGCTTATGGCGGGAATTTCTACGCGCTTGTCGAGGCAAAGAGCCTAGGGCTCACCATCGCACCGGAAAGGGCCGGCGATCTCATCAAGGCTGCGGTCTCCCTAAGAAAAGCGGTAAACTCCCAGCTACACATCAAGCATCCTGAGAAGCCATTCATCGAGGGGCTGACCCACGTGGAGTTCTACGGTCCACCGACCCACCGCGATGCGCACGCGAAGAATGCGGTAGTCATCCCTCCTGGCTCCATCGATCGATCGCCATGTGGGACGGGAACTTCGGCGAAACTTGCCACTCTGTATGCGAAGAAGGAATGGAAACTGGGCCAGGAGTTTATCCATGAGAGCATCATCGGGACAGTCTTTCGGGCTCGCATAGCAGAGGAGACCAAGGTGGGAGATATCCCCGCAGTAGTTCCAGAGATTACAGGAAGCGCTTATGTCACAGGAATCCATCAATTTGTGGTGGATCCCGACGATCCGCTGAAGAAAGGTTTCCTTCTCGGCATGGGTTGAGGATAGTGCTTCCTGAATGCTAGGAGGTCAGTAGTAATGAGGGTAGTACATCACCCAATTCTGGGGGATTTACCTAAGGTACGACAGGTTAAGATATGGGTTGACGGAAAAGAGATCACCGCGCATAAAGGGGAACCAATCGCCGCGGCAATTGCGGCAGCTGGGATCAAGATTCACCGTTATACCACAAAGCGAGAGGAACCGCGGGGCGTCTTCTGCGGCATTGGCCAGTGTACAGACTGCGTGATGATCGTAAACGGCGTACCAAATGTGCGTACCTGTATCACCCCGGTAACGGAAGGGATAACCGTGGAGACACAACACGGGGCCGGAAGAGGAGGACGATGAGAGAGGTCGACCTAGCGGTCGTTGGGGCCGGTCCAGCCGGCCTCACAGCCGCCATCGAAGGCGCGAAACGTGGCTGCAGAACGGTTGTGCTCGATATGAACCCGCGCCCGGGAGGCCAGCTGATTAAGCAGATCCATAGGTTCTTTGGGTCGCGTGAGCATCGGGCGGGAACGCGGGGGATAGAAATCGCTGATAGCCTCTTTCACGAGGCGGCATCCGCCGGAGTAGAAGTGATGGTTGAAGCCGAGGTCTACGCCATTCACGACAGCACTCTGGAGGTCGTCGCACAGACCAATGAGGATTCCCTAGTTCTCCTCTCAGAGGAAGCCACCACATCGCGCAGCCGTCCCCTGTCAATTGCGGCGAGACGGATCATACTAGCAACGGGAGGGGCGGAGAACGCGCTCAACTTTGCGGGTTGGACGCTCCCCGGCGTAATGGGGGCAGGTGCCGCGCAAACGATGATCAACCTCTGGCGCGTCCTTCCCGGAAAGAAGATTCTCATGGTAGGAGCAGGGAATGTGGGCCTCATTATCAGTTATCAACTGATACAGGCCGGGGGAGAGATGGTCGCGGTAATCGAGGCCACTTCCCGGATTGGAGGGTACGGAGTTCATGCTGCCAAGATCAGCAGGGCGGGAGTCCCTATCCTCACCTCTCATACGATCATCAGCGCTTCGGGTGAATCGCGAGTCGAGCGAGCGGTAATCGCCAAGGTCGACGCGTCATGGAGAATTGTGTCCGGGTCTGAACAGGAATTGGAGGTCGACACAATCTGCATCGCTGTCGGGCTGCATCCCAACGCGCGATTAGCCTCGTTAGCAGAGTGTGAGTTGTGTTACTCCCCTAGTTTAGGAGGATGGGTCCCAATCCACAACAGCAGAATGGAGACAACCATCTCTGGGATCTACATCGCTGGCGACCTCTCCGGGGTAGAGGAGGCGAGCACCGCCCTGGAAGAGGGGCGATTGGCTGGAATCTGCGCTGCCGCTTCCCTGGGCAAGGAACGCGCGGGCGACTATGATGATATCAAAGCTATCGAGGGACGCCTGCTCGGCCTGCGCAGTGGTCCGTTCTGCCAGCATCGGCAGGATGCTAAGCAGGAACTTATCGGGATTGGAGAGGCACAATGTCCCAAGCAATAGAGTCACCAAGTTATCCCTCGCAACAGGAGCTGAGGAACGCTCCCGGCTACCCGTCACAGAAGCGATTGGAGAAGGGGCCGGTCGTAGTGATCGAGTGCATCGAGGAAATCCCCTGTAACCCGTGCGAACAAGCCTGTCCACAGCACGCGATCACCATTGGAGAGCCAATAACAAATTGCCCCCATCTGGATGAGGATAAATGCATCGGGTGTGAGTTGTGCGTCTCCCAGTGTCCGGGGCTAGCTATTTTCTTGATCGACCTCACGCACTCGCAAGGGTCAGCCAGTGTAGCCTTCCCTCATGAGTACCTACCCTTGCCCGGGAAGGGCCAAACAGTGCGTGCGGTAAATCGCGCGGGAGAGCCCATCTGTTCGGCAACGGTTGTTAGAGTGCAGAATCCCAAGACGAATGGTCAGACCCCGGTTGTAACAGTAGCCGTACCCCGCAAGTACGCGACCGAGGTCCGCGGAATCCTGCGCCCAGGGAGGTAAAGAGAATGGAGGATGATACGATCGTCTGTCGCTGTGAGGAAGTAACAGTGGAGGAGATCAGGAAAGCTATTCGCGAAGGAGCCGTTGACGTCACCGGTGTAAAACGCCGGACGCGAGCCGGCATGGGATTGTGTCAAGGGCGAACCTGTGAGAAGATCGTCACGCAAGTCCTGGCGCGAGAACTGCAAAAGCCGCTAAGCGCGTTCAAACAAGCAACTGTGCAAGCACCTGTGCAGCCGATCACGTTCAACCTTCTGGCAAAGGCGTCGCATGACTGACAAAGCGGATGTCATCGTTATCGGCGGAGGGATCATCGGATCGGCGATTACCTACTACCTGAGCCAAGAAAGAGTAAAGGTCTCCCTTGTCGAGCGAGGAGACATAGCGTCGGGCACTTCAGGCGCGTGTGACGGAAACATACTTGCCATCGACAAGATGCCGGGATACGATAGCCAGCTCACCCTGAAGAGTCAGAAACTTCTCGATGAACTGGTGGAGAGTGTCGATTACGACCTCGAGTACGCGCAACGAGGGAGCGTGCTCGTGGTCGAAGATGAGCAGCAGGAGCCGGTGGCGCGGGATTGGTTCACTCGACAGAAAGAAGCAGGCCTACCGATGCGTTACCTTGCAGGGAGAGAGGTATTCGAGGATGAACCATTGCTGGCACGCGATGTCATCGGTCTTGTGGAGTGCGCCTCCGACGCGTCGCTCAACCCGATGGCCCTTGTCTACGGTCTTGTAGAAGCCTCCCGCTCCATAGGGGCAATGATACGCCCATTTACTGAAGTTACTCGAATCTTGCAGGATTCAACAGGAGCTGTATGCGGCGTCAACACCACACGTGGCATGATGAGCGCCAATCAAGTTGTCCTAGCTGCTGGGGTGTGGACACCAGCTCTCGCCATCGCTGTGGGTGTAATCGTCCCCATCAAACCACGCAAAGGACACATCCTTGTCGCTGAGCAATCACCCCGCCCAGCACGACGAAAGGTGCAAGAGTTCGGGTATCTGCTCACCAAATTTGGCGGCACAGAAGGGCGGAGGGTGGAGGCAGAGATGGACCGGCACGGAATCGCCATGGTCTTCGAACCGACCGAACACGGAAACTTTCTCATTGGGTCGAGTCGCGAATTCGTTGGGTTCGATAGGCGATGCAACCACCACGTTTTGGAGCTAATGGCGAGAAGGGCGCTCCGTTTCTTCCCCACGATGCGTGATATTCATATCATCCGATCCTACGCCGGCCTTCGTCCCCATACTCCCGATCACCTTCCGATCGTCTCCCCTGTTCCTGCAGTCCCAGGGCTCTACATCGCGGCCGGACACGAAGGGGACGGAATTGGACTTGCTCCCATAACTGGCAAGCTGATGTCAGAAATGATCGCAGGAGAACCGACATCAATCGCTACTGAGCCACTGAAGCTCGATCGATTCGACAGCTGAACAGCAAACATAACGGAGCCATCTGTAAACTTAGGCTCGGGTTACATCGAGATCTAAGCCTCGATGACGGAGGCGATCTTGTAAGCTTGTTACATGAAGAGGTGTTAGGATGAACCCCGAAGCCCCGGGAGTACAGCTAGATTCTCTCACCGAGAAAACACAACCGGCACCTGGGCTTCATCTAGTAGGATTGACAGACCCAGGTAGCTTGGTTATCATTTGATGATCAAATAAACGCCAATTCGTAGGAGGTGTTCTTCTTTCGTGGCACCCAATGAGCGACGATTACCAAAGCATATTGGAAATACGATTCACGCTATCGGTAGACGCAAACGCGCAACCGCACGGGTTTACCTAACTGAAGGGGATGGTAAGTTCTTGATCAACCGTAGACCCGCAGAAGAGTACTTTGCCTCGCTCCTCAACGCGGAAGATCAGTTGAAAAAGACGCTCTACCAGCCGTTTCACGTAACGAGAACTACGGGAAGCTTCGACGTAAAAGCACGCGTATCGGGCGGAGGTTATACTGGACAGTTAGAGGCAATTCGTCTAGGTCTCGCCCGCGCCCTGACAGGAATAACAGACGAATACAAGAAACCACTCAGAGAAGCTGGCTTACTTACTCGCGACGCGCGCAAAGTAGAGCCAAAAAAATACGGCCGCCGGAAGGCGCGTAAGAGAGAGCAGTACTCCAAGCGTTAATGGAGGGATCATGAAAAAGGAGATTCACCCCAAACTAGAACAAACAATCATAAAGTGTGGATGTGGCGCCGAGCTTGAAACGCTATCCACCACAAACAAACTACATGTCGATATCTGCTCCAAGTGCCACCCCTTCTTCACGGGCGAAGAGCGATTCGTTGATACTGAGGGACGCGTAGAACGCTTCAATCGCAAGTATGGAGAGGAGGAAGAATAGAATATGCCCTCAGTTGGGGGACAAGCAGTCATCGAAGGTGTCATGATGCAGAACGGCGACCGAATCGCGGTCGCCGTTCGTCGTGCCTCAGACAATCAGATTACTGTGCGTGATATCCCTGCGCGTACACGCTTTAAGCGCCTTGGAAAGATACCATTCATTCGCGGATTGTTCCGCCTATACGATATGTTGTCACTCGGTATACGAGCGCTCAATGTTTCCGTTAAGCTTGCCTTCCCCGAACAAGACCAACCAGGAAGAATCGAGACAAGCTTAACCTTCCTTGTTGCTATCGTGATTGCTGTCGGCGGATTTGCTATCCTTCCTCTTTATATTGCCAACACAGTACGCGGACTTCGAGCGGGAAATCCTATACTGTTCAACTTGGTGGAGGGAATAATCCGAATTCTGTTCTTTCTTGCTTACCTATTGCTCATTTCATCACTGAAAGAGATCCGCCGCGTTTTCCAATACCATGGAGCTGAGCATAAGACCGTCTACGCTTACGAAGCGAAAGAGGAACTTACTGTAGAAAATGCTCACAAGTATCAAACCCTTCATCCTCGATGCGGAACTGCCTTCTTAATGATCGTGTTCGTAATCGCGATTTTGATCTTCTCCCTCGCCGGAAATCCTGGCCTCTGGATGAAGATTCTTTCCCGGCTACTCCTCCTCCCCGTAGTTGCGGGGATCTCGTACGAGGCGCTACGGTTCAGCGGAAGACACTACAAGAGCTCAAGATGGGTACGACTCCTTGTTCAACCCGGATTATGGTTGCAAAAGATAACTACCGCCGAGCCAACTGATGACATGCTGGAAGTGGCAATTGCCTCGCTGAAACAAGTAACGGAACAATCGAGGCAAACTACGGCGAGCCTAGAGACCTAAAGAGGGAGCGGGGGCAAGAGATAATGGGTCAGACTTTCCTTTATGTAGGAAATGAAAGGCGCCAGCTGCTGCAATCATTGCCGCATTATCGGTACACAATTTCAGTGGAGGGAAGAAAACCTTAATCCCGTGTTCTGTTCCACAAGGGACCAGTTCTTCTCGTAGGTGACAATTCGCCGCTACTCCACCAACAACGACAAGTCGCCCAAAACGGTAACGCCGCGCGGCGTCAATTGATTTCTTCACCAAGACGGAAACAACGCTCGCCAGAAACGAAGCAGCAACATCCTCCGGTTTCTCATTCGGGTATTTACGCAGATGATAAAGAACCGCGGTTTTTAGCCCAGCAAAACTAAAATCAAATCCAGGCGCTGCTTCCATCGGCCTGGGAAAACGGATTGCCGTGTGATCACCCTTATACGCAAGCTTGTCGATCGCTGGTCCCGCCGGGTAGGCAATCCCTAGCATCTTTCCCATCTTGTCAAGAGCCTCGCCAGCGGCATCATCAACAGTAGTTCCAACAACCTGATACTCGCCGTACTCCGGCACTGCCACCAAGCTGGTATGGCCTCCGGAAACGACAAGCGCCATAAAGGGCGGGCTACCCCTGTCCGCTGGTTCAGCCAGCCTATTCGCAAAGATGTGCCCCTCCAAGTGATTTACCCCAATGAACGGAACATCTAAACCAAAGGCTATCCCTTTACCGTGCGACAAGCCAACAAGAAGCGGTCCAACCAATCCAGGACCATAAGTAGCCGCTACAAGCGACAGTTGATTGATCGAGATTCCGGCATGCGCAAGCGTCTCCCTAATCAAATAAGGAAGCTTTCGCAGATGGTTACGTGATGCAACCTCAGGAACAACCCCCCCATAACGCGCGTGCAATTCAGCTTGCGAATACACAAGGTTGGCAACAAGCGTGGTCTCCCCTTCTAGGACTGCAACAGCTGTTTCGTCACAAGAAGTCTCTATCCCTAGGGTGTAAGAAGGGCAACTCATCTAACCATTCTCGCCTTTCAACAGCCCGATATAGGGAAGGTTGCGGTACATTCCGGCATAATCCATTCCGTAGCCAACTATAAACACATTCTGTTCAAGCACGAAACCTGTATAGCTAATATCAACTGGATCCTCGCGACGAGAGACTTTGTCAATTAATGTACATATGCGTAGCGATGCTGGCTTACGCGCGCTCAAATTACGCCGCAGGTAATTGATCGTGTAGCCACTATCGACGATATCCTCCACAATCAATACATCTCTCTCCTGGATTGCTTCATCCAGATCATTAATCAAGCGCACAGCGCCAGGAGCGGTTCCATCACCATACGAGGCCACCTGTATAAAATCACACTCAACAGCAATGGGAAGCTGTCGCAACAGATCGGCCATAAACATTGTCGCCCCACGCAGCACACATACAAGAATAGGGGGCAGGCCACGGGGATCCCGCACTAGCCCCCCTTCGCTGTAATCATAAGAAATTCTTTCTCCAAGCTTCTTAACCCTTGCTTGGATCGCCTGACTAGTGTACAGAACCTTGGCAATCTGCTCCTCAATCATATTGGACAATGGCACGGGCCTCCCTTCAGGCGTCAATCACGGGTACAAAAACGCTCTTCCAGCGCCTGCATTCTTGCTTTTATTCCTCCATATTCAAGATCGGCATAGGGCAACATGGCAGCCCCGGAGAATCCTTGCTCCCTGATGCTATGGGCTTTTTCCGCAACCTTATTCCGAACCCAATCCCAATATGGATGATCAAAAACGTCGGTTGGTTCGGTCAGTTTTCCATCGTGTACACAGAAAGCAAGTGACGAAACAATGGGAGGACCATCAAAGAAAGATACACCAGATCCCATCTTCACTGGCATTAGTGGGCCAATGTGGCTTCCGCGCATGAACCCGGCCACAAAATGACCGATCTCAAACGGAGCAAGGATCTCTCCCGTGGCAGGAAAGTTCTTCTGAGTGCGGACAAGCATAACTGGGTCATCTTTTCCCACATACTTACCGGCAATATTGCGCAGCCTGGTAGTACCACAAGAAACAGCCTCTTCTCCGGTAGCACGGGATCGTATTGACTCCACCACAAAACGGCCATTATCGCGCAGAAGCGCCACAAGATCATAAGCCTCTTCAGGTGTACGGATCTCAATAACACGGTCTTGTTCTGTGTACGATACATCCATGACTGTAAAGGTAAAACCCTGACCAACTGTCGGGGAAAGAACTAATCCAGGGCTGTACATTGGATCAACAAAAGCCAGGTAAAGAGGGAGGCTATAGGCTCCTGGTTCAGTCTTGTCAGCTGTGAATAACAGAAACGGTTCGTTTTCTCTCTCCTCAAAGCAAAGCTCTGCGACAGCTGGGCCCAAACCGCGCACATTCCCAGAAAAAGCATCTTTAAGCAAATCCTGACCAGCACCATATAGCCCCTGACTCTTGGCTACCTCAGTCCCACTCTTGAATGCTTCCCACACCAATCGATGTACGTCTTCATCTCCTGGGCCTCTCTCATGGGTAACCAGAACAGCTATGTCATCTCCGGTGTGACCGGTAAAGTGGTCACAGATTAGATCTTTTCCTCGTTCGGCAATGAACTCCTCAACTCGTGCAATCACATCAGTACTTGGTACAAGGTGTCCACCAATGCTTCCGATATCAGCCTTAATTGCAGTTAGCGTAACCTTCATTTATGCTCCCCCCCACACAATCTTGATCTTGATCTACCGGCTGCACCCTACTTACACACACCAGGATCACTGCTCGATAACTATCAACCCCCTACTTATTGAACCAATCCTTCCAACACTTCCAACAGACGCAAGGTGCAATTCTCGCTCGAAAGTTCAACAGCGGTATCCAGCGCCCGGCGTCGAAGCGTACTATGATATTCATTATCCCGCAATAGTTCAATGACAATCCGGGCAAACTCCTGTTCATCTTCGGGAGCCAACAAGCCATTTACCCCATCCTTGATAACATCGACTACCCCCATGCGCCCAATAGCCACTGCTGGAGTGCCGCCAGCCATGGCCTCGATTATCACCAGCCCCTGCGTCTCCGTCTTGGAGGCAAACAAGAACAACCTAGCTGCCTTGTATAGATCGATCAAGCATGCCTGATCAAGGAAACCGGTGAAGAAGACCGATCGGTTCAGCAATGAGTCCTTAACTAAAGACTTCAAGTGATCACGATCCGGGCCATCCCCAGTAAGCACAAAAACTGACTCTGGGATTTGGCTATGAACTCGCTCAAAAACCCGTAACAAGAATGGTAGATTCTTTTCTTTCGCCAAACGTCCAGCATAAAGAAGAAGTGGCACTTCAGGCGGAATATTGAGTTCTTGCCTAGGGTTCCATGCCGGAGGCCGTTGGAATAGAGAGAGATCCACTCCAAATGGGAGCACATGGATCGAGCGACGAACACCATAGCGAAGGAGCTCATTCTTGACCGAAGTTGACGGAACAGTCACTGCAGTGCAGCGGTTGCAGAAAATCGCGGAGATCTCCTCAACGGTCCTCTTGGGAGGGCGGAACAGCCGCGGCAGGTAGTGTCGGTACTCAGTTAGGTAGGTATGGTAGGTGTGAATGTGAGGGATGCTGTACCGTAACCCTACTACCAAGGCAAGAACCCCCATGGAAAACGGGGTATGGCTATGGACAATATCAAGATTCTTGAAACTCCGCGTTGCCTTGCGGCTATAGGGAAGCGCGACTCGGCTCCCTTTATTAAACAGGAACCGCCGTGAGTAAAAGCGAAACACGCCCTCCTGTTCATCTTTGTACCCTTTGTAGTGGGGAGCGTAAACGTGTACCTCATGCTCCAACCGTTCGAGCTCCTTTTTCAATACATGAATCGCTGTAGTCACCCCACTTATCTCGGGCAGATAACCATCAGTAAACAGACCGATACGCACTATTCGTTCCCTCCCCCTGGCATGAACCGCTACTCCGGAAGTAAGTATGACCTTTCTAGGGCAACAAATCATATTCTAGCCTCAATCTCGGACACCAGCAACTGGTATATTCGCACAGACTTACAGGCTGTTGCTTCGTTGACACGTGAAGCAGAAACAAGTATGTTAGTCTTCACAAAGTTACTCTCTGGAGAGGAGAGATAAGATCATGCCACAAAACACTTCAGGAATTCATTTGGCACAACCAAGAGATAGTGTCCAGGTTCACCTACCAGATGGTAGGGTTTTCCAGGGAGCGCCAGATACACCACTGGCCACATTCTTTAAGAAGGCTTTTCCTGACATGGCAAACCCTCCAGTCGCCGCAATCATCAATGGGAGCCTGAGTGAGCTCACCTGGCCGGTGGTGCATGATATGGACACAATCCCAGTCTTCCTTTCTGATTCGGATGGGATGAGGATTTACTGCCGCAGTCTCTCCTTTCTATTGATTGTAGCGGCATACAAGTTATTTCCACGAGCCCAATTATTGATTGATTACTCAGTGCCACACGGCGGTTACTTCTGCCAGATAGAAAGAGGGCGCCAACTTAGCGGCGTCCAGCTCTCCAAGATCGAAAAGCTTATGCAAAAAATGGTAAAGGAGGATGAGCCAATCATTCGAGAGCGGCTTTCTGTTGGCAAGGCAAAAGAGGTTTTTGCTTCGCGCCAGGAACTTCACAAGGTGCAGCTCCTAGAAGGGTTCAAGGAGAAACACATACCTATCTATTCCTTGTGTGGATTTCGCGACTACTTCTACGGATATATGGTCCCTTCAACCGGATATCTGCAGACCTTTACCTTGGAGCCTTTCTCAACAGGATTTATCCTTCGTTTCCCTCGTCGTGAAAACCCGGGAAAACTTCTTCCCCCACAGCGATTCACAGTTCTGCGCAACGTATTTAACGAATACGGAAAATGGCTGAACCTGCTAGGAGTAGCTGACGTCAATTCACTAAACAAGGCTATTGATTCTGGAAGGATCGAGCAGGTGATCCTCGTTTCTGAAGCACTTCACGAAAAGAGAATCGCTGAGATTGCCGGTGTCATTGCGCAGCGACAAAAAAAACAACATCACCTTGTATTTATCGCTGGCCCATCGTCTTCCGGCAAAACAACCTTTTCCAAACGGCTATCCATTCAATTACTAGCTCAGGGATGCCGCCCTTATGCTCTACAAATGGACGATTACTTCCTATCACGGGATCAGATGATCAAAGGGAAAGACAAGGAATTCGACTTTGACTCGATCAACGCTCTCGACGTTCCGTTCTTCAAACAGCAGCTCTCCGCTTTACTTGCGGGAAACAAAGTTGACCTCCCTCGCTACGATTTCTACACGGGGACCCGAGAGCCAGGACCAACAGTGACGCTAGAACCTGCAAGTGTTCTATTGGTAGAAGGTATTCACTGTCTTAACCCGTGCCTGGCAGAAGATCTAACGGAAGGAGACGCACTCCGCATATTTGTCTCTGCCATCACTCAGCTCAACCTGGATCGTCACAATCGTGTTTCCACGACAGATACCCGCTTGATCCGTCGCATCGTTCGCGATGCAGCTTCTCGCGGGTATACGGCGGAAGAGACTATTGCTCTCTGGGAAAACGTGCGCCAAGGAGAGAAACAGAATATCTTCCCTTACCAGGAACAAGCTGAGATAATGTTCAACTCTGCCCTAGCTTATGAATTGGCTGTGCTGAAACCGCTGGTTGAACCACTTCTTCTCCAAGTAGAAAACATGCGAGCGCGTATAGAGACAGAGCGGCTCCTCGCATTCCTACGCTGGTTTAAGCCCTACACGGCCAGCATCATTCCCAGCAACTCCATTCTGCGCGAATTTATCGGTGGTTCCAGTCTAGATGCCTCTACCAGGACTAGTTAGGGATATTTCTCTCCTTGCAACTTTGTCCTTCAAGCCCTCAGGCTTCCTGTAGACAAGACCTCGATAAGTTGCCGCTAAGCCCTGCAGATGCTACAATGTCTCAGGTTGCGGGCATAGCTCAGTGGTAGAGCATCGGCTTCCCAAGCCGGGGGTCGCGGGTTCGAATCCCGTTGCCCGCTTAAGAGTGGGTCTCACACTGAGCCTTCCTCGACAACTTTGTCATGAACAGAACAAAGGGGTGCTATGAACCAGATCCAGGAACCCCTAGGCGCCTTCACTTTGGACAAACTGGAGGCACAGGTCAAGCAGTGCAAGAAGTGTAACCTACAAACCACACGCACAAGCGTTGTCTTCGGAGAAGGCAGCGCTAAAGCGAACGTGATGTTTGTAGGCGAGGGACCTGGTGAAGTAGAAGACCAAACCGGAAAGCCATTTGTTGGGCCAGCCGGACAGAAATTAGACGAGGTTCTTGCCTCGGTAGGCGTCACGCGCGATGAGATCTACGTCACCAATGTGGTTAAGTGTCGACCACCAGGAAATCGTGCCCCGAACAAGAAGGAGACAGCAAAGTGTGCGCCTTATCTAGAAGCACAAATTGCCTTGATCAACCCAGGGTTGATCATCACGCTGGGAAACATTCCCACGCAATGGTTCCTCCCCAACACCCCGGGGATAACAAAAGTACGCGGAACCTATCTTGCTTGGCGTGGTGAGATCAAGATCTTCCCAATGTTTCATCCGAGCTACCTCCTCCGCAACCCATCACGCGCTAAAGGAAGCCCAAAGTATTTGACTTGGCTTGATATCCAAAAAGTGAAGGAATGGATAAATGAATACCCAGGAACAAAACACGCCTGAAGAAAAGCAGCCTCTTGTCCAAGAAGCTCTTGTTCGGGCTGAGAAATTGCGTAAGAAGAAAGACTACAAACAAGCAATAGAACTTCTTGTAGAAGCTCTCCAATACGGTATAGACAAAGGAACGATCTACTATCGACTTGGCAATGTCTATATTGACGGAGCTGACCTGGCTCGGGCCGAATACGCGTATAAACGTGCTCTAGAGATAGATCCACACTATGTGAATGCGATGCATAACCTGGCAATCGTTTACAAACGCCAAAAGAAAACCTCTCTTTATGTAAAAACCTACAAGAAGTCCCAACGTATGCAACTACGTTACCCACGCAACCAAAAACTAACTCCGAAACAGAAAACAAGATTGCGTCGCTTGAGCTTCAAGACCATGCTGTACATGCTTCTTGGTCTTGGCGCCATCGCCATCATTGTTATTCTTCTCTTCCGCTGACAAGTAACTCAGCCGGAAATGAAGCATCGTTTGACCCCATGTTCCCGATCGTGTATAGTTTTCTCGATTCCTATCTCAATAATCAGGAGAAACTTATAAGTGGCAAGGAAAAGAATCTATGAAATTGCAAAAGAACTAGCTGTATCCAGCAAGGAACTAATCGCCAAGCTGGAGGAAATGGGGATGCCCGGTCTTAAGGCAACCAACACAGTCGATGATGAAGAGCACTCTCTCATTCTCAACGTTTACCAAGAGGACGTGGCAGTTGCCAAACCCAAAGAAAGGCAACGCAAGCCTAAGAAGAAAGGCGTCCCTCGTGCGCCTATCGTCTCCGTTCTTGGGCATATAGACCATGGCAAGACAACTCTTCTCGATGCAATTCGCAAATCTCACTTGGCTGATAAGGAAGCCGGGGGAATTACTCAAACAGTTGGGGCGTACCAGGCTGATCTGCATGGCCAAAAGATCACCTTTATCGACACCCCCGGGCACAAAGCATTTACTGGAATGCGTGCTCGTGGCGCGATGGCTACTGACATTGCCATATTAGTGATCGCCGCTGATGACGGTATTATGGCACAAACAGTGGAGGCAATTGACCACATTCGAGCAGCTGACATCCCAATGATCGTAGCAATCAACAAGATAGATAAACCAAATGCTGACTTGAAGAAAGTGATGAACGACCTCGCCCAGCGTGGTTTCACCCCAGAAGACTGGGGAGGAGACACTGTCACGGTACCCATTTCAGCTATCAATAACCAAGGAATTGACGACCTGCTGGAAATGATCCTACTTGTCGCGGAAATGGAGGATCTGCGCGCCGATCCAGATGGTTTACTCGAAGCAAGCGTCATCGAAAGCCATCTATCTGTGGGTCGTGGCCCAGTGGCAACCACAGTAATCAACCAGGGAACCATACATCAAAGCGATTGCATCGTTGTAGGATCGACTCATGGACGAGTGAGGGCTCTACTCAACCAAAAAGGGGAACAGATACGCAAAGCAGCTCCAGGAACAGTAGTGGAAATCCTTGGCCTTCAACAGGTACCGCAAGTTGGAACACCGATTGAAATTACTAAGAACATTACTCAAGCAAGGCAAATCGCTGCCAGCCGTTCCGCAAAACAAGTGGCTGAACGTCGAACAAGAGCGCCACTAAACGTGGAAGATCTATTCCGCGAAGCAATGGAGGAAGAGAAGCTTAGACTCATTGTGAAAGCCTCGTCAACTGGAGCCCTGGAGGCAATCCATCACGAACTTAACTCCATCACAGTGGACAGTATAGAGCTAGAATTTCTCCATACAGGAGTAGGGGCAATTTCTGAGAGCGATATCCTTCTGGCTTCTGCAGTAGCTAAAAACTGTCTAGTTGTTGGCTTTGGGACAAAGCCAGGCTCCAAGGCAAGCAAATTGGCCAACCACGAAGGAGTACTTATCCTCTCCTATGACATTATCTATGAACTAGTCGAGGAGATTGAGCGCTCTCTCAAGCAAATGGTCCCTCCAAAATACGAGGAAATGAAGCTGGGCGAGACAGAGGTACGCGAACTGTTCAAAGTACCTGGCGGTGTAGTGGCTGGTTGTGCCGTTACCGCGGGAAAGGTAGCTAGCAATGCAAAGATTCATGTTGTCCGAGGCAATGAACAGCTATTTACCGGGGAAATCACGTCACTTCGCCGATTCAAGAAGGATGCCCGTGAGGTACAAAGCGGACAAGAGTGTGGAATCCGCATAAAGGACTTTGACAATATTCAGGTAGGGGACAAGTTCATCATCTTTACCCTGAAAGAGGTCGAGCCCTAGATCTGAAAAAAGGTTGTCGTCTTACCCCGTACTCATGTCTCCCTTGTGCGGTTTTCGTCAACCCGAAACGCTTCAAGTGAGTCCTCCCGCTATGGTCACTCTACTTGGACATGGTTCTGCGCTATACTGGGGGCATAGTAAGAACTACGCAATGCGAAATTATCGAATTGGAATCATATGAGCAAGGGATATCTACAGGCCAGATTATGCGAAGAGATCAAGCGAAACCTTTCTCAGATCATTGAGTTTGAGGCTCGCGATCCGCTAGTTAAGACACCTCTCCCTACCATAATGACAGTGCGCCTATCTCCTGACGCGCGTTATGCCAAGGTATATATTGCCTTGGATTGCCCAGAAACGGATAAAGAAGTAGCGATGAAGGCTTTCCGGCACAACCAAGGATTCTTCCGCAGCGCACTCGCCCAGAGAATGTCCCTCCGCTATATCCCTGAGCTCAGTTTCATCCTTGATGAAACCCTGGAATGGGCTACGCGCTTGGAATACCTATTGCGAATTGATGATAGTGAAACCGCTACAAATTAAGCAGATTCTCTTGTTTCCGTTTCGACACCCAACCCTGCTCTGGCTGGCTGTGTGCTTCTCCTTTGTTCTTTATCTAGGCAACAGCCCAGCAAGTATTTACGACATGCAAGATCCATACTGGGTAGTCCCAATAGCCACTCTCGTCCTCCTGTCTCCTCTATGGCATGGTTTGTTCATTCTGTTAATGAAAGGCTATTATGGTAAATCCCCGATCAGCATCACTGAAGCGCTAGGCCGAGCTATTCCTCTTTACACTCGGCTTTTTGTTGGGGAGATCCTGGTTAACTTACTGGTAATCGGGGGAGCATTGTTCTTCTTCGTTCCCGGAGTGTACTTCGGGCTGCGTGCAAGTTTCTACAAACAAGCGATTTCAATAGGCGGAAGGACTGCTGTTGCCGGAATAAAAGACAGTTTCACGCGGACACCGGGATGGCGAATTCCCAGTATGCTCCTATTACTTCTCAGTCCTTTCTATGCGCTTGCCTTCCTTTTTTCTTACGCTGTCTCAGCCGTTACATTTGGCATAATTGGCGAGGTGCTTGGTGTCCTTGTATCGGCTCTGATATTCGCATGGACCAACACCTTAGTAACCGCTATCTACCTAACCCAAGAAACTCATTAGTTCTCAGCTATCAGCTGTCAGGAAAGGAAGCTGTCAGGAGGAAAGGCAGTTGTTAGTTGTTAGTTTTCAGTTGTCAGTTTTCAGTTCGTCGACATCTGGATACCGGATCAAGTCCGGCATGACGGCATGACGCCAAGACAGCACACCCTGGATCGGGGTCCAGGGCACGCATCGTCATTCCGGCGGAAGCCGGAATCCAGCGTGATGGTGGCTCTATGTTCTGATTCAGTAGTCAGTTTTCAGGGAGAAAGACAG
>DAOVAR010000085.1 GCA_030670905.1 Candidatus Bipolaricaulota bacterium
AGTATGGCTATACTATTACGTTAGTCGCTGGGGATGGCTATTCTCAGTCGGTGAACTCGACGCTTGTCGCCCATGATGATCGATTCATCGTTGCGTTGAAGCAAGACGGGGTTTTCCTTGACCCCAGGGAAGATGGTCACATGCGCTTTGTTTTTGATGATTCTGTGTTGTTTCCCAAAGGAACACAGTTAAAGAGCGTTAAGTGGCTTGTGGAGATTCACCTAGACCTGTAAGGCTGCTAATGCGAGATAAGAGCAACGCGAAGAGGTCACTTCTCGATCTGCGCGATCTTGTGCTGGTAGCTCTCCTTGCCGCAGTCGGAGGCGTGCTTTCCGCCTACATCGGTTACCTTGGCAACCTGATCAATCGCTTATTTGGGGTTCCATTTGGCGCCGGACAGTTGATCGCTGGATTGCACGTTCTGTGGCTGCTTCTTGCTCGTATCCTCACCAGGCGATTTGGCTCAGCCACGCTCACCGGGATAACTAAAGGCATAGTTGAGTTGCTTTCCGGCGGAACACACGGCATCGTAATAGTTCTTATCTCCTTTGTGGAAGGGCTTCTCGTTGACGTGGGTATGGGGATTTCCAAGCGCTTGTCGTTGCCCTTAACGATGATAGTTGGCGCGGTTGCGACGGCGTCCAATGTTCTTTTGTTTCAGGCCATCTATTTCTCTGGGGTATCGATGTGGTTTATCCTGTTTATGGTTGCATTATCGGCTATCTCAGGAGCCTTCTTTGGCGGGTACATGTCATGGGATATCTATAGGATGTTGGTTAGGTCGCGTGTTGTTTCAAGCTTTCGGAATCATGAGATCGGACGTAGCTCTTCATCGCTGAAGAAGCGCCTGTTGACCCTTGGTGTGGCGCTCGCGCTGCTCGTGGGCGGTGTCTACTACTACACCGTGGTCTACGATCCATTCGCCGCTCCGAATAAGGCAAGGATTGAGGGAGCGCTCCTGGCGCCTTACACCTTTGATTACACGGATTGGCAAGATCAAATTGTGACGGTCACCGCGGAGCTCCGAGGAAGCTCTACCTATGTTCCTCCGCGAGAGTACGAGGGAGTGCCCTTTTCTATTGTTCTCCAACAGGCAAGACCGGAGCAAGGAGCACAATCAGTGCGGGTGATAGCAGATGATGGCTACGAGGCAAGCTTTGATGATCTTTCTTCGCTTCTTGAAGATCAGAAGATCCTTCTTTCCTTGGATCGGGGAAGGCTAAGACTGATTGCCGCGGGGTATGATGGAAGCTATTGGGTAAGGCGGGTGACACGAGTTGTCGTACGTTAATGGGACAAGGATTACAGTAGACTCGCTTTCTGTCCGCTACGCGGATCGGGAAGAGTTCGCGCTTCGCGATGTTTCCGAACAGATCGATCCTGGCGAGGTTCTTGTGGTGAGCGGTGCCTCCGGTTGTGGGAAGTCAACCTTGTGTAAGGCGCTGTGCAAGTTCATCCCCGAGATGATCCCCGCACATGTCGAGGGAGAGATCTTAATCGACGGTCTCTCCATCCGAAACATTCGTTCACAGGATATTGCCACGCGATTGGGGTTGGTGCAACAGGATCCGGATAGCCAGATCTGTACACTAAGCGTTTGGCAGGAAGTTGCCTTTGGGCCAGAGAATCTTTGTCTGCCACGTGAAGAGGTCCGCATGCGAGTAGAGGAATCCTTGTTGGCCGCTGGGATTAGTCACCTTGTCAATAGGGAAACAACCACTCTATCGGGAGGGGAGAAACAACGCCTGGCAATCGCCTCTATCCTGGCGATGCGTCCAACTGTTGTCCTGCTTGATGAACCAACAGCCAATCTCGATCCGCAAGGGGCAAAGGCGATATTTGAGATCATGGATGATTTGCGGAAGAACGGGAAGCACACGCTGATTGTGGCTGAACATCGGCTGGTCCCCTTGCTGCGGATGCGCCCACGTCTTCTCCTGCTCAGCCGTGGCAAAGTTGTCGCGCGTCGTTCATCCGTCTGTCATAAGGATCTGGAAATGCTTGGGTTGCGCGCTGATTGGAATCTTGATCTCCCCCCGCTTCCTCGAGCCAAAAAAGCGACGTTGTACGTCGATCGTGTGTCGTTTGGGTACGAAGGGATTTCGCTCCTTGAAGATCTATCTTTTAAGCTCTGGCCTGGTGAGATCCTGGGGATTATTGGTCCGAATGGTGGCGGTAAGACGACTCTCTTACGCCTGATAGCAGGATTGGAGAAGCCAGCAAGTGGGTGTATTGCGCGTGATGGCGATCCGGGGGTCGGGTTTATCTTTCAGCAGCCGAATCAGCAGATCTTTGAGAGGACTGTCCGCCGTGAGCTTGAGATCGATGGCTTGATTGACAGCGAGGATCTTCACCATGTGTTGGAAGAAGCGCGACTTGCCGGCCTTGAGAATGCTCCTCCTCTTTCGTTGAGTTTGGGGGAACAGCGGCGGCTGACCTTTGCAATTGCTCTTTCTCGCAATTCTAACCTTCTCCTACTTGACGAGCCGTTTATTGGGCAGGACGCGAAAAATGTTTCTTGGATCATTTCTCAGCTTGTTGCCGTGAGAAGACATGGGACTGCTACGGTGCTTGTTTCGCACGACATTCCGCTTGTTGCTTCCTTGTGCGATCGACTTCTCTACTTGGGAGAAAGAACGTTTATTGGGAAGAAGGATGAAGTTCTTTCTCAACTGAGAGAGGCGGGAGAAAGGGCATTTACTCCCGCGTACTGGGAGCAGGAACAGGGATGATTGCTAAGGTTTCCTACCACAAAGGACATGCTGGTCTTCATCGGGTAACGCCGATGGCGAATGTTCTTCTGTTGGTTGGGTTTCTTGCCGCTGTTCTTGTTTCACCAAGTATTCTCGTGAAGCTTGGCGTTTTTCTCCTTGTCATTGGTCTGCTGGTCATCTCTGGTGAGCGGGTAGGATCTTTTCTCTCTAAGACCAGGTTTGTACTCTTGTTTGGAGTTGTTCTATTCATCGCGCAAGCCCTCTCTATAAGGGAGGGAAATGTTCTTCTTTCATATGGATTGGTAGTAACCGATAGTGGGCTTCTTGCTGGGGCTCAGATGGCGTTTCGGTTCTTGGTTATTTTTTCCTCGAGCGTCCTGTTTGTCCTTGTTACTGACCCCGACCGACTGGCGCACTCAATTGAGCAGATTGGCATTCCCTATCGTTATAGCTTTGTTCTGGTGCTTTCCCTCAGGTTTGTGCCGTTTTTCAGAAAGGAGTACCGTACCGTGCGTGACGCGCAACAGGTGCGTGGAATTAACACATCGATACGTGGCTTTGCGGGGTTGCTACGCTCGATTCGCTATACTCTCTTTCCTCTTCTTGTTTCGGGACTGACACGAGCGGATAGCATTGCGATCTCGATGAAGGGCCGCTGTTTTGGT
>DAOVAR010000095.1 GCA_030670905.1 Candidatus Bipolaricaulota bacterium
GCATCGTATTCCCAGTAGGTGCCAAGAAGGTTCTCAATCCATCTTCTATCGGCGACCGCGTCATCGTCGATGAAAGCAACGACATCGCCCCGCGCCACTCTGATGCCAGCATTCCTGGCCCCAGAAACACCAACGGATTTACTCAGGAGGATGGTCGTGACAGCATCACGCCCCTGATAATCTGCCACGACCTTATCACGTAATTCTTCGTTACCATCAACAACTATAATGATCTCCATTTCCCGATGGGTTTGCGCCAATAGACTATCCGCAGCCTCCACGAGGTTTTGGTAGTTGTCCAGGTTATGGGTGCAGACGACAGCGGATACTAACATGATTATGTAAAGATTTGATTAACTACGGCGAAACCTATTGCTTACAAGCATCCTGCCGATCTTGAATCCGTCCCTCAGAGAGTTCAGCTTGGGGGGGGTTGACCTTCTTCTGTAGCTAATGGGGACCTCTGTTATCCTGTAACCGTTCCTCGCTACCTCGGTCAGCATGTTCGCCTCGATGTCGAACCCTGTGGCATCCAGCTTCAGTTGCTTGACTGCCTTTCCGCTCAGGCCCCAACAACCGGTGCAGGGATCGCTTATTCTTGTTCCATACAAGATGTTAGTCATTAGAGCAAGCAAGCGATTCCCCACCAGATTCAAATTGCTCATCGCACCCTCGCCCATTTGCCCTTTCAACCTCGAACCCATCACCACATCATATCCACCTTCCAATACCTCGAGCATCTCGAGTATATGGGTAGCGGGATAAGTGTAGTCCGCATCCAGTATGAATACGAAATCGCCGCTCAGCGCTTCAAAGCCAGCCCTGATAGCCCTCCCCTTCCCTCTCGTCGGCTCCGCAATAACCCGTGCCCCTCTTTCCCTGGCAATCTCTCCGGTTCTATCGATACTACCATTGTCAATCACTATGATATTGACTTTATACCCCCTCCGCTCGATCTCCTCCTTGGGTATCTCATCGATGACCATGCCAATGGCGTCTTCCTCATTTAGAGCGGGCAGGATTACGCAGACTTCCTTCTTCAACCGATCATCCTTTCAAACGGTAGTCTTCGATATTGTAACAGCACAAGCCCGTGGAAAACAATGGGAGGGTTAACAAAATGACGTCCTTTAGCCTGTGCCTGACCGTTCTGCGAGAAATTCTAATCAACTGGAGGTGTCCGAGCCGTGGTGGGCGGCTTTGGCAACACAGACGGAATAAATACAAAGTAGTGGCTAGGTGGGTGATTGAGGAGAAGATTCCATGCAGAGTGCAACTACAGAATTGGAATTGAGTGTGAGGTTGGTGGGGAGAAGATGTCCAATTGATCTCCTCCAATTAGAATGACGTTTATGACTTAGATGACAACGAAGGTCCCCGTTCCGATTGCAGCAACCTCCCCGTCTGATTTCGATACTCTCATCTCACCTATTAGTGTGCGTTTTCCTGCCTTCACTACCCACCCCTCTGCATGAAGGTCACATTCTTGCGCTGGATTCAAGAAATGAATCGAGAGTTCACTCGTGGTGACCAGAATCGTCTTACTTTGAGCTGCTACTGCAAACCAACCAGCAGTGTCCAGAAGAGTAGCCATTATACCTCCATGAATGCCGCAAGGTTGGTCAAGATTCGGGTTGTAGGGAAGATCGACATGAGCGTGTCCCTGCTCATCAAATGAAAGTGTAAAGCCAAAGAACTTCGGTATTCGTCCTGTATTAAACAGTTCAAGCAGTTCCTGCTGCCGCTTGGTACTCATTTTATACCTTTCTAGCTTTGCTCCTTATCTTATTCACATATTATTCTATAGGTGGCTCGTATGGCAATCCCGGCAAGGCACGGGGGATTGTGGCAAGTTACCTACCTGCATGAATGTCCGTGTGAAGTGCAATTACAAAATTGGAATTGAGTGTGAGGTTGGGGAAAGGAAGACGTTTTAATCTCAATAAAGCAGCCTTACTCTTTTGTACCCCAATGCGCAATAGCTAAAGTAGCTAGACCCACAGCATTGATAGCTGCGAATGTAAGAGTGTAGGTACGACTCTGATCAATCACAAACTCTGTGATTAGAATACCAAGTGTGCCGATTATAAGTAAACAAAAACCAATCAACTTGAGAAGTTCTTTCATTCCTATCCTACCACAGTGCTCACCGCTTGCGAGGTTCAATTGCGATTGGTGATATAATA
>DAOVAR010000053.1 GCA_030670905.1 Candidatus Bipolaricaulota bacterium
CGAGAGATGGCTGGATTGACGGTAAGTGGTAAGTGGTAAGTGGTAGGTGGTGGGTGGAAGAACAGTGATGGGGGATGAGTTCGTTGGGTTCGTTGGGTTCGTTGGGTTCGTAGAGTTGAAAACATAGTCGAGAGCCAAGAAACGGTGACGGGTGATGAGTGATGGGTAACGGGTAAAAGGCCACGAGAGATGAAGGAATTAGATAGTTGATTGGTTGAATAGTTGAATGGGGAGGGCGAACTGACTAGTGAGAACTGACAACTGAATCAGAATATAGAGGCACCATTACACTGGATTCCGGCTTCCGCCGGAATGACGATGCATTCCGTCATGCCGGACTTGATAAGCCTGCCCCGTACTTGATACGGGGGCATCCAGATATCGACGAACAGTGATGGGTGATGAGTCCGTTGGGTTCGTTGGGTTCGTTGGGTTCGTTGAGTTGAAAACATAGTCGAGAGTCGAAAGACGATGAGTGGTAGGTGGAAGGCCAGGAACTGAAAAAACAATGACTGATGACTGAAAGCTGATAACTGATAACTGTAAGCCGTGATGAGTAATGAGTGAAAGACAGGGGTAAGGAGTAAGGATAACGGAGTAAGACAGTCGAGAGTCGAGAGTCGAGAGTGAAAGGCAAGGAGCCGAAAACTGATAACTGAGAACTGCTTTCTCACCCTCACCCCAGATCGGGGTCCGGGGCAGGCTCTAGCCTCTCCCTTCACCGAGGGAGAGGGATGTCTTATGATCTTCCCTCCCCGATCGAGGGAGGGAATTAAAGGGAGGGGGAGAAGGAGAAAGACAGTAATCGGTAATGAGTGAAAAACAGTCGGGAGTCGAAAGTCAGAAAACAGAAGCGATGCGATCCACAGGAACAAC
This sequence comes from Candidatus Bipolaricaulota bacterium, assembly GCA_030670905.1. Taxonomy (GTDB): domain Bacteria; phylum Bipolaricaulota; class Bipolaricaulia; order UBA7950; family UBA9294; genus JAUVYF01. The sequence continues at coordinate 877 of DAOVAR010000053.1, forward strand.
GTCGGACACAGGTTCCGACGCTACAAACGGTCTACGCGTTTTTATCCTTAACGTCGGGCGCAAGACCCGACGCTACGAACGGTCTGACGACTGATAGGTGAGCGATGATGGAGAAGAATAAGGTTAGCTTCCAAGAACTGCTGCGAAAACATCCGGCTGATATTGCCGAGGTCCTGTCCCAACTTTCCGACGAGCAAGCAACGAAGCTGTTGCACCGCCTCTACCTGAGGCAAGCCGCCGCCGAACCTCTAGGCGAAATGGACCCGGATGAGTCGGCAGAACTCTTATCGGACCTTGACCGCGAGGAAGCGATAAAGATCCTCGCGCGCATGGATCCTGACGACGCCGTTGACTTGTTGGAAGAATTACCCGAAGAGACACAGAAAGAGATTCTTTCCAATGTTGATAGCAAAGAAGCGAAGGTTATCTCTGATTTGCTTACCTATCCTTCTGATTCAGCGGGTGGGCTGATGTCCCCGGAAGTTGTTGCCCTATCGCTAGATATGTCTGTCCAGCAAGCGATTGATGTGCTACGACAACGAGCTGAGGAAGCGGAAACTATTTACTTTGCTTATGCTGTCGATGATCAACACCACCTACAAGGGGTTCTATCTCTGCGTGATATTGCGCTGGCCCAGCCGGAAACGCGATTGAGCTCTCTGGTAGAAATTGATGTCATCTCCGTTCCTGTAGAAGCGGACGCCGAAGAAGTCGCCCTACTGTTTGACAAGTACAACTTCTATGCCCTCCCCGTAATCGACCAGCAAGTTAAGCTGCTTGGTATTATCACAATTGATGATGTGATAGACGTAATGCGAGAAGAGGCAACGGAAGATATCTACGGAATGGCAAGTGTGCCAATGAACGAAAGCGTCGACACTTCGTGGTTCTTCTCTCTACGCATGCGGCTACCGTGGCTGTACGTGCGCCTAGCTACGGCAATACTAGCCGCGCTAGTCGTTGCTACGTTTGAACAAACAATTGCCAAAGTAGCGGCTCTCGCGGTTCTTATGGGAGTAATCGCGGGGCAAGGAGGGAGCACGGGCATGCAGACGATAACCATCATTACCAGAGGGATGGCCCTAGGTGAAATGGAGCGACACCAAGGGCACAAACTCCTAAGGAAAGAGATATTACTCGGTGTTGCCAATGGACTTATCATCGGGGTAACCCTGGGAATCATCACCTATCTATGGAAAGGGCAGCCATTGCTAGGAGTAGTAGTGTGTTTAGCCATGCTGTTCAATACAGTAGTGGCGGGAGCAATGGGGGTGCTAATTCCACTAGGCTTACAAGCGCTAGGAAAAGATCCGGCCATTGCCTCTGGGGTGTTTCTTACTACTGTAACCGACGTTCTCGGGTTCGCGTTTCTCTTTCTGTTGGCGCACTTATTTCTTCGCGTAATCTGATGAAGAAAGAGAGGATGCCATTGCAGAGCTGGTCCTACCCTCTGATCCTTGCCCTTCTAGGGATTGTCCTATGGATCGGCAATATATCGCCAAGTCTCAAGGCAGGTCTAGCGGCAGAGACGCTTCTTTTCCTCGGCTATCTCATGGTGTTCTCGCGTGGAAAGAGAACCACATCTTCTGGAGCAAAGCTTATTTCAATGTTTCCCGCACACCTCCTCCTTTTGCTTGTAATCCTACTGTTACCCTCATTTAGCATACGGCTAATCTTTGCCTGGATGGTTGTCCCCGTGGCAACCATCGGTTACCACTTTATCGCGTCACGTTCCCTATTTAGCGATGGGGTAAGTAAGTCGATATTGTCTGGACTGTACTGTATAATTTGGGCAGATCTCTTCTTTCTTTTGGAGCGCGCAATCGCTTTGGGAAGAGGTTTGACAGATAATGAAGAGATCGTAGTAATGGCCGTATTTTGTGTGATTGGCGTGATATTTCTGTCTATCGGCGTTTATCGACACCTGCGGACCAATATTTTTGGGGAGTGATAGTATGGGAAAGGCAATTGTTTTTGTTATGGGACTAACTATCTTTCTTTTCGGAGTGGTGGCGTATGGCCAGGAGGATTCACCCGTGGCTGGGCAGTCAATGATTTCTCTTCTTGTTATCCTTGGAGTATTTGGCGCAGTTTTCTACTTCCTGCTAATCCGCCCGCAACGCAAACGGCAAGCTAAACACAATGAGCTTGTGAAGGAACTCAAGAGGGGAGACAAGATAGTATCCGCTGGCGGTATTTACGGTGAGATTGAGTCAATCAGCGAGACCTCCATAGTAGTAACTGTGGAAGATGGCTCCAAGCTCCGTTTCGCTAAGAGCAGCATCGTCAACAAACGAGCGAAGTAACCACAGGGGGTCATTATATGTCTCATAATACCATGATGCGTAATGATTGGCTGCGTCTTGGCGCGGTTCTCATTATCGCGGTAGGTTCACTCGCTCTTCTCTTCCCGTTTTGGCCCCCAATAGATGTGCTTGACCTGGGACTTGACTTACAGGGAGGCGTAAGACTGGTCCTCGAAGCCCAAGAGACAGAAGAAATGGATTTTGATCAACAGAGCGACACACTCAACCGAATCATTACGATTCTTGACAATCGCATAGATCAATACGGACTTGCGAATGCCGAAATTAAGCGAATGGGAACCAACAGAGTACTGGTAAACCTTCCTGGAACCAAGGATCCTACTGAGGCTCGCCGCTTGATCGGACAAACGGCAATGCTCGAGTTTCGCAAGGTAGTCAAAGCGGGCACAAGTCCTAACTCAGACCTTGTTCCAACCTCGGCAACGCAAGAGATTTTGATGGACCGAAATGGAATCCCCTACATTCTGGAAGGCGAACTCCTGCTAACTGGTGGCGCCTTGTCCGACGCCAAGGTGCGGGCATCACAGGCAATGCAAACGGCCGGCCAGCTGTATATTGCTCTTGATTTTAGCCAGGAAGGAGCACAGCAATTTGTAGATGCGATGAGACAACTTGCTGTCGACGATCGTTTGGCAATTGTGCTGGATGGCACAATCTATAGCGCACCGCGAATCACTGAATCCATCAAGCAAGCTGCCGCACAAGGCTGGCGACAGGTAAAGGATTCCACAACAATCACCGGACAGTTTACCCAGGAGGAGGCCACAAGAATTGCCATTGTTCTACGAGCAGGCGCGCTGCCTGTTGAAATAAAGGTAGTTGAGGAGAACACGATTGGCCCAACCTTGGGTAGCGATTCAATTCGCGCCGGAATGATCACTATCGTTACTGGATTTGTGTTGATTCTTCTCTACATGCCAATCTACTACCGCGTGCTTGGCATCGTTACGGATGTTGCTCTCGTGCTAAATATGCTGATTGTGTTTGCCGCGCTGGTGCTATTTCGTGCTACTCTTACACTCCCTGGAATCGCGGGAATCATTTTGACAATAGGTATGACTGTCGATGCTAACGTGATCATCTTTGAGAGAATTAAGGAGGAGCGACGTACAGGAAGATCCACCCTTGCCGCGGTTCGCGCGGGGTTTGAAAAGTCGCTGTCTGCCTTGCTCGACGCTAATGTCACCACCCTCTTAACCGCTTTGATTCTGTTGTTGGTTGGCACAGGGCCAATCAAGGGGTTTGCAGTTACCCTGGGTATTGGAGTAGTAGGAAGTTTGTTCTGCGCGTTGGCGGCTAGCCGTTTGTTGCTGGAGAAGGCTGGTTTTGCCGAACATATCCCGGTAAAGGTAACTCAGACACTGTAGCGGCAAAGATTAGCGCGAGAACTCCGTCAGCGGCATGGATTTCGCCGCTCTTGACCTGAGCATCAAGCTCAATTCCACGGTTGAGAACAGCGGTTAGTTTCTTGGTCGAGCGTTTTCTGGCCTGATTTGTCAACCGCCCCAGCAGCCAATGGGGTTCCCCTGTGATCTCCCCAATCTTGGGGAGAGACAGTGACTCGTCAAGGAGAACACGAATACTGAGAAGCCGCGTTAAGTGTCGCAGCAGAGCCGACAAAACCCTCCCTGGCTCCTGGCGCAACTTGCCAAACTCCAATAGTGATTCTCTTAGTTTCGCCTCTCCAACACGGTCAAGCATGGGATAAATTGAACCCTCCTCAACAGCAAAAAGAAGCCTGTCCATTTGTGCCATATCTATGTCATCTTTCGCGCAAAAAGCGCGAACCTTCTTTGCCTCTTGGCTGATGAGAAAGAGATTCTTTCCGCTATTGGAGATCAGCTTGCTTACTAAGGCAGGCACAGGAGCAATTCCCTGTTCTGTAAGTAGCTCGCTGACCGCCTGCTGCAGCGCCTTCCCCTTCCATTGAGGAAACCTAGTCACTTCACCGTGCGCCTTTATCGCTTTGTATACCGGGCTAGAGGCACTCATCGTCTCCGCAACTAGCGTGAGAACAGTTTCAGGAGATTGCCCTTGATCAAGCAGACTCGCAAATTGTTTCGGCTCTCTTAGCGCTTCCGCGTGGCGGATAACAAAGTGCCTGCTTAGGGCAAATAAGGATGTCGACTGAAGCTCGATCCGAAGGCTGGCGAGGTCAATTTCGTCACCAAACAGGGTGTGTCGTTCCGTTGTAGGTTGCCGGGCAATGATCTCTTGCTGGCGGGCAACAAGCGCCCGCTCACAGCGGTACAAATCACCGACAAGCAAGGTCAATCGCGCATTAGACATCGTTCTCAATTGATGGGAGCAAGTTTCAGACCCGTAGCTGCCAATAGTCCCGAGGGGATTCGAACCCCTGTCGCCGGGATGAGAGCCCGATATCCTAGGCCACTAGACGACGGGACCAGCTACAACATCAATTATCCAGGATATGGGACTCTCCATCAAGGAGTTGCTAACATCGCCAGATATTTACTCCTTTTTGGCCAAACAGCTGGCAATCAGTGGCTTGATATCCGTAAGAGCATCGATCAGTTCGTCGTACAGCTCCACGGGAATGGCAATTCCTTTGCGTGTTGGTTTCCATTCCTCATCTTCCGCCTGGTAAAAATTGCGAATATCAACATAATCGTGGTCGTGAAATCGAGACAGGCGAATATAGACGCGCTTTCCCATTCCTTTGTCAATTAGCTTAACCACTTCGGGGCTTGGATGCTCACTGGTTTCGGTCATCATCACTCCTTCCTGGAATAGTTTCTCATAACAATCAACATAATATTGTACATCAAGTGGAGAGTAAGTACAAGATATGGGCCTGCCTGGACTCGAACCAGGGACCTCCCGCTTATCAGGCGAGCGCTCTAACCAGCTGAGCTACAGACCCCAAACCCTCAATATGGTAGCAATGGAAATAATGATTGT
>DAOVAR010000027.1 GCA_030670905.1 Candidatus Bipolaricaulota bacterium
TTAGCGTCTCAACGCGATCAGTTTGCTCCCAGGTAGGATTGAGGTCAATTCGCCCGAAGTGTCCATAACAAGCGAAGGGCTCGTATATCGGCCGTTGTAGCTTCAGGTGATCTATTATGGCGCCAGGTCGTAGGTCAAATATCTTGAGGACGGCTTTGGTCAATTGTTCGTTTGGCACAATGCCTGTCTCATATGTATTCAAGCTCACCGCAAGCGGGGCAGCACGCCCAATCGCGTAGGCAATCTGGACTTCTACTCTTGTCGCTAGCTTGGCGGCGACAATATTCTTGGCGATATAGCGGGCCATATAGGAACCCGAGCGATCGACTTTGGTTGGGTCCTTCCCTGAAAATGCTCCGCCTCCATGGGATCCGTATCCTCCATAGGTATCGACGATGATCTTACGACCGGTTACGCCTGTATCCGATGCCGGTCCTCCAATTACAAAACGCCCTGAGGAGTTGACAAGTAATTCCGTTTTCTCATCCATCCAGTCATCAACAGCTGGGCGGATTAGTTGCTGTATCATGTCCTGTTCTAGGGTTTCTTGCTCAACACTGGGGTCATGCTGAGCGGCAATGAGGACTGTGGCGACGCGGATCGGCTTGCCATTTTTGTACTCGACCGTTACTTGTGACTTTCCGTCCGGTCGCAAGTAAGGAAGCGCTTCATCCTTGCGCAGTTGGGATAGTTGTTTTGTTAGTCGGTGGGCGAGGATTATTGGAAGTGGCATTAATTCGCGCGTGGAGGTACACGCATAACCGTAGACGATCCCTTGGTCCCCGGCGCCGATAACGTTATAGGGATCTTTGACTGTGATGTCCGCGACATCTCTGGTTGTTCCTACCGCGGCAGCGATATCCGGTGACTGTTCTTTGATCGTTGATATTACGGCACAGTCAAAGCAGTTAAACCCATAATCAGCTTTGCTGTAACCAACATCTTTGATTACGCGACGCGCGATCTGATCAATATCGACATATGCTCCCGTGGAGATTTCCCCACCAACAAGCGCGAGCCCGGTAGTAAGAAAGGTCTCGCAGGCAACGTGGGCGTGGTGATCCTTCTCTAGTATAGCATCTAATACAGCGTCTGAAATCCGATCAGCAAGTTTGTCCGGATGCCCCTCGGTTACGGATTCCGATGTGAAAACCCCCTTCTGCATATTCCCTCCTCATTTTTCCTTGGAGATGCTAGTCACTATCGGTTCCCATTGCAAGGCTTGAGTCTTTGTTGCCAAGGGTTACAATGGTTGCGTGTAAAGGAGATAGATAATGGCACGCATCAAACTGCCCTATGGGAAGAGTCTAGTAGAAATAGATGTCCCTGAAGATAATTTGGCTGGTATTCTCACTGGAAAGCATGCGCCAGGTCAAACAATTGAACGGGCATTTGAACACGCGTGGAAGAACCCCATCGGGATTGAGAACCCAGCAGAACTCATCAAACCAGGAGAAAGGGTTGTCTTTGTGGTTACGGACCACACGAGATCGACCCCAACCCGAGAGATCTTTTCGCTGCTTTGGGAACGCATACACACAAATGTACGGCCAGACGACGTTGTTCTGATCGTGGCCACGGGGACACATCGGCCTCCCATAAAGGAAGAACTGGAGGCGATGTTCGGCGATTTATTGGACAGGTTTAGGATTGAGATCCATGATTGTGATCATGATTTACTACAGATAGGGACAAGTGACCGGGGGACACCGATCCTTCTCAATCGGCATGTTGTCGAGGCTGATCGAGTGGTGACCATTGGCCATATTGGGACGCACTACTACGCTGGCTACTCTGGTGGACGCAAGAACATACTTCCTGGTGTGGCTGGGCGGGAGACAATTGAAAAGAACCATGCGCAGCTTATGGATTCTGGCTGTGAAGCCTGTGTGTATCAAGGAAATCCGATCAGTGAAGAGATGAGCGAAGCGGCGCGGATGGTTGGTGTTGACTTTATCGTGGATTGTGTACTAGATGGACAGGGTCAAGTAGGACGGGTGGTTATCGGTGACGTAGAAGAAGCACACGCTGTTGGTCGAGCGTTCTGGGACTCGCTATTTCGGGTAACCATATCTAAGTGCGCGGATTTGGTGGTTGTCTCTGCTGGTGGACACCCTAAGGATATTGATCTATATCAGTCGTACAAAGCTCTCTACAACGCGGGAAAGGCTGTCAAGCGTGGAGGCATGATTCTTCTTGTTGCCGCATGCCCCGATGGAGCGGGCAATGATGTCTTTACTGATTGGGCAATCCGATCTAAGCATCCCCAGGATGTCGTTGATATCTTTGCCAGGGAAGGGTTCAAGCTAGGCGGCCATAAGGCGCTCTATCTCGCTAAGGACCTACAGCGAGCAGAGATCTCTCTTCTTTCTGAAGCGGATCATTCCTTTGCACGGCGGTTCTTCCTACAGCCCGTGGACAGTCCCATAGAGGTACTTAACGCGGCCCGCAAACGGTTTGGCAAGGATTATCGTGTTCTTGTGATACCCCATGGCGCCGAGACATTCCCTGTTATTGGTTCCCCGCTGTCTGAGGAGTAAGCTGCTATAACAGCTCCTTGTTGTCGATCTTGTTCTTTATCATAGTTATCACTTCGGACAGTGGGCGCGGGCCAAGATCTTCCATGTTTCTGAGCCGCAAAGAAACCTTTTCTTCCTTTGCTTCCCTTTTTCCCACAATGAGCATATAAGGAATTTTCTCAAGCTGTGCTTGACGAATCAAGTAATTAAGAGTACGGTCATGACTACTCCAATCCTCGGCACGAATTCCCGCCTCAACCAGCGCGTTGTTTACCTGGCACGCGTAATCACTAACCAGTTCTGTCACTGGAAGCACAGCTGCCTGTATTGGCGAAAGCCATACCGGAAATGCACCCGCGTAATACTCAACTAATAGCGCGTAAAACCTCTCCAGGGCGCCTAGCAGGGCTCGGTGAATCATGTACGGACGATGCTGTTTGCCATCTTCGCCTATATAACTCATATCAAACCGTCCTGGCAGGTTGAAATCAAATTGGATCGTTGTGCACTGCCATAATCGATTAAGTGCATCCCTAATCTTGATGTCAATCTTCGGTCCGTAAAAGACTGCCTCACCCTCCATCCGTTTATAGGTCAACTTTCTGATGTCAAGAGCCCCGACAAGAGAAGCCTCAGCTTGCTCCCATAAATAATCTTCGCCAACATACTTCTCTGGGGTATTTGGATCACGCACCGAAAGTTCAAACCGGAACTCCTTGAATCCGAAACCGCGCAACAGATTCAAGCTAAAATCGAGGACGCGTAGGATTTCATCATCGATCTGTTCAGGAGTGCAAAAGATATGCGCATCATCCTGGGTAAAGCCCCGCACACGCAGCAGACCGTGCAGTGTACCGCTGCGCTCATGTCGATACACTGTGCCAAGCTCAGCCCATCGCAATGGCAAGTCACGGTAGGAACGAGTACGTGAATTGTAGATCATGATATGAAACGGGCAGTTCATCGGCTTCAGGTAGTATTCCTGACCATCAACATCTATTGGAGAGTACATGCCGTCTTTGTAGAACGCAAGGTGCCCCGAGGTCTCCCATAGCCACGCGCGACCAATATGAGGGGTAAACACAATGTCGTAACCGCCCTCATAATGTAGCTTGCGCCAGTAGTCCTCGATCAACACGCGCATCCGTCCACCCTTGGGATGCCAGTACGCCAATCCAGCCCCGGCTTCCTCGTGGAAGCTAACAAGGTCAAGTTCTCTAATCAACTTACGATGATCACGTGCCTCTGCATCGGCGAGCTTATCCAGGTAAGTGTCAAGCTCCTTCTTCTTCTCCCATGCCGTGCCATAAATCCTTTGCAGCATTGGTCTGCCTTCATCGCCGCGCCAGTACGCGCCGGCAACCGACATCAACTTGAACGCATTTACCCTGATTTCACTCGTATTCTGAAGCTGCGGCCCACGACATAAATCAACGAACTCGCCCTGCTTGTACAGGGTCACCGTCTGTTGTTCTAACTCCTCTAGAAGCTCGAGCTTCAACGGCTCGTTCGATTGGGAAAGGATCTTTCGTGCCTCATCCTTACTCACATCCATCCGCTCAATAGGCAAGGCTTCACCAACAATCTTCTTCATTTCCGCTTCGATCGAAAGAAGTTGTTCGGAAGCAAACGGTTCAACATCACCGAAATCATAGTAAAACCCGTCCTCGATTGCTGGACCAATCCCCAAGGTTGCTTTAGGGAACAATCTCTTCACTGCCTGAGCCATAATGTGCGCTGTCGTATGGCGCAACACTTCCATGGCCTGCGCTGACCCGCGCGTAACAAACATTACAGAGCAGTCCTTGTCTACGGTGTCACGTAGATCGCGAAGCTCACTATCGACAACCGCGCAAACCGCGGCTTGGGCAAGACGCGGCCCAATCAAGTGCGCAACCTCAACAAGCATAGAGCCAGAAGCAACTTCTATTTTTGTCCCATCAGGCAAAGCAATATGGATCATACGGGTACCTCCAAGCAATATCCCATCCACATAAACCATACCAAGTAGTGAGAATATCGAGTGAAATCAGCTGTTATTTGCTACAGAATATAACGTGACAGATTGGGATCGTCAACGATTCCAGCAAGCTGCGTAACCACATACTCCTCATCAATTACAACCTTCTTGCCACGTTTATCGCCCGCGGCAAACGATATCTCTTCTACAAGTTTTTCCATCGCGGTAGACAATCGTCGCGCGCCAATGTTCTCCGTTGTTTGATTAAGGTCATACGCAATCTGCGCGATTCTCACTATTGCATCCACGGTGAATTCGAGCTTAACCCCTTCTACTGCAAGAAGGGCTTCGTACTGTTTAGTAAGAGCATCCTTTGGTTCACACAAAATGCGCCGAAAATCCGCGGCACTGAGATTATCCAACTCTACGCGAATCGGCAGGCGTCCCTGTAATTCAGGGATAAGATCAGATGGCTTCGACATATTGAATGCGCCGGCAGCGATGAACAGAATATTCTCCGTACCGACAGTCCCATAACGAGTACGAACACGAGTTCCTTCAAGAAATGGCAGCAAATCCCGCTGCACTCCTTGACGAGACACTCCAGGACTGCTTCCCTCATCCTGCCCACTGACGGCAATTTTGTCGATCTCATCCAAAAAGATGATCCCCATCTCTTCGGCCAGTTGTAGTCCCTGCTGTCGTATATCATCCATGCTGATCAATTCATCGATTGTCTGCTCGAACAGGATCGGCCTTGCCTCGCGAATCTGTACACGCTGTTTCTTTCGTGAGGATGGAAGAATCCCTGAAAGTATATTACCCATATCAATACCCAATTGATCTCCACTATCTTGGCTGAAAATCTCCAGTTGAGGAACCATCTGTACTTCAATCGTAATCTCAATGTAGCGTTCCTCAAGGTCACCAGCAACAAGCTTGCTGCGCAGCTTGTCACGCGTCTTACCCACGCTCTCCCTACGTTCTTCATCCGATTCCGTGATCGGCAGCAACGCGTCAAGTATCTTCTCTACAATAATCCCTTGCGCTTCCTCTTCCACACGTAAAACTTCCTCTGAACGAACCATACCAATTGCCACACCAACCAAATCACGAATCATCGACTCCACATCTCGCCCAACGTAACCAACCTCCGTAAACTTGGTTGCCTCCACCTTGACAAATGGGCAACTGGTGAGCCGTGCCAACCGTCTCGAAATCTCGGTCTTTCCTACACCTGTCGGCCCAATCATTAGAATGTTTTTGGGCTTAATTTCTTCGCGGATTTCCCCTTCGACTAGCTGACGGCGCATCCTATTCCGTAGGGCAATTGCCACTGCGCGCTTTGCCCTCTCTTGACCAATAATATACTTGTCGAGCTGGGCAACAATCTGTTTTGGAGTCAAGCCGCTGACTCCATTAAAAGAAACTTCAACCAACTCGCCCATTGTTTCCTTTTTACCAAGCAAGTTCTTCCAAGGTAATTTCTTGATTAGTGTAAATATCAATTGAGCCCGCGATCTCAAGTGACTTGCGCGCGACATCCGCAATTGACAGATCAGACACGGAAACCATTGCCCTGGCTGCTGCCAGAGCATATGGACCACCGGATCCAATCCCAATCATTCCCTCATCTGGCTCGAGCACATCGCCGGCACCAGAGATCATCAACATCCCTTCTTCGCCGACAGTCACTAGTACTGCTTCCAGTCGGCGTAAAATTCGATCGGTACGCCATTCTTTCGTCATTTCCACCGCGGCTCGCCGCAGTTGTCCATCATACTTACTAAGCTTTCCCTCAAGTTTATCCAGCAGGGTAAGGCAATCCGCGGTCGCGCCGGCAAATCCAACAAGAACGCGATCATTATACAGGCGATATACTTTCTTCGTACTACTCTTGATAACCGTGGTCTCCAGCGTAGCTTGTCCATCACTAGCAATTACAGCACGCTGTTCAGCCGCGGAATGGATACCAATAATAGTTGTGCCTCTGCAATGTAACATAGGTGTATTATTCTAGTCTGCTGAGCCGCAATCCGCAATCCCAGAGAAACGACATCCAGGGCAAATGTCCCCTTCACCACTAAAGACAACTCCGCAGTAAGAGCAGCGTTTTGCCCCTCGTACAAGCTGCACTTCTTGCCGCTTGCGAGCCGTTAGATAGAAGCGTTCAAACAGCTCACGCAATCCTGGATCCGCCACTTGGGCAAACAGTGTATGTGCCTCAGCACGATCATCCGGTGGGAGCCTACCAAGATCCTTACTTACAGGTTGAGTCCTCGCAAATTTCCCCGGCACGAAACGAATCCTTTTCACAATGTCTTTCTCTGCAAGCTCGTTGATCCGCTTGATATATTTGTCGCCAAGTAACGACAGATCGTGCGCTATTGAGGGGGAAGGAACCTCTATCCACAGTGTCCCTCTGGAAAAACGTTGTGTTCGTGTAAGCGCAGCAATCCTCTTACCACACACCTTGTCCCACAAAAGAAGTGTTCGTTGGTAACAGTAGTCTTTCCACAAGTTATTCTTCTTTAGTACTGTTTCTACCCAGTTCATTAATTAAACCTCAGTAGTAGTTGTAGGCAAGTACTTTACTGTGGAAAACCCATCGTTCGCCCCTCTGTGTCCTGGCTAAAGTTGTGGAAAACCCTGTGGAAAAACGGGTGAAACAGTTGAAAACCAGTGGATATGGGTGGTGGAGAAATCCACTCCTGAAAGTCAACAAGACTTTTCCACAGTAAAGTAGTGTTTTTCAGTCATTTTGCTCCACTTTCCCACAGGGTTTTCCACAGCATGATGCCAAGGCGTTGTTGCCTAACTGGTACGAAACCGTGAATTCAGGTCTTCCTGAATATCCTTAATCTCGCCATGAAAGAGTGGGGTTTGTTCAATTAGGGTTTTGATTTTCATGTAGGAATGCATGATTGTTGTGTGATCACGATTCCCGAATTCTCTTGCAATTGCGGGAAAGGAGTGATTGGTCATTTCACGCGCGAGATAGATGCCAATATGTCGTGGTTGAGAGATCTCTTTTTTTCTGCTTGATCCCTCCAAATCATGTAGCTTGAGGTGATAACGATTGGCTATCTCTTCTTTGATGTGGGCGATGGTTAGCGGCTTTCGTTTACCTTCTTCTGGAAGCATCGCTTCTAGGTTACTTGGCGTTAGCTCTTTTCCTTCAAGCTCGGCATAAGCGATAGCCTTTACTAATGCACCTTCCAGGACACGAACATTGGAGGAGATGCGGCTGGCGATGAGTTCCAGAATAGTGTCATCGACTGTGAGTCCACGGCTATTTGCCTTTTCTCGCAAGATCGCGATTCGTGTCTCCAAGTCAGGCGGCTGAATGTCAGCGACTAATCCCCAACGGAACCGGGAGACCAATCTTTCCTGTAATCCAGAAAGCTCTTCCGGAGGACGATCGCTGGAGAGTACGATTTGTTTCTCACTTCCGTAAAGCTCATTAAAGGTATGGAATAGCTCTTCTTGTGTACCTTCCTTTCCCTCCAAGAAGTGTACGTCATCGATTAGCAATAGGTCGATCCGTCGGTATTTCTCACGAAAGGAGGATGTGGTATTATTGCGGATTGAATTGATCAGTTCTATAGCAAACCGTTCGGAAGTTGTATATACAACAGCCTTAGGGACTCCAGAGGATATGATGAAGTTGCCGGTTGCCTGTAGTAGATGGGTTTTCCCGAGCCCGACGCTGCCGTATATAAACAAAGGATTGTACGCTTTTCCGGGTGCTTCAGCAACGGCTAGTGAGGCGGCGTAAGCAAGATGGTTGTTGTTTCCACGCACGAAGTGTTCGAATGTATAATCGGGATTGAGTGGAAGCGTACTATGTAGCTGTGTTGAAGTGGTGGAGGGCTCAAGCTTCGGTGGATCGGGCGTGGATGGTGTTTGGCCGGTAACTTGGATCGTGATAGTGACTTGCCTTGCACAAACCTCAGATGCTATATCCTCTAACAAGCTGCGATAGCGACGCTCAATGCCGCCCTTATAGAAACTGGTCGGAACACCAATTAGCAGTGAATTGTTTTTGAGCTCTAGAAGATGAGCATTGGGAAACCAGGTTTCAAAGCTCGTTTGTGAAATCTCTCTCTGTAGTTTCTCCCGCACTTGTTTCCAGATCGTTAAGGGACTCTCATTCATCGTTCCCCCTCATCATATTATTATTGGATAGCTCATCTAAGAATCCCTAGTCAAGGAAGATAATGGTGCCGAGGCCCAGACTCGAACTGGGGACACCGGCCTTTTCAGGGCCGTGCTCTACCACCTGAGCTACCTCGGCATATCCTGAAGCGGGGACGACCGGATTTGAACCGGCGATCTCTGGAGTGACAATCCAGCGTCCTAAACCAAGCTAGACCACGCCCCCGATATATCAGAACTCATTGGGCGAGACAGGACTTGAACCTGTGACCTTCCGGATGTAAGCCGGATGCTCTCCCATCTGAGCTACTCGCCCATTATAGCTCAAGCAGTTACTTTGTCGCAAATCTCTGGTTCAGTGTCCCCAAGGGGATTTGAACCCCTGCCGCCGGGATGAAAACCCGGTATCCTAGGCCGCTAGATGATGGGGACAGACACAAAAAGAATTATAGGATTCCAAGCGCGTCTTTTCAATTAGAGTGGGTCGTGCTGGATTTGAACCAGCGACTCCCTGATTAAAAGTCAGGTGCTCTACCCCTGAGCTAACGACCCGAATTTCTAGCGTGGACAACATATGGGTCGTGCAGGACTCGAACCTGCAACCGACGGATTAAGAGTCCGTTGCTCTGCCAAATTGAGCTAACGACCCGCAAGAATTTATCATAAGTGATGGGTGTTTGGCTGTCAAGGCTGCGCGTTGACTCAGCCACTGACAACCCACAAAGGGCTATTCTATAGCTTCAACCTTGGGTCGAGCGCGTCACGAAGGCTATCCCCAACAAGGTTAAACGCTAGGACCGTGGTAAAGATCGCCATACCGGGGAAGATCCCTAACCAAGGACATTGCAGGATTACTGAACGTCCTTCTTGTAACATCGAGCCCCAACTCGGTGTTGGTGGCGTGATTCCCATCCCAAGGAAGCTTAGACCAGCCAAAGAAAGAATGTTCTGTCCCACGCGAATTGAGGCAACAACCAGCAGGGTGCCTACGGTATTTGGCAGGAAGTGGCAAATGACCAACCAACCCATCAGTCCCTAACTGATCCTGCACCTATGCGGCCAGATCTTGTATACCTTTCACTAGTCAGGGGGAGGGATCCCTTCACCTGACCACCCTTTGATCCGATAGAACTCCTTTACCATTGCATCGACATGGATGGTCTGCCCGGCTGCCGGTCCAGCTGGAAGCCCCTCCTCCTTGAAGCGGTACGGAAGGGTATCGTCTTTGGGATCTAACCCGAAGCGGAGATTTAGTCTGCGTTCCATAGTACGTGTCTTGGCTAAGGTTTCAGACAGTTCCTCCGAGTTAAAGGTCATGCCTGTTCCCGCTTGCAGCAGCTCGGCGCCTACATCAGGATTCATGATCTCCATGCTCTGTCCCACGTTCTTGCACATTGTGAGCGCATCCAGCAGTAGGCAATTTCGCTCGCTGTACTCGACAAGCGCGGGTTTCCCTTCCTCTTCAAACGGCATAGCTGCTTTCTCTGTCCCAAAGCGTTTCATTGCCTCGTCGTGCCGGCCGGTCAGCTCGAAGAATGGGTCCGCTCGCAGGTGACACGCACCTCGTGAAGCTACTGCATATCCAAGCCCATAGGCCTTTAGGCCTCGCGGATCACCGTTAATGATCTCGAGCCCTTTGGTGTGCATCGCGAGTTTCTCAGTGCCACCACCGTATTGTTGTGCTAATGCACGTGTTCCCTCGGCGAACAGGTCACCAATCCCTTTTCTCCTTACAATGAGATCGAGAATTTGCTCCACGGCATCCATATTTCCGAAACGTAACTCGATCCCGTCAAAATCAGCTGCATTAAGAAGCCCCTTTTCGATACACTCCATTGCCCAGCCGATTGTTTCGCCGGAACTGATCGCGTCAACACCGCAGCGGTTCATGAACATGATGACCTTAAGGGCGCGGCGCAGGTCTGCATTCCCGATGCGGGATGTGTAACTACATAGAGGCTCAAACTCGGGTCCTTCTCCCTCTCCATCGGGTGTAATAATGTAGCGCGAACAGTGGACATTGCAGTTGTAACAGGCTTTGTTCTTGGTAACGTATCGCTCGCGTAGGATCTCGCCGTTGATTTTGTGCGCGTATTCACAGACCCCTTCCTGAAAATGGCGCGTAGGAAGGATGCCGAGGAGATTCAGGTTGTTGACAAGCATAGTAGTTCCTACGCGTTTGCGCGTCTCAAACTCCGGATGCTCGATGATCCGTCTGTAAAGTTCACCACAGATAGCTTCGAACCGTTGTGGATCAGCAACAGAGATAGGTGTTCGTCCCCGGACCGCGATTGCCTTTAGATGCTTTGAACCCCATACTGCGCCCATACCGGTACGCCCAAAGGTTCGTCCAGCCATATTGGTGGCGATTGTTGCGTACTTCACCAGGTTCTCGCCAGCTGGGCCTATAGCTGCTACCTGCACGTGAGGATCCTGTAGCTCTTTCAGGAGGGCAAGGTGAGTCTCACGGATGTCCTTGCCCCAGAGATGAGATGCAGGGCGGATTTCCACGCTTTCATCGGTTATCAGCAGGTAACACGGTTCTTCTGATTGGCCGCGAATGACCACTTGGTCGAAGCCAGCAAATTTCAGTTCTGGACCAAAGTGCCCACCAGCTGCGGCATCCCCAATCAGACCGGTGAGTGGGGACCGAGCTGATACCGTAGTGTAAGCAGAGGCGGGAAGGAGTGTACCGGTCAAAGGCCCGACCCCAACGTAGACCGTGTTCTCCGGAGAGAGAGGATCAACCCCAGTAGTCATCTCTGCGTACATCCGCCATGTGTTCATCATGCGGCCACCGATAACCGTCTTGACCCAGTCCAAGTCAAGCGGATGGGACTCTATACCGTGGTCGGTCAGGTCAACCTCTAGCCAATTCCCAGCGTATCCAAACATGATACTTCTCCCTCCTCTTCTAGCGATCGGAATCCCGATCAGTTGCCACATTTGCCACCCACGCCTTCCGTAGCGTTTCGGCCATGGTAATGCCGTAGAAGTAGGCCTTTTCTTGTGTTGTCTTCTCACCGAGGAGAGCAGAGTCAACCTCTGTCAACAAGACTACATCTGAGGTCTCTGGCTCGAATGAGAGAGCGCCCATGGTGCAGGCATCCACACAACGCGGAGAATCGCCACACAGGTCACAGACCAACGGGTGCTGGTCGACCAGGCGGATCGCTCCGATCGGACAGGCCTTCTCACACTGGCCACAACCCGTACAGGTCTTCATGTCTACCAGGACTTCACCGCGATCACCAATTCGGAGGGCTTGCACGGGACATACATCGACGCAATACCGCTCCCGGCATTGCTGACAGATTACCGGCACATCAGCGCCTATCTCCTCCACCTTTACCACCTGAACCCGCGAAAACAATCTTCCTATCATGCCCTTGAAGTGGCCAGACGAGCAAGCTACTTCACATCGCCGGCATCCTGAACACAGCTCTGGATCGACTCTGATCATCTCACTACCTTCCTTTCATTTGGCTTGGGTAGATCATCGGGATCGCCGCAATGGGTCTTGTAATACGTTTAGGTCACCATCGCTATACACACCTACCTCCGATAAGCACCGCCTTGATTCCAACGCACAGGAATGGAACCAAGGGGACAACTTAGTATACTAGTTATATTCTAACGAACGAGGAGGAGGTTTCCAAATCTCTTGATTTCAATGGGATTCCTTATGGGTTCAGGGTTTCTTGTTCCCGCATTCTTCGAACAACAAAAAGCCATCCACGACAAGTTCTTTCGTGTTGTAGAATTAGGGAAGCAGTCCTTCGACGAAGCAATGAAGGAAGTACAGGAAACCATTGCGCAGATTCCTCGCCCCGACATGCATTGGATCGTCACACATGTTGAGCACGCCATTAGAGTAGGTGGAGAGAATTGCGTTGGGTTCGGTAGCGATTTTAATGGAGTAGAGAGCACTCCTGCTGAAGTTGATAGTTGTGCGGCTTATCCTGGCATTGTAGATCTTCTCTATGACAACGGATTGAATGCGCGTCAGGTCGAAAAGGTTTGCTGGGGCAACTTCAAAAGGGTTTTCTCGGAATGTGTGCATTAGCATACGGCAGGACTAGGTTCTTGTACCTCGACGATTCCGGAGAGCCTAGCAGTCCAGTTACAGGGCCTTGAGCAATCAGGAAAAAAGGAGGAATCGTGGAAGTTAGGATCCATGGGCGCGGCGGACAGGGAACGGTAAAGGCTGCGGAGATAATTGTTCGAACGACTGTTAGGGAAGGGAAGTATGGGGTGTCCATTCCTTTCTTTGGCTTCGAGCGGCAGGGTGCCCCAGTAACGGCATTTATACGTCTGTCGGATGTACCGATTCGCGCAAAAACGCGGGTTTATCATCCGGATTGCGTGATTGTGATGGATACATTTCTCTTAGAAAACGTGAATGTATTTGCCGGAATTCGTGATAAGAGCGTAGTGATTGTCAATGCAGCGTCCCCTCCTGAGAGCTTTGAGTTTCCGCGGTGTGTGGCGCGTGTGGGTACTGTTGATGCCACAGGCATCGC
>DAOVAR010000090.1 GCA_030670905.1 Candidatus Bipolaricaulota bacterium
TACCTTTGCACTGATTCCAACACAAATCTATTGTACGAAAACATGTTTTTCGGCGCAGCCAGCGAACTTATCAGTGATTATGGCAGGAATACCTGGACCGGCTCTGGTGTGGGTAATTTCTGGGAAGACAATCAGAAAGCCGACATAGACGGCAACCAATCTGACAATACCCCTGTGTTCCTTTTCCCCATTGGCGTCCAAGATGCCGCGCCACTCCTTCTGCCACTTTCCGATCGAAAAGGCCTCGGCATTCTTACGACCCTCAAGATGCAAAGCGTAATACTGCTAACAGAGAAAGGCGATGCAATACAACTTCCCGTGCTTATCGCTGACAAGGCATACGAACGATTCATTGGATTCCGATCATTCCCTGCCTCCCTGGTTGACAATTTCCCCGCGATTTTGTTCTGTTACGATAAAGAGGTATCTGTTAACTTTACAATGGAAACAGTGAGCTTCCCGCTTGATATCGTTTTTTTTGACGGACAAGGAATGTTAGTGGGGAGCGCAACTATGCAACCGGAATCACCAGACTTGTATACTGTAAACGAGCCGTTCCGTTACGCGTTGGAACTTCCGGGCGGGTACCTCGCCAAGCACGAAATCACTGCAGCAACGCGGTTAATCCTTACTGCAGATGAATAGGCCAAGACATATTAGTGCAGTTATCTTTGACCTCGATGGAACCCTGGTTCGTTACCAAGGCGTGGAGTTTGAATCAAGTTGGGGTGCGATTGGTGCTGCTGGTGGTGTTAAGGAGGAATGGGACCTCCTCCTCGCTGAGTACTTTCCGCGTCCAGATGCTTACGCGGAATGGATGTCCGAAAACGCCCGACTTCTAGCTGGTGTTCCTGTAGAGCAAGTTACGAAGAAAGTCCTTCCACCTCCTTACGCGACTGGCGTCCCGGAGGCAATTCGCACGCTGCGGAAGCGCTATCGTCTCGGAATCCTTTCCTCTGGTGTTGACCTCGTTGCCGAATACGTACGCAAAGATCTTGGCTTTGAGTTTGCTGTTGCCAATCGCTTGCTCGTTCGCAATAGTTCCTTCACAGGGGAAACAGAGACCATAGTCGGCCTCTGGAAGAAAGCGGATGTCATGCGGCAGACTGCATTGAGAATAGGCCTTCCTCTTCCAGAGATCTGTTATGTTGGTGACCATGTCAATGATGTCCCGGTTATGGATCTTGTTGGCCTGTCCATAGCGTTTAATCCAAAGACAGCTGAGCTGGAAGAGGTTGCTGACTATGTAACACGAAGCTTTGCCGACATTCCCATGTTGATCGAGAAGTGGCAGCGCACCTAATCGATACACCCGGCAAATTCGCCTGACGTCCCTCGCAGTTAAGTTAAGGTAACCTAGAGAAAGATTCAACAACCTATCCTCTCGCAAAGACGCAAGGATCGCCAAGGAAAATATTTGCTTAGTATCTTACTAACCAACAATTCTTTTTCTTCGCTTTGCGGCAAGATGTCTGTGCTTTTGAACTATTATTCGGTTTCCTCCGTGATCTCTGCGCCCTCTGCGGTTAAGTAGTTATCAGTAGCCAGTTGTCAGTTGTCAGAAAAGGAAGCTTTCAGCTGTCAGCCTTCAGCAATCAGCTCGCGATTCCTTGCTCAACCAATCGACCAACTTGAGTGAGTGAAACGAACGGGTGAGAGATAGATCTTGGCTGGAATGTGAGGAGCCTAAGTTAATAGAGTACTGGGATTAGGTTCCAAAGACACGGTCACCCGCATCGCCAAGCCCCGGAAGAATATATCCATGCTCATTCAACTGGCGATCAAGCGACGCTGTATAGATCGGTACCTTCGGGTGGGCTTCAAAAAAGGCCTCTACTCCTTCGGGTGCGGCAACAAGACACAAGAACTGAATTCTTCTTGCCCCTTCGCGTTTGACAAGCTCGACCGCCGCAATCGCGCTTCCACCAGTTGCAATCATAGGATCGACCAAGATAACTTGCGCTTCCGGGAGTTCGGGCGGAAGCTTTGCATAGTATTCAACCGGTTCCAGGGTCTTAGGGTCGCGATATATTCCAATATGGCCCACCTTAGCCATAGGGACAAGATTGAGTACTCCGCCAAGCATTCCGGTCCCGGCTCGTAGTATGGGGACAAGCACTATCGAAACATCAAGCACCCTTCCTGTTGTACGTTCTAGTGGGGTTACTACTTCCACTTCACGCAAGGGATAGCTGCGAGTGATTTCATACACCATGAACGCGGTCAACTCTTCGAGCAACAAGCGAAACTTATGATTGTTTGTACGCGTATCCCGCAGTAAGGTCAGTTTATTCTGGATGAGCGGGTGGGTAAGGATGTGCAGGTTTGTCATTGATCCCTCCATGTTTTCCGATTACTCAAAGATACACCATCCCAATACCCTGCTCAAGGACAACCACCCATGGTCTGTGCAACCTAGAATAGCTTTCATCATATTCAAACGTTAACAGATTGATAGAGCGAAGACGAAGTGTACGTCAAACGACAGACGGTATTCACTCTGCAGACGTCCTCAGATATTCCACTAAGACCTTCGACAAGCAGACCCACGACTTGTTCTAACATCTCAAAAGTCTTTGGCTGATCATTGATCTACGCCTACAGTCAGGTTGCAGCCATATTTCTGCTGGCACAATGTGGAAAAGTATGACCAGTACTTCTGCGACAGGGAATTGCTTGAGCGATACTCACCTAGGCAAAAGGGGGTTGAAGGATGCGCGTCTTAGGATACAGATGGGGCTTAGTAATGGCAATTATTGGCTTTCCCATTCTTGGGAGAGGAATTTATGCGGGAGATACGCTTCTGTTATCAATGGGATCGTCTCTCATCGTTATTGGGATTTTGCTCTGGGCCTGTCTACGCTATCATCACAAGACCAACATGCCCCCACAGCAGACCAGCTAAGCT
>DAOVAR010000074.1 GCA_030670905.1 Candidatus Bipolaricaulota bacterium
AACGGACGCCAACCTTTGTCCGGTATCCGGACATGGGAATGCTCGACCGGCTTGGTTCGAAGCTTGGCTTGCTCGGTCCTTTCCCAGCGCAGGTCCCAGGAAAGGAAGTTGTCAGTCGTCAGTTCTCAGTCATCAGCAAACAGCGATCAGCTTTCAGCTTGCCCGATCCTCTTACTTAAACATTCAACCGTTTAACCATTTAACTACTGAACTATTTAACTGCTTTATCGTTCTTTCCCGCTTGAGTGAGTGAAACGAACGGGCGAGAGGCAAAAGAAGCTATTCTGATAGTAGTAAGCCTAAGCCGGCGAGAGGGGTTGAACCTCCGACCTACGGTTTACGAAACCGTTGCTCTACCACTGAGCTACGCCGGCGGTATAATCAACATTATAGCGTTCTGAATTGCCCTGCTCAACTGGAGGAAGAATGGATGGATTGGCGATAGCCGCGGCGCTCACCGCAATTACCAAGGACATCAATGGAGGGATCGTTCGATCCATTTACCAACCGGAACGTGGGTCATTTGTCATACGACTGTTCGCGGGGAAAGATTTACAGCTGCTGATCTCCCTGCCTACCGCGCGCATTCACTGGACAACACTCGATCTTCCTCATCTCAAGACTCCATCGCCGTTTGTGATGCTTCTACGCAAGTATCTACAGGGTGGAAAGGTCGTTCAAATCAGCCAACCAAGATGGGAACGAGTGGTAACCCTCCAGGTAGAGCGCCTTCATAGAAAAGAGACATTCCGGGTTGTTATCGAGCTTCTTGGACCACATGGAAATCTGATTCTTCTCCAAGAAGACATGGTAGTGGCCGCGCTTCGAGCGGGCACACGTACCGCTCCAGGGAACACTTACCGCCCCCTACCAACACAAGACAAGCTCGATCCCGGGAAAGTTTCAACCGCATATCTTCGCGAGCTTCTTTCTGAAGAGAATCCCGACCAGGCACTAGCACGGAACTTAGATGGGATCGGACGAAACACGGCCGCGGCGATCGTCGAACTGGCAAGGACTTACGCGCCCGGGCCAGTCGAACAACGAACTAAAAGAGCGATTGCCTTCGTCCTTTCCAAGGTAGATGAGCCGGATGCGTGCTACGATCCACACAAGAATTGGGCTTCATTCTTTCCGCTCCCCCAAGAGGCTGAACAGACGCGGAGCTTCGCCGCCGCGCTCGATCGAGAGTTTGACACAACGTGGCGCTACTCACATGACGATCAAGAATTAACCCCTATACGCAGCGGGCTTTCCCGGGCAATCGCCAGCCGAAAAAGGACAATCTCCCGACTTCAAGCGTGGCTAGTAACCGCGCAGTCAGAGAGCCATATTCGCTATCGCGCTAACTTAATCATGATTCACTTAAACGAGCTTAGCAGAGGGATGGACAAAGCCACTCTGACCGACCCAACGACCGAGAAAGCCGTGACTATCTCCCTAGAAAGAGAACTGAACCCCGTGGAAAATGCACAACATCTATACACTCAGGCAAAACGTATGCATCGTGGTCGTCCAGTTGTTACTCGCCGGCTAGAACGTATCGAACGGGAGCTTTCCTTGCTACAAACCGGTCTAAGCGCTGTGCAGGCAGGGCGCTACCCAGACCAGTCGACCATGTCACTTATTTCACCGATTCGATCGAGAAAACGAATACAAGCGCCTACATCGGCCAAGATCTACACTATCCAAGGACACACCGTGGAAGTGGGAACCAATGCCACACAGAACGACGCTCTACTAAGAAAAGCAAGCCCGCAAGATCTGTGGTTTCATGTCAAGGGTATCCCCGGGCCACATGTGATACTCCGTTGTCACGACAAGCAGATCCCGCCAGTTGAGGTGATAAGAGAAGCAGCCCAGCTGGCAGCAGCTGGATCAAAGGCAAGGGATGAAACAAGAGTAGAAGTAAGCTACACCCAGGTGAAATATGTGCGAAAGCCGAAAGGTAGCCCGCCGGGCTTGGTAATTCTCAGACAAGAGGATACACTCACCGTAAATCCAACAGGAAAAGGGGTTACGTAATGACCTTTGCGGGCGCTCTTGAGATTGTGTTATCCCTCATCGCCGTATTCACAGCCATTGTTCTTCACGAGTTTTCACATGGTTACATTGCCTTTCGCCTCGGCGATCCTACCGCAAAGATCCAGGGCCGGCTTACACTAAACCCATTAGCACATATCGATCCAATTGGGACAATCCTTGTTCCAATCGTCCTTGTCATCCTTAGATCTCCTTTTCTTTTTGGTTGGGCCAAACCAGTTCCGGTCAACCCAAACTACTTCCGCAATCCGTACAAAGGCATGTTTTACGTCGCCATTGCTGGACCGCTAATGAATATTGCTCTCGCTCTGGGCGCCAGCGCTATCGGAAGGCTCGCGATATTGATTACCCCTCTCTCTCTTCTTTATGGACGTGGTTTCTCCGCGTACTTTGTGCAAACGATATTCTACCTGCTGGGGTTTTTCGTCATCATCAACATCATTCTCGCGGTGTTCAATTTGCTTCCTGTACCACCACTCGATGGGTCACGCGTGCTTACCTACTTTCTGCCGCCGGAGGGGAAACGCGTAATGATGCAGCTCGAAAGATACGGATTCCTTATCGTCCTCGCGTTACTGTACCTTGGCGCGCTTCGTGGCCTGATCGGGTTGATAAGTGGAATATGGGAAGCACTCCTTGGCTCATATTGGCCAATGGGCATTGCTGGCTAGCAGTAGAAACAGATAACCCTTGCTCAGAAAGTTCCCACAGCGTATAATTGCCGTGCCAATACGGTATATGGAGTGATTCTCACGAATGGACAAGAATGCCAGCTATGAACTAAAGGAACGATCAGACACCGCGGTTACCGTGCAAGTGACGGTGACTCCTGAGACAGTTAAGAATGCCCTCGATAACACTTACCGCACCTATGGGCGCGAAGCAAGCATTCCCGGATTTAGAAAGGGGCGCGTGCCGCGAGGTGTGCTAGACGCGCGCTACGGCCACGAGTTGTTCCTGGAAGAGACACAGAAGGAGCTACAACAACAGCACCTAGGAGAAGCCCTTGCCGAGCTTGAGCTAAATCCGGTGGCTCCCCCTGAGATAAAGCCCATCTCTTCTGACGAGAAGGAACCATTCGTATTCGAGGCAAGCTTCCCCGTGCTGCCAGATTTCGACCTCCCCGAATACAAGGGCATCGCACTTGAGACTGAGCCGATGAAGGACGTTACTGATGATGATGTCAAGGTAGTGCTCGATGACATCCGCGCGCGATTCGGAACCATTGTGCCTAAGGATGGCGACACCGTCACTGAGGGAGACATCGTACAGGTGAGAGAAGATGACAAGGAATGGAATGCTCACGCCGAGGAAGGAAACCCAGTAACAGGGAAGCTGATCGGCCACAAAGTGGGCGAAACAGTCTCCGTTAACCTCGATCTCCCCAAAAAGAAGACATTTAGCGCGTCTCTTTCCATCGTCAGCCTTCAAGAGATCAAGATTCCGGAAGCCAACGACGAGCTGGCAAAGGACGCTGGTTATGAGAATCTAGAGGCCCTGCAGGTAAAGGTTAAGGAAAGCCTGCAACATAACCAGGCAAGCAAGCACGAAAAGAAGATCAAGCTAGAACTCCTTGACTGGGTTGTAGACCAAGCTAATATACCGCTACCGGACGTCCTGGTGGAAGAAATGGCAACGGAGGAACTGGAGCATCTGAAGAAGAACCTTTCTGAGCCCCGTTCTCCGCTTTCTTTTGAGGACTATCTCAGCAAGCAAGAGAAAAGCGAGGAAGCGATACAGGCAGACTACCGTGAGAATGTAACCAGGCGACTCCGGCGCGAGCTCGTCCTACAACAAATCGCCAAGGCACAGGATATCTCCTTTACGGACGACAAACTGGAAGAAATCGCAACAGCCGAGGCGGAAGAAACAGACGAGAATCCCATTAGGTTCATCGCCGAGCTAAAGGCTAAAGAACGTTGGGAAGACTACCGCTTGGCCAAGGTAAACATGGGTGTCCTTGACGTGCTGTACAAGAACGCCGTATTGAGTGAGAAAACGGAATGAGCGCCCAAATCCCATTTGTCATCGATCGTAGTGGGCATACCGAGCGAACATATGATATCTACTCACGCCTGCTAGAAGACAGGATTGTCTTTCTCCGTGAGCTAATCGACGATGAAGTGGCAAACGTGGTGATCGCGCAGATTCTCTTCCTTGCCGCGAAAGGCCCAACAAAGGCAATAAAGCTATACATAAACTCGCCAGGTGGATCCGTCACTGCTGGTTTCGCCATCTATGACACCATCCGCTATGTGACCTGTGACGTGGCTAC
>DAOVAR010000026.1 GCA_030670905.1 Candidatus Bipolaricaulota bacterium
CCTTTCCCGTTCTCCCACTTAACCAATCAACCATGTAACTGCTTCATCACTATCCTTGCCTTCTCCCAACCCAACGAACTCAACGAACCCAACGAACTCTATGAACCCAATGAACCCTACGAACCCTTATTACCATTCAACCAATCAACTATTCAACTGTTTCATCGTTCTTGGCGTCTTGAGTGAGTGAAACGAACGGGCGAGACAAAGAGCTTGTAGTGTATTTTTGTGCCCTCGTAGTCTTTCCTGCGCAAGCGTGTTTCGAGCAGGCTTGTTCGCGAGGTTAAGCTAATCCACAGTGAGTGTCTTGCTTAGGTTGCGGGGAAAATCAGGATTGATTCCACGCGAGGTACTCATATAGTAGCTTATGAGTTGAAGTGGCAGGACGGCAAGCAGGGCGATCAATTCTTGCCCTGTGTCGGGAAGTGGCAGATATTCGTCTACGTTATCCCGCAGTAGCTTGCTTGGAGCAGCGACTACGATTGAGTGTCCACCGCGGCAGGCGACCTCATTGACGTGGTTTACGATCATGGCTGTGTCTTCCGGGGAAGCGACAAAGAGGACCGGATAGTTAGTATATACGGCCGACAGCGGGCCGTGCTTAAACTCAGAGCTGAGCATCCCCTCGCAATGCGCGTAGGTTATTTCCTTCAGTTTGAGCGCTCCTTCCATTGCTATGCCAAGAGTCACTCCATAACCCAGGTAGTACATTTCGTCATGAGGGTTGAGAAGGTTGGCTATGTGGCGCGTAGCGGAGTCGGTCGCAGTAAGGGTTTTCGCAATAAGATCAGGAACACTGCCCCAGTCAATGCGCGATCCATGTCGTCGCAGCTTGTCAGCCAGGTAGAGGAACAAAATCGCCTCGTTCAGAAAGGTTTTCGTTGCGGGAACGCTGATCTCATAGCCGCAAGCGAGCGGAAGGTAGTGGTTGGATGCATGCATTAATGTAGAGCCGAGGACATTCAGTATTCCCAAAATCTGTGCCCCAGCTAGGCGGGTTGCGTTAACTGCATTTAGGACATCTTTTGTCTCTCCGCTCTGGCTCACAAAGACTACCGTGTCAGTAGGTTCAAGGGTGTGGGCTAGCGTCTCTGTAAACTGGGGTGCAAGCACGGCGATTGCTGGAATGGTGGCTAGCTGGTTGAAATACGCTGCCCCGACTACGCATGCATGGTAGCTTGTTCCACAACCGACAAAGTAAAGATGCTGCGCGTCGCTCAGGGCTTTTACGAATGGGTCAACGTGGGGGGATGCCACGAGCCAGTGGATCAACTCCGCTGCCGTGTACGGCTGTTCGTGAATCTCCTTCTCCATGAAATGAACATAACCACCTTTCTGGGCTACTTCCATCCCTCTTGTGAATCTCTCCGGAGTTCGGTGGACCAGTTCTCCGGTAGATACCAGGCGGATCTCTACTCGGTCAGGCCATAGGGCGACCATCTCTCCATCCTGTAGTCGCAGGATCTTGTCAGTCAGAGGCAGAATAGAAGGAAGATCGGAGGAGACGCAAGTGGCTTGATCGGCAATTCCCACGACAAGGCCGGAGCCATTCTTGATTGCGTAGAGAGGATGGTCTCCGCTCGCATTTTGTTCATTCCGTAAAGCAATTACGAATGCATAGTCTCCTTCCAAATCTCTTGCCGCTTTCCGAATTGCTTCGATCATGTTGTGGCCTTGATTGATGTAGCGCTCTACGGCATGCACACAGCTTTCCCCATCATTGGTTCCGCGAACGATCATCCCTTCCGCGATGAACTCCTCACGCAAGGAAACGTTATTGACTATATTTCCGTTGTGAGCACCAACCAAACTGGCTTTTGAATCAAGGTGAGGCTGGGCGTTCACTTGTGAGGGAGAGCCAAAAGTGGCCCAGCGCAACTGCACGATTCCTCGTTGACCTTTCATTGTGTTGAATTTCAATCGCTTGTTCACTTCATCAATCTTGCCAACATCTTTTCTCAGGTCAATCTGGCCTTCTTTGTCGATGGTCGCGCAGCCGATGGAATCATAACCCCGATAGGCAAGTCGCCGGCCTGCGTCAAGCAAGATATTCCCCAATGGTTGTTCGTTACTAGTAACAATTCCGAAGATTCCACACATAGATTGGTCTCCCTTTTCCAACGTGAATAGTATTATTCACACACACAAGATCTTCGCAAATACAGGGCGTACAATTGGTCTAGCGCTTCGCGGTAGCGGGAATCGAGCGCGTCAATGTCAGTGAGCTCTGGTTCATTGTTCATTGTGACGTAGGGAATTGTTATTCCGTTCACGGTGAGCATTCCGCGCGGAGCCCGAGCGATATCAGGCCAATCATCCTCTCTGTATGTGCGTTTCATTTCCTCGGTTGGGACGGAATGAGTGAGGATTCCGCCGGATTTCTTCTCATTGTAGCGAGCAATGTTTCTGCGTAAGGATTCACTGAATGGTACCTGTACATAAAGGATGGCCGCACGAGAAAGAAGCTGTGGCGAAAGGTAACCCAGGGCCTCAGCGTAGCCGTGCTTCTTGCCACGAGAGAACTCGATCATAATGGTCTCGTTTGATGACGTAGTTTTACTGAGCAGTGGTCTTGCCTGCTCGTTGATCTTGCCGATCAGAAATGGCCACAGGCCATCGTCTGTAACACGGTAATTTCCCTCTATTGGCTGAGAGTAAAGTCGCTCTCGTCCGAGATGTTCCCATAGATCATCCTCTTCACACTTTTCCCACAGAATTGGGAAATCATCAATGACGTGAAATGGAGAGATATGATAGCGTTCACCTAGGCGTTCAACTGGGCATTTGTTCATAAAGTCGATGAATTCGCTCTTCCCACTGGCAGGACGACCAAGCAGAAGAAGAGTGTCAAATGTTTCCTTTGTAGTTGGGTTCTTGCTTGTATACCGGAGCGGGAGGATTGCCTCTACTTGGGCAAGGAAGGTTGATGGTGAAGAATCGGCATTTACTATGCGTAGATTGCTGGCCTGAGCGATGTGCCATTCTTGCAGGTGTATGAGCATTTGCCTTAGCGTGGGTCTGGCTACCTCGAATTGTGGTGTTTTGCGTGCTTTCTGCCGCCGCATAGAGACATCTACCGGAATCGCCAAGCGTAGATATAAGTCCGGTCGGGGCAGGGATAGCTCAGCCTTGCTGTAGGCACAGATGAATGACTTATCGTTAAGCGCCTTTGAGTAGGCGAGGTGAACGCCCATATGCGACTCTTCCAGGCATAATTTGCCTTGTTGCGCGACGTTTTCCAGTTGCGCACGACGGTAAGGAAGCTCGGCAATGACTGCCTCGGTGAGTCTCTCTCGCTCAGATAGAATGTGGATATTCTCTTTAGTCGCTACCAGTTTAACGATTTCAGGAAAAACCTCGATCTGTTCCGGGTAGAAACGGGCAAGCATTTGCATTGTCTCGGTCTTCCCTGCTGCTGGCAGACCCTCTAAGATGATGTGTGGCATTCCCTCTCCTTACCGAGTAATTTTAGCTAACTAGGGAGGGAAAAGCACTTCTGATATACCAGATGCGCGTGACAGCGATTTGCATGAAGTGAATTCTCTGTTACACTAGTGTCTTGATGTTGCATTCCGTTAAGGGTCTGTTGCTGTGTGGATTGTGACTAGAGATTGAAGAAAGGAGCTCTCAGAATTGACAAGACTTGTGATTGTTGAATCCCCAACCAAGGCGCGTACGATAGGTAGGTATCTTGGAAGTTCATATGTGGTGCTTTCTTCTCAGGGTCATGTGCGTGATTTGCCAAAGAAGGACTTGGGTGTGGATGTAAACAACGAATTTACTCCCAAATTTGAGACCAAACGCACGAAGCAAGTTACACAGCTGCGACAGGCGGCCAAGAAAGCTAGCCAGATCTACCTTGCGACTGATAACGACCGAGAAGGAGAGGCGATTGCCTATGATCTATATACTATTCTGAAACGGGTAGTAAAGGACGATGACGCGTTTCTACGACCGGTGTTCAACGAGATTACAAAGCCGGTAATCCTTGAGGCGCTATCCAAGCCGGCGAGGATCGATCTCAATAAAGTTGAGGCACAACGGACACGCCGCATCCTTGATCGGTTGGTTGGCTATCAGGTAAGCCCTCTTCTTTCGCGGGCAATTACGGGAAACCAGTTTGGAGGGCTTTCTGCTGGGCGGGTGCAGTCGGTTGCGCTTCGTTTCTTGTGCGACCGAGAAGCAGAGATTGCCTTGTTTGTCCCTGAGGAGTACTGGGAGATCTACGTATGTCTGAAGGGAGAAGAAGTATTTACCGCGTCTCTAACCAAGAAGAACGGCAAGAAATTCGTTGCGCACAGTGAGGCAGAGGCAAATAAGACCCGGCAAGAACTACAGGGCGAAGAAGCTGTTGTCAAGAGCATTGTGCAAAATACCCGGCTTCGACAACCTCCTCCTCCGTTTATTACCAGCTCCCTGCAGCGAGCTGCTTCGTCATCGCTTGGTTTTGCGCCTAAACGTACGATGAGCGTTGCCCAGCAATTGTATGAAGGAGTGAAGCTTCCTCAAGGAGATGTGGGACTGATAACCTATATGCGCACTGACTCGGTACGCATGTCGGGCAGCGCGGTGAAGGAAGCGCGCCAGTTGATTGTTAAGCGATACGGGGAAGACTACTTGTCGGCTAAGACTCGTTACTACAGGAATAAGAGACGTTCTCAAGATGCTCACGAGGCAATCCGTCCTACTACGGTCAGCTTGCAGCCGGAGAGAATTGCCTCTTGGCTTTCCCCAGACCAGCGCAAGTTGTATACCCTGATCTACAAGCGCTTTCTCTCCACTCAGATGTCGGAAGCCCTCTACAAGCAAGGCAAGGGCATTATTGCGGTTGGTTGTTACACTTTGGAGGCGACCGGCAGCGCACTTGCATTTGATGGGTTTCTAACCCTTTATCCCAGGGAGAAAGAAAGCGACGGCAAGATTCCAGATTGGCTGAGGGAAGGGCAAATCCTGGCGATAGAACGAGTGGATTTGCGGCAGAAATTCACTGAGCCGCCACGTCGTTACAGCGAGGCTGGGTTGATCAGCATATTGGAGAAGGAGGGAATAGGTCGACCGAGCACTTACGCTACGATAGTATCGGTTATTCAGACACGTGACTATGTTCGAAACAAGAATGGAAGCCTGTGCCCAACCCTTCTCGGAGAGGAAGTCACCGAATTTCTGAAACAGTACTTCCCCGAAACGGTGGAGGCTCACTTCACCGCAGAGATGGAAAAAGATCTCGATCGTATTGAAGAAGGACAATTCTCACGAGCTGATGCGTTACAGGAATTCTATGATCCTTTCTCAAAGCAGCTTACAAGACTTGAATCCCTGATCAGAGAAGGTAAACCGTTCCAAATAATGACAGATGTCGTTTGCGACAAGTGTAAGTTGCCAATGGAGCTTCGGTATTGGAAGGGTTCACACTTCGTTGGCTGCTCTAACTACCCCGACTGTCGAAATACGCGCAGCCTTCCGGCGGAGCTCCCTTACCGCTACAAGGATGAAGTATTGATTATTGCCGAGTCTCTGGAGAAAACGGAGAAGGAAATGGAGACTGAGACGACCTGTTCAGTTTGTGGAGCGCCAATGGCGACAAGAAATGGTCGATATGGTCGCTATCTAAAGTGTGCTAATCCTGAGTGCAATAAAACAACTTCCATTCCGACCGGTGTTTCCTGTCCGTCATGCGAGAAGGGGATGCTGGTTGAACGATATTCGCAGAAACGCAAACAAACCTTCTATGGCTGCAACAACTATCCTAGCTGTCGGTACGCTATGTCTGAGCAGCCAGTGGAGGCTTGCTCCGCATGTGGGCATGGTGTGCTTGTAGAGAGGAAGGGTAAGCTTGTCTGCAATAACAAAGGGTGCTCGCATAGCAAACAGATTGAATAGTGAGAAGGCAGGACAAATCGTGTTTTGCTGAACGCTTAGAGATGGCTGCTCCAAACAGTGCGCCTAAACGTCTTCAGATAAGAGCTTGAACCATTCGAGTCGTTGCTTAAGGTTGGAGTCCTGCAGTTTGGAGAGAGCCTCTTTCTGAATCTGGCGTACACGCTCTCTGCTAATGGCGAACTCGGCACCTACTTCATCGAGCGTTCGAGGCTGATAGTCATGAAGGCCGTAGCGTAGCTCGATGATTCTTCTCTCCCGGTCGGTCAGCCGCTCTCCCAAAGCAGATTGCAGTTCCCGCACAAGCAGGTGGTGAAACGTTTCTTTTTCCGGAGAGCTTGCAGTGTTGTCTTCTATGAAGTCTCCAAGGACCGAGCCATCATCATCGTAGCCGATCGGCATATCGAGTGAATTCATGTTTTGCGATGTTTTCTTAGCCTTTATGACGTTCTCCACGCTAGTATCCAATTCGCTGGCGAGATCCTCTGGCGTAGGCGGCTCTCCGTACTTCTTAAGATGATTGCGTTCTAGTTGGTAGATCTTGCGGATCAGTTCATTGATGTGTGTTGGAACACGAATCATTCGCGATCGGTTCGTGATCGCGCGCAAGATTGCTTGGCGGATCCACCACGTGGCATACGTTGAGAACTTGTAGCCCCTTTTGTAATCAAATTTCTCTATCGCCTTCATCAATCCCAGGTTGCCTTCTTGGATTAGGTCGAGAAACGGCAGCCCACACCCTCGGTATTTCTTGGCGATGGATACAACCAATCGCAGATTTGCCTCAGCGAGTTCTTCCTTCGCCTGTCTATTACCCATCTCAATGCGCTTGGCGATGCGTACTTCGTCCTCACGGCTAAGGAGCGGGACGCGACTAATCTCGTCGAAATACGTGCGAATAGGGTTGTCTGATCGTTTCCGCGGTTTGTCGTGCGAATGTCTCTTCATGGCCGGAGCCACGCTGCTTACATTCTTTCGCAAGTTTACGGTCGCGTTAGTCGCTTTCACTCTTCCTCCTGAACACTGTGGGTGAGGCACAGATCTCAATAAACAACGAGAATCGGGTGGGTAACACTCCCCCCCGATCTGTGACAAGTTCCATTCTCTCAGGACACTTCTCATGTAGCATCCCACAGCAAAACGTTCTATTATAGCACAAATTACCCGGGTTGTGAAGCAAATGTAAGAAGAGGGTGTGGAGGAATTCTCGAGGGAGCATATGTGCTCTAAGAAGTACAGTGTTTCCCTTTACAAGAATAGAGATAGTGCGGTAGTATGAGTGTGTGTCAAATTGCCACATAGGGGGGAATAAAATGAGAAGACGGATAGTATTGGCCGGAGCAATTCTTCTCTTGTTAGTTCTGGTTCCAGCTGCTTCATTTGCGGGGGAAAGTTTGGCTATTTATGCCGGAGGGATTGCCTGTGTTGAAGAGTCTCGCACGGTTCTACTGGTAGGCGGAGACGGTGAAAAGCTGCGACTGGATAACGTGCCAAGTCGGCTCATTCCTTCTTCGCTTCAGGTTGTTTTTGATGGTGAGATCCTGGCTCAGGCTTTTTATTACACGTCACCAGGGCGAATATTGGCCGCACAGATTGGCGAGCAGATACAGCTGGAAAGTGAGGGCAAACTCTACTATGGTACACTGCTTGCAGTTGGTGAATGGATCACGCTAAGAGATGAAAATGAAAGGATTCACTTTATCGCGAATCCGGAACGAATTGAGATTCAAAGCAGAAATGAGCTTGCCCTCAGCCCCTACGTGGAGCTGACGGTGAGCGGCCAGCGAGCCGGCGTTGAGTTGATCGAGCTGCTTTACTTGACAGAGGGAATCACTTGGAAGGCGAGCTACATCGGAGTTCTTAGCCAAGACGAGGCAAGTCTTGCCCTGGATGCATGGATTTCTGTGAGTAATACCTGTGGCCGGGATTTCACCGACGCGATAGTGAAGCTTGTTGCTGGCGACGTAAACAGAGAGGCACAGACTGTGTTATATGCACGTAGTGCCATGGACTTGGAGACCACGCCGAAGACATCGCTCACCGGAGAAACAGCATTTGAGTATCATGTCTATAGGGTTCCTGGTAAGCTTAGCATTGCCAATGGAAGATCGAAACTCTTTCCGTACACAGCTTCGGCATCGGTCGGTGTGAACAAGACGTATACCTATGATGGTGCCTACAACGATGGCGTAAGGGTGGCTCTGGAATTTGTAAACAGTTTGGCAAACGGCCTTGGCAACGCTCTTCCTGGAGGGGTGGCTCGTATCTTCCAGCAACAATCTGATGGCACAACCTTGTTTATCGGCGAAAGCAGGATTATGGATACACCGGCAGACGAGCAAATCAGTCTGGAAGTAGGAGGCGCGTTCGATCTTGTAGGTGAAAGGATTCAGGTATCGAGAGAACAAGTTGCTTCGTCTACATATCGGGAAAGCTATCTGATCACCCTAGCCAATCACAAGGAAGAAGCAGTATTGATCAGCGTTGTTGAGCACCCTGGAGGTTCGTCCTGGGAGATTCTTTCGTCATCGGAAGGGTATGAGAAGGTGGATTCCGATACAATTTGTTTTTCAGTGAATGTCCCTGCCGGAGAAAAGAAGGAGGTTAGCTACACCGTTGAATATCGCTACTGAACAACTCAATGAAGAGGGGATGCTGCAACGCTACAAGGAAGCGGTAGAAAAGGCGCTTCCTCGCTTGCCGGTGAAAAATGGTGTGGTTGATATCGACTCACTCTGGGTAGAGCTCTCCATTCCATACAGTCTCTTGCGGGAGATTATCTCACGGAAGGATCTTGCTCTTCCCGATAACGTGAAGAGGATTGAGATGAAGTCGTGTTTAGGAGAGGAGAGTGAGAAGACAGCAGGGCAAGAGAGATGAGCCAGTGATAAGATTCGGAACGGATGGCTGGCGCGCCGTTATCGCGCGAGATTTTACGTTTGATAACGTTGCGCGCGTTGCTCAAGCGGTAGCGAAATTCCTTGTATCACCAGCCCGTAAGGAGCTTGCTATCTATCGCGATTGGGGTGCGGAATATCGTCCAGCAACAAGTGGCGTAGTTGTTGGTTACGATATGCGGTTTCTATCCTGTGAATTTGCCCACTACTTCGCCCGGGTTTTGCAGAAAAATGGGATTCCGGTGGTCGTAAGTGAGTCTCCGGTGCCTACTCCGGCTCTCTCATATGCAGTGGTTGATGGCTCCTATGCGGCAGGGATTATGTTCACCGCCAGTCACAACCCAGCGATCTACAACGGGATCAAGTATAAGGCAGAATATGGAGGTTCCGCTCCTAGTGAGGTTACCTGCGAGGTGGAGAGACTTCTTCCGATCAAGGCTCCTCATCTACGCTCATCAGAAGGAGGAATAGAGGAAATAGGGTTGAAACAGCCGTTGCTTGCCAAGATTCGTACCTTGATCGACCAAGATCGGCTTACTGCTAACCCGCTGCAGGTAGTAGTGGATTCTATGTATGGGTCAGGGCAAGGTTATGTGGGACAACTTCTTTCCGAATATGGTGTGCCGTGCATAGATATTCGCGCGAGACGGAACGTGCTATTTGCTGGTAAGAAGCCTGAGCCGCTTGAGAAGAACCTCATTCCATTGAGAGCAGTGATTGCCTCCACGCGCAAGCGAGGAATGCCTCTTATCGGGGTAGCTACGGATGGAGATGGTGACCGAATCTCGGCGATGGATGAGAAGGGTGGGTTTATTGATGCTCATCGTACCTTTGCCCTTATTCTCCGTTATCTGGTGGAAAAACGAGGCTGGCGAGGTGCGGTTGTCAAGTCGTTTGCGCTCACCGACATGACACAGGATATTTGTAGAGAGTACAATTTGGAACTGATCGAGGTTCCAATCGGATTCAAATATGCCTGTGAACAGATACTGAAACATAATGTTTTGATCGCTGGTGAGGAGAGTGGCAGCATTGCGGTACAAGGGCACATTCCCGAGCGAGACGGCATTCTGTGTTCGATGCTTCTGGCAGAGCTTGCAGCGAGTGGTGGGCGGCCGATAAGCGAGGTTGTAGAAGACATGTTCACTGTTTTTGGTCCGCACGTTTATCGTCGCCATGATGTTGAGATTGAAGGGCGAAGGCAAGTAGTGGCCGAATTGCGGGAGAACCCACCGGAAAGGTTCGCGGGACGTAGTGTTCGTTCGGTTGACACTCTTGATGGTGTCAAGTTGAGATTTAAGAAAGGCTGGCTCTTGTTTCGGGCGTCAGGAACCGAGCCAGTCCTGCGTCTTTACTGCGAGATGCCAACAGAGAGAGACGTGTGCGAGCTACTGCAACAAGCGGAGCGATTGGCGCTGGGAGAGCTGACTCTATGGTGAGACGGTATGATTTCAGAAGAATTGAGGAGCGCTGGCGCGATTTCTGGCGTGAAAATGGTTTTTTTCGCGCGCATATCTCCGATACAAAGCCCAAGTTTTACTACCTGAATATGTTCCCTTATCCATCTGGCTACTTACATGTAGGTCATGGACGAAACTACATCATTGGCGATGTGATAACCAGGTTCTACATGATGCGCGGGTTCAATGTGCTAAATCCAATGGGTTGGGATGCTTTTGGTCTTCCTGCGGAGAACGCGGCTATCGACAGAGGGATTCATCCACGGGAGTGGACACTGGCCAACATTGTACAAGCCAAGGAACAGTTTCGTGCGTGGGGCATTGAATACGACTGGGATCGTGAGGTTACAACCTGCCTTCCCGAGTATTATCGTTTTACTCAGTGGCTGTTCTTAAAGCTATATAAGCACGGCCTTGCCTACAAGAAACGAGCATCAGTCAACTACTGCCCTAGTTGTAGTACTGTTTTGGCAAACGAACAAGTTGTGGGCGGACTGTGTGAGCGTTGTGGTACTCCTGCGCAAAAGAAGACGCTCGATCAATGGTTCTTCAAGATTACAACATATGCCGATCGTTTGCTTGAGGATCTGGACAATCTTCCCGATTGGCCGGAGAACGTCAAGAAGATGCAGGCAAACTGGATCGGCAGAAGCGAGGGGGCAAGGGTTTGTTTTCGTACTGAACAAGGGGATGAAATTCCTGTGTTCACGACACGGCCCGATACGCTGTGGGGGGCAACGTTCATGGTGTTAGCGCCTGAGCATCCCCTTGTGGATAGGCTGACTGATCGACAACAGCGTGAGACGGTGGAAGCTTATCGGAAGGAAGCAGGCACAAAGACAGAGCTGGATCGACAGTCGCTCGAACGAGAAAAGACCGGTGTTTTTACTGGTGGGTATGCAATCAACCCCGTCAACGAAGAGAAGATTCCGGTGTGGATCGCTGATTACGTGATGATGTCCTATGGAACCGGCGCGATTATGGCTGTGCCTGCTCATGACGAGCGTGATTTTGAGTTCGCGATCAAATTTGGGCTCCCGATAATTCCTGTAATTGATCGGCTGGATGAACAAGCTAAGGCATTTATCCAGCATGGCACGGTAAGGGAAGGAACTGCCGACGCGCTGCGCAAAGCTGCGATTTCCTTTGAAGAGGAGAAGGGATCGTTATTGATTACCTTGGAGAAGAAGCAGATCGATCTCTATATCAATTTAGTTCGTGGCTATCTGCTGCCAGGAAAGTGGGGCGAGATAGTTGGATCACGATTTGTTTTCATCTTCGAAGATAAGGCTGTTGCCCTTGATTCCGTGGAATCGGATCTCGAGATTGTTACCCGTTGTGACAAGCTTGAGCCGGAACTGCGGGGAAGACGTACAGCGATGGAGATACTCGTCGGTCGCGAGCTTTACTCTGACTTGCTTTGTCACGCTGACCATGGAGAGATGCTTTACTCTGGATCGTTCAGCGGTAGTTCAGGGAAGGAAGCTACGACTAAGATAATCAATTGGCTGGAGGAAAAGGGCGTAGGCAGCGGGATGGTGAATTACCGGCTGCATGACTGGTTGATCTCCCGACAACGTTACTGGGGAGCGCCAATCCCGATTATCTACTGCGATAAGTGTGGTGTTGTCCCTGTCCCTGAAGAAAACTTGCCCGTGTTGCTCCCGGAAGTTGAATTCATCGGAAAGAAGGGGCTTGCCGATGTTCCGGGTTACGCGGAGACAATCTGTCCGGATTGTGGTGGCCGAGCCAAGCGGGATACCGACACAATGGATACATTTGTGGATTCATCTTGGTATTACTTGCGTTACATCTCGCCCCAGGACCAGAAACAGCCATTTGTCAAGGAGGATGTAGACCGCTGGCTTCCGGTTGATCAGTACGTTGGCGGAGTCGAACATGCCATTCTCCACCTTCTTTATTCGCGATTTGTTACCAAAGCGCTTCACGATCTGGGTTACATTGGTTTTGATGAACCGTTCAAGCGACTGTTTACTCAAGGAATGGTCTGTCACAATGCCTACCACTGCCCCAGCCACGGCTGGCTCTATCCTCATGAAGTTAAGGATGGTCACTGCCCGAAATGCGGCGAGCGGGTAGAGGTTTCGAACTTCTCCATGTCTAAGTCAAAGAAGAATGTGGTTGCTCCATCAGAGATAATAGAGCGCTATGGTGCGGACACAGAACGGCTGTATACATTGTTTATGGGTCCGCCTGATCGGGATATCGAGTGGTCCGAAGAAGGAGTGCGAGGGGCGCTGCGTTTCCTTCATCGGCTGTGGAATCTAGTTCTTTCTCAGGCCGAGAAAGTTGCAGATGCCGGCGAATCTGTTGATACCGCTGACCTGGATAAACCTAGTCGGGCTCTGTGGCGGCGTTATCATTACACGGTTAAGAAAGTAACCGAGGATATCGGCGCTCGGTTCAGCTTCAATACGGCCATTTCCACAATTATGGAGCTTGTCAATGAGCTTGGTCGATATGTGCAACAAGAGTCATGTGATGACTTGCTGCGAGAAGTCATCGAGGGGTTAGTGTTGATGCTTTCGCCTTTTGTTCCATTTGTCTGTGAGGAAATGTGGCGACAGATTGGCCGTAGTGATGCGGTACTTGAAAACAAATGGCCCAGCTTCTTGCCTGAGGCGCTTGACGAGGAAACACTGGAAATCCCGGTACAGATTAATGGGAAGCTTCGCGCGCGAGTGAGGGTTCCCATTGAAATAAGTCGTGATGCCAGCGCGCTTGAGCGGGCCGCCTTGGATTCCTCAGCCGTTGCCGAACGGATCAAGGGGAAAGAGCTTGTCAAGGTGATTGCAGTTCCAGGGCGCATGGTAAGCATTGTGGTTCGCTAACTGGAGTGTATGGATGTGAACAACCTGTCTGTAAGGGTCTTGTCGCGCATTTCGATTCTGCGAAAGCTTGAAATTGGGAGAAGAATTTGGTAAGAAGGAAGGTAAGATATCGGGGCCTTAGCTCAGTTGGGAGAGCGCTTGCATGGCATGCAAGAGGCCAGGGGTTCGAGTCCCCTAGGCTCCAGAGAAATCAGCCAATCACTGATGACATCCGGATGTCCCGCGACTTACGGACTTCGTTGCGAAATCGCCCATTCTCGTATCGGTAGATAGTGTCAAGATTTTCGAGTTCGAGTCTCCTAGGGTCGCCAGCACGAATCACGATCTGTCTTGACATTATCCGTGGACCGGATTCCGGGGTGAAGGTCAGACTTGATCGAGCAGTTTCATGGCCGTAGACTGGCGTGACCGAATACAA
>DAOVAR010000089.1 GCA_030670905.1 Candidatus Bipolaricaulota bacterium
CTGATCGCAGATATCATACCGACGGGCCAACTGAGCCTGCGTTGCTTCCCCGGCAAGAAACTCCTCCACAACCTGACTCTTGAATGCGTTGCTGAACTTTCTTCTACGTGCCATGAAGCGACCTCCTCACGACCCTGCAGACAATGTAATAACTTTCACACCTATCTGTCCAGTCGCAGGGGTTCACTCCAACTGATAACTTTCTTTTCCCGTTTTCCTCTGCGATCTCTGTGGTCAACTGTTTTTCACCGCGGAGGTCACTGAGCATGGTGAGAGCAGCTTTTCCACTTTATCGCGCGTAATAAGCACTCAGAAATTCATCTCTAGTGATTCCAACCTGTGTAAGGATGATCCTTAACGTACTGCTCTTGTAAGTTCGATCATTAGGGATGGTCATCGGAGTAACGGACCCGTCAGCGTTAACCCGACGCAAAGCTATATGCTCCGCTTCCCTGACGATTTCGAAGCCTAGTTTCTTGAAGGCTTTGATCACCTTCGTCTTGGGAGCGTCCCTGGGGAATCTAGGCATCCAGGGCAACCTCTGCCTCTGCTATATAGATGTCCTCTGGTGCGGCAATCTGTTCAAGGACTTCATCCCCAAAGGTTTCGAAGTGGAAGTTAATCGCTGATTTGACGTCTTCTAAGGCTTCTTCGAACGTATCTCCATCACCAACCACAACGCCCTTGAGCCCGAGAGGATAGGCTACGTAGCCCTCCCCGCTCTTTTGGACAATAATCTTAAACCTTCTTTGCATTTCTACCTCCATTACCTCCCGCTAATCTTACACCCTTTCACCACACTCTGCAGTCTTTAACGTCGGACACAGGTTCCGACGCTACGAACGATCTACGTATTGCTGCAACGTTCTCTTTAACGTCGGGCGCAAGACCCGACGCTACAAACGGTCTGACTACTGACAACTGCCTTCTCGCCCTCACCCCGGATCGGGGTCCGGGGCTAGCTTATTAGGTCTGGCATGACGGTAGCCGTCGTCATTCCGGCGCAGGCCGGAATCCAGTCAAGTAGTGGCTGTATACAAGTCCTACCTATCCTCTGGATGCCCCCGTATCAGGTACGGGGCAGGCTTATCAAGTCCGGCATGACGGTA
Source organism: Candidatus Bipolaricaulota bacterium (assembly GCA_030670905.1). Taxonomy (GTDB): domain Bacteria; phylum Bipolaricaulota; class Bipolaricaulia; order UBA7950; family UBA9294; genus JAUVYF01. The sequence continues at coordinate 1,110 of DAOVAR010000089.1, forward strand.
CACATCGTGATTCCCGCATGACGGCACACATCGTCATTCCGGCGGACCCTGGATCAAGTCCAGGGCAGGCGCCGGAATCCAGTGTAATAGTAGCTCTACGTTACTTGCCACGGTTTTTCGGCTCACCACCGTTTTTCATCTTTTGTCCTTTCCCATTTAACTATTTCCCCATTCAACTACTCAACTGTTCTTCTCTGCCTCGTCCTTACCATTCAACCAATCAACCAATCAACTATTCAACTGTCTTCCTGAGTAAGATTGGAGCAATCGCCAGAAGAAATCACATGCACAACTCCCGCTGAATCGACGAGAAGTCGTCCGGCATCATCAATCCCTATCGCTTTTCCTACTAACTTCCCGCTCTTGTCTCCCACGCTGACAACGTGCCCAATCGTCGCCGAAAGAGCCTTGTACTCACGCGCGACTTCTTCCGGCAATGATGGCTCCATCCATTGCAGGATCCAGTCCAATAGTCGATCTCGCGTAATATGAACACGGGTTTCTTCCTCTACACATGTGGCGCTCTCAAGCGGAACAGGCACCAGGTTCACCCCCACACCAACAATCGCGAAATCCCCTGAAACCTCGACTAGAATACCGCCAATTTTCTTACCTTCAACCATGACATCGTTGGGCCACCGCAGCTTTGCTTCGATGCCCAATTTCCTCAACCCTTTAGCCACTGCTATGCCGGCTCGCAAACTAATTAACGGATCGGCTTGCAGGATAATCGATGCGTACAATCCACCAACAGGCGAAAGCCAGGTTCGGCCAAGTCGTCCTCGCCCTTGCTCCTGTTTATCGGCAACGACAACCGTCCCAACAGAGATTCCCGGGGAAAGCAGTTTCTTGGCCACGCTTTGGGTAGAGCTCACGCAGCCATGGTAGATAATCTGACGTGCGTCGGTCATCTTACTCCCCCTGAGGAGCGCTCACCTGTGTACTGTCCTTGAGCACTAACCTATCAACGTTCTTCACCCAATAGCTTCCAGCAGATAAAACATTGTATTCTTCGTTGCTTACATTGCCATCTAGAGGCAATACAACAATACGAAAACCCAGTTCCCAATCAGGGACCTCTATTCCGTTGAACGCGTAGGCAAGAATCACTGGATAGTCTGAATCTTCCACCCTTGCGCGCTCAATCTCAATCGCGTAACCATCCCGGGAAGAACAAATAATTGACGTGTAATCTGTATTACACGGGATAAGATCCATCAATCTGGCGCCGGCGTAGAGTCCCTCGTCACGCCAATTGCCAAATTGGTTCTGGTAGGTTCCTTTTCGCACGACTATCGGCATCTGCTTCATCTGAACAAGGGTGATTCTTTCTCTTGACCCGTCAGGACAGAAGATCTCGATCGCCGGGTCCCGCGCTTGCCTTGCCATTCGCACAACCATGGGCGAGACAATCGCTACCACAATAAGCAAGAAAACAATTACATATGAGCGCCTAAGCCTCCCGATCATGGCCACGCGTACTTCCTGGCGAGGACACTGGTAGCAAGTAAAAGACAAAACAGAAACAACACAACCCAATCTGCTCGTTGCCAATGCTCCTTGTAGGCAATGGTGCGCTTCGCGTAGAGACCAAAACAGCGGCCCTTCATCGAGATCGCGATGCTATCCACTCGTGTCAGTCCCGAAACAAGAAGAGGAAAGAGAGTATAGCGAATCGAGCGTAGCAGCCCCGCAAAGCCACGTATCGATGTGTTAATCCCGCGCACCTGTTGCGCGTCACGTACGGTACGGTACTCCTTCCTGAAGAACGGCACAAACCTGAGGGAGAGAACCAGAACAAAGCTATAACGATAGGGACTGCCAAT
>DAOVAR010000073.1 GCA_030670905.1 Candidatus Bipolaricaulota bacterium
ATAGAAACGTCCCATATCGGCATAGGCGGCGCTTGAGGTAGCACACTCCGGCGAGCCATAACAGACGATTGCTGTGCGCATGTCGGTCGCCCAGGTATTAGATCCAAACACAAATCCTGCCCCTGGGTGCTTCAGTTGAAGCAACACCAAGGCGGCAAGCGATTCCGCTATCCCTTGCGCCAGCCCCCCTTCCATGGTAATTGGTCCTCCCCCGCCAAGGTTCGAAGACGCCACCCCCATCGTGGGTATTCCCTTCTCACCACAGAACCAGAGTCGCTCAATGTTGTTGCTTTCGAACTTCAGCGGAGATTCAGGCTCGACATAGGTGACAAAGAAAGGTTTGTCTCTGAATTGTTCCTCTCCCCCAGCAACAATCTTGGCCATCTCGTAGGGTGTCTCTAGGTCGGCTAAACAGGTTGATGTAGCCAGGATGGGCTTAGTGGAGTGAATCAACATTTCTCTAAATACAGCGGGATACATCCGACTCGGTTCAGTATCTTCGGGGAGTCCCATGGACATCATAAAGTCAAACCCATCCAATTGCTCAACAATCCTCACGTTATCAACTACGTCTTGCAGCGTAGCGCGTCGCATTTTAGCTGTCTTGAGGTCGATGACGTACAGCGAATCAGACCCGGGGCCAAAGTAGGTATGATCCATCGCCAAGCTGAGTTCTCTGTTCCCTGTCTGACTATACAAGGAAATGCTCGATGGAGCGTTAGCGATTGCATCTTCCACCATCGCCGGAGAAATAAGAATTCGCCCGTCTCTGTCTTCCTTTGCACCGGCCTCCTTAAGAAGCTTGCGTGCTTGTGAGCATGGAAGGTGGATCCCTGTCGTCGAAAGTAGCCTCAAAGCAGCCTTGTGCAGCTGTTCTACCTGGTTTTTGGCTAAGAACGCAACCGGCGGAAATTGTTTCATTGTTCCTCCATATATCGACAGTTTCATTGGCGCACAGTATTGGTGCCTACGACCAACTGCCGATGAACATGTATCCTGATCTATGCCGCGGTTCTCCTCGGCGACACGATATTAAAGCGAGCGCGGATCTGATCGTCGATATCCGGCGATATCAGAATTGGTCTCTCCTCTAGTTGTTGCTCGGATAAGACACGATATCTGCTGCCGCTCGCAGATCGCATCGTTCCTCCTCTCTTTCCATTGAAAGAAACAATACCAACGTTATCCTGGCGCAATATATGTTTCAACCATTCTACTTTGGATACCAGCTTTCGGCAATAAGTGGAACATCCGATAATCCCAGCCCAATCGCTCCTCTTGACCGATCTCCTTCTATTGGGTAGGATCGCCTTCATAACGAGAAGACTTGCATTACCATGTCTCTGATGGAAAACATCTCAGAAGGGGATGACTATGACAACAGGTGAGGCAGACGACAGGGACGTATTCCGGCAACTCGAAGAACACGACGTCCTATTCATCAACATCTTGTTTACCGATACACTAGGAGAGCTAAAAAGTGTTGAGATTCCCGTTACGCAACTTGAAGCCGCGCTAGGCGCCGGTATCAGCTTCGATGGTTCCTCAATAGACGGCTACGCCGATATTGCTGATGGGGATATGTTGTTAAAGCCGGATCTCGCTACCCTCAAGATCTATCCATGGCTAACACTGATGAAATCTCAACAGGAGAAACAGAGCACCGCTGGTGTTATCGCCGATCCTTGTACCAGCGAGGGGGATCCTTCTATCCACAGTCCTCGCTACATCTTGAAATGCTTCTTACAGGAGTCTGCCAAGCGAGGGCTCACGTTCTTTGTGGGCGTTGAGCCGGAGTTCTTCCTATTCCCGCAAGGGAAGATACCGACAGATCGCAGTGAGGTTAGCAGCAAATCAGGCTACTTTGCCCTTGTGCCTGGTGATACGGAAGAAGCGGTACGCAAGGAGATCGTTGCCAATCTTCTCAAGATGGGGATCCCAATCGAGAAGTCTCACCACGAGATCGAACCATACATTAATGAGCTGTCGTTTGAGTATGCCGACCCAGTGACCACCGCCGATCACCTAGTGATGATCAAATTTGTAGCCAAGAGTGTTGCCTCCCTGCACGGGTTTAAGGCCGTGTTTATGCCAAAGCCTATCGCTCGGTTTGCTGCCTGCGGGATGCATGCTCACATCTCGCTCTTTACCGATGGGGATAACGCCTTTTACGATCCCCAAGATGCGTTGGGGCTCTCACAGTGCGCGCGCTTCTTTATTGGCGGCGTGATTGAGCACATAAGGGCGGTGACAGCGCTGACCAATCCCACGGTCAACTCCTACAAGCGGCTCGTCTCTGGATTTGAGGCACCGGTGAATATCGCCTGGGCACGCAAGAACCGCTCAACGCTGATCCGCATCCCCGCAACCCCTAATCCCAAGAAAGCAACACGGCTCGAACTGCGCTCTCCTGATCCTTCTGCCAATCCCTACCTTGCGTTCACCGCGATCCTCGCGGCAGGGATGGATGGAATTGAGCGTTCCATTGAGCCTCCGGCTGCCGTAGAGGAGAACATCTATCAGCTGAGCGAGGAGGAGAAGACGCGGCGGGGGATAGAGCCATTGCCTAGTTCCCTTGAACAAACTATCAACGCACTAGAATCAGACCAGGTGATCAATAGAGCCCTTGGCACCGAGACAACCGAATACCTTATTCAAGCAAAGCGCGAAGAGATTGCCGCTTTCAACCAATCAGTTACGAGCTGGGAACGGGAGCGATATCTAGATGTTTAGCCGGAAAGTGTTCTTAGTTAGGACACGCGGATGTCAAACCTGTGGCGGATCTGGGAGTCGATCTTGGCTGGGATAAGCTGCGGTCTCTCCTGGCTCAGGATTTCCCGCGCTATCTCCCTCGCTCTTTCCCGTGCATCCTTCCCTCCCGCGTTTTCCCAGGCGACTCGCGAGTTTCGATCAGCGCCATCCGGTATGTAGAATTCATCGCTTCTCGCGTACTTGAGGGTATGCCGCTGCGTAAGGTAGTTTCTACCGGGACCGACCGCGTTAATGACATCTAGAGCCAACGTATCCTCATTCACTTCGATCCCTCGAAGGGCGCGCAATACCATTCCGTTAATGTCGTTATCAATGATAAACTGCTCGTAGGAAACAGCTAGCATCGATTCCAGCATCCCAGCGGCATGGTGAATGTAGTTTCCGCCTGCCAGGGCCACCTGAAAGATGTTTGCGGCCTTTTCGTAACCGGCCTGGATATCGGGAAGTTTCGAGTCTGTCTGCCCCGCGTCGGAGTAGATGGGGACACCTATATGATTCGCCATCTGCACGGCTGCAGCGTTCATCATTCCCGTTTCTACCGCCCCGCCCAGGTAGGCCATGGTGCGCATATTGGCCACTGCTGGTACCGGACCGTACAGGACCGGTGTCTCTTCCCGGATGATCTGGGCGAGAACGATCCCGAACAGCTCCTCAGCGTGCACCAGGGTCAGGAGTCCTGCAAGGGTCGCCGGCGCCGTGGAACCAGTCACCGGAGCAGATGATAGAGCGACGGGGATACCGTGGCCTGCCACGGTTTCCAGAACCCTAGCGGTGCCAATGTCCAGTTTCAACGGGCTGATCATCCATGAGGTGACAAAGGAGATGAACGGACGCTCACGGAGGGCGTCCTCATCGCCAGCGATCATCGCCGCCATCTCAATTATATCTGTCGCAGCCTGTGGGGAAGTGGCAGACTCCTGGACGTTCTTTCTCGTGCCAGCAAGTCCCGCATAAAAGCTGCTTATGCTGAGAACTTCCTTAGGGATGTCGGTACATACAACAGGGCACTGGTAAAAGTGGACATTTTCTAGGTTTTCCGTTAACCAAGCTAGATCGTATTGATCTTGAAGAACAGGGTCACGAAGCTTCCCTGTCTCTAGGTCCAGAATATGGATCGCTGCCCCGCCTGTTCCCAGATAAACACGACGTCCCCCGAGGAGTAGGTCATTTTCTGGATCCCTCCCCGCCAGTAGGATCTCTTCTGGCGCCATCCCTACGAACTCCTTCACTATGTTGGGAGGCAGCTTCACCAGTCGCTGGTTTCTATCCACGTTAGCGCCAATCTGCTCAAAAAGCGTGAGGAAATGGTCATCGTCTACGCTTACTCCTGTTTCTTCAAGCACCCATAGAGAGGAGTTGTGGATCTTCTCGATTTCTTCGCGACACAAAAGGTTGTATTTATCCCCAACTAATCCATTCTTACGCATCTTTCACCTCGTGCTGCGTTACTATTATGCACTGAAGGCTTGTCGGGAGAGTGTCCGCATCTCCCTTCGTATTAGCCCACGCGGATCGGTCATAGAGTTCACGCTTCCTGGCAGCCGCCTGTCGGCTTCATTTGCTAGCGGGTAAGAACAAGGGCCGGCAAACTTCGTCGGCCCTTGTTGTGATCGTATCTTCTGCCGTGAAAACTACTCTATTAAGCC
>DAOVAR010000099.1 GCA_030670905.1 Candidatus Bipolaricaulota bacterium
GCCCGCGGTATCGTGAAGAGTTCCGGTGCTCGTTTGCCTTCTTGCTCTGCCAACTGCTTCGCATCAAAAGCTGCACCAGCTATCCCAGAAACTTTGCGTCCCGCATTGTCCCCCATCCTCGAAACGATCGCCTCCCTCACCCAACAGATCCATGACTACGACAGACAGATTGAGCAGCTCTGCCAGGATCAATACCCGGAAACAAAGCTTCTCCGAAAGATCAGCGGCGTGGGGCCCATTACTGCCCTGGCTTATGTCCTCACACTCGAGGATCCAAACCGCTTCCTCAAGAGCCGCGATGTCGGGCCCGCAATCGGTCTGGCCCCCAGACGGGATCAATCCGGCGATCGAGATCCCCAGTTGCGCATCACCAAGACTGGCGATGCCTTCCTGCGTCGCCTACTCGTCTCCTCCGCCCAATACATCCTCGGGCCCTTCGGACCGGACTGTGACCTGCGACGTTGGGGCTTGAAGCTTGCTGAACGAGGTGGAAAGAACGCCAAAAAGAGAGCCGTGGTTGCTGTCGCAAGGAAATTAGCCGTTCTGCTTCACCATCTTTGGAAGACCGCCGAAGTCTACGACCCCTTTTATCAATCACAGAAGGAAGAAGCCGTGTCTGTAGCTCTTCCGGCAGTAGCTTGAATTTCAAACGGATGAGGGTCAGCGAAAGGAGAAACTCATCGATAGGATTGGAGGAGGTTAAGCAGAATTCTCTCAACATCCACCAGCCAACGCCTTGTTCGGGCGACTGCGGCTAACCACTGGGCCCTTCGGGGATACCGTCATTGAGATGGCAGCGCCCACCTGGAGCGAACACCAACGGGCACCGGGCTTACTTACGAGCCCAAATAGAGTGCGGATGGAAGTGAGGCGAAAGGATGTTGGCTAATGAGGATCAGAGAGAAGGGTCGCCACGTCGACCCTTGACAAACTAGGCCTTCTCATGGAAGTGGTTAGGCATACTATCTAGCGATATAACCCTGAAGATTAGTCTGCGCCTTCTGAGACGCTCCCAATAAGCTGTAGAAATCGCTCCGTCTCCTGAACACTTAATAGAACTGAATATCCCTCCCGTGTTGCGATATAAGCCACTCTCGATGGATTGGTTATGAAGAGAAGCGCCTTTTCTCCATTCCTAAGCTTGAACCAGCCAGAATCATAACCTGGAAGATCAATGCCATTAGTCTTGCCCATGGGTTTATATGGGCTTTCTTTTCCGATATCAATGTGCTTGGACTCTGCAATGATAATCGACTCGGCTGGGATCAAGCGCTGATAAAAACCACCGCGGATATTAAGCCCTTCCTCAGAAACTTCAAATTGCACAGTCCTTGATGAATAGGCGATATAGCTGAACAATCCGACAAGGGCGAGTAGGAGAAGGCTGATTGCACCCAAGAACCAGAGCGTTCTAGATGATGCTGGGATCATAGGAAATATCTCGATCAATTCTATCCTCCAAACTTGTTTTATTAGGCCTAACGGATGAGCTCAGCGGCGCGCTCCCCAGCGTCCGCTGAAGCGGTGGTTAGGCGCGCCCTCAAACGACAGCTTTAGTGCCACAAACGAACAGGGAGACTACCTTTCCTTTTTGCCCAAGTATCCTTCTCGCTTCCTCGCTGCCAGTGACACTTTTCCACTCGGTCCATCTCCCCTAGCCACGGAAACTGCCACATTGCCCCCGGCAGCTTCTACAATTTCTGCCACATCGATGTGGGTGAACCCCGGACAGAGTAGCACTGAATCAATATTTTTCTTCTCAACGAAGTCTTTGCAAACCCCAACCGCTTCCGCCTGATTCTTCACCACAACCGTGAATAGCTGATACATCCCTGTGTCTATTGCGTTCCTATGTTTCTCTTTCTCTGCATCAGGTGCATGAGCAAGAAAGAGTACCTTGAATGCCATTGTTCGCCTCCTATTTCTAATATCCCAACTTATTATTTCTTATCAATCCAAGTTTTCATATATAGCGCCCTACGATCAGCAAGTTCAGCCGCCTTGCGGCTTGCACAGTATGAC
>DAOVAR010000101.1 GCA_030670905.1 Candidatus Bipolaricaulota bacterium
AAGTGCAATGCCTGCTACTGTAACAACAACAGCAACAACTTGCAGCGGTTCGAGCGCTTCACCAAGAAATACCCAAGCAAACAGAGCACTGGTCACCGGGACAAGCGTCATTATCAACGAGCTACGGTGTGCGCCAAGAGAGGAAAAGGCGCGGAACAACATGGCATCGCCAACAGCAAAACCGATAACCCCTGATAGGCTTAACCATCCCCAGCGAGCAAGTTCCATATGTAGCGGAAAGGGCTCTCCCATCACGATCAGATGCGTGACCAGAAGAAGAACAAGCGCCAAGGTTAGTCGAAGGCGGTTAAGAATCCTTGGGCCGATTAATCGCACAGCAATTGTGAACAACACATAGGTAAGAGACCAGAATAGCGCAGTAGCCAGTGCAGCTAGCTCTCCATATAGCACAGACCCTTCAATCATGCAACACTAACCATGCATTATCGGCTCAAAGCGAGCAATGAAGTGACGCAACGGACCCTCTCCCTTGGCAATCCGGTACCCTGAAAGCCTTGCCTTGTGGCTGGCAACGACTGTTGCTCCTTCAATTACCGCGTCCAAGTGTGTACGGGTATACGTCCGCCGCGGGATAGCTAATCGCACCAGCTCAAGCTTGGGGAAGATCTCTTTTCCATCTTCACCCTTGCGCGCGAACATTACACTACCTATCTCTACTGCCCGTACGCCTGATTGTATATATAACTCCACCACAAAGGAAAGACCCGGAAACTCTCGTTGAGGGAAATTGGGCAGCAGTCTGTGTATGTCAATGTATATGCCATGGCCACCAGTCGGTTCGACAATGGGAATTCCATTCTCTTTTAACCCAGCACCAAGATAAGACACCTGGCCAACGCGATCACGTAAGTAGTCGAGATCCAGGACCTCATACAGCCCAACGGCGATCGCCTCCAGATCCCGTCCAGCCAACCCACCGTATGTAACAAACCCCTCCATCAGGATCAGTCGGTCGCGCGTCGCGTCAAGAATCTCGGCATCGTTCATTGCGAGAATTCCGCCGATATTTGCCAGTCCATCTTTCTTGGCGCTCATTGTCATTCCGTCAGCGAGTGAGAACATCTCTCGCGCAATCTCAATTGGAGAAACGTCTTCATAACCCTCCTCGCGTTCACGGATGAAGAACGCGTTCTCCGCAAATCGACAGGCGTCGATAAAGAATGGGATTCTGTGTTCCCGAGCAATTCTGCTTACCTCCCGCAAATTAGAGAGAGAAACTGGCTGGCCACCGCCAGTATTGTTGGTGACCGTCATCATTATGAGGGGAATTCGCTCTCTTCCCACTTCATTGATCAGAGCAAGCAGCTTGTTTGTATCCATATTGCCTTTGAATGGAACAACCTTCTCCGGTTCATACGCTTCTTCAATGACCAGATCGACTGGCTGGCCACCATTTGCCAAGATGTTTGCTCGAGTAGTATCAAAGTGCATATTGTTAGGGATAATATCATTAGCGCTTACCATTGCAGAGAATAGGATGTTTTCCGCTGCGCGGCCCTGATGGGTGGGAAGCAAATGCCGAAATCCAAAGATGTCGTGCACGGCTGCCGCAAAGCGCTCAAAGCTGCGGCTGCCGGCATAAGATTCGTCGCCACGCATCAGACTTGCCCACTGCTGTTGACTCATTGCTCCAGTCCCAGAATCAGTCAACAGGTCAACGTAGATATCCTGCGCGCGAAGGTTGAACACATTGTACCCCGCCTTCTTGATCCTCTCCTTCCTCTCATCTTTAGTGATGATTGCAACTGGTTCAATTACCTTGATTCGATCTGGCTTATGAGGGATATCTAAGCTCATCTTTATTCTCCTTCTAAAGCGAATCGTATCGCTAGATGGTACGCCTTCACATCAGCAACAATCTGGTGGGAGCTAAGCTCGTTATCGCTGCTCTTCTTTCTTCAAATAGCAAATGATTCATGTTAGTTCACAATAAACCAAAGGACAACTTGCCGGAAAGCTTTGGTTGACTCAGTCATCGCC
>DAOVAR010000046.1 GCA_030670905.1 Candidatus Bipolaricaulota bacterium
TCTTCCTCCTGGCTCTTCCCCATCCCTTTCTTTAGTCCTTGGTTGATACAGGGAGCGTAGGCAATGATAATGCTCGGTCCAGGATAGCTCTCCGCTTCGAGGAACGCCTTTAGACACTGGTTCTTGTTCGCCCCCATGGAGACCGAAGCAACATATACATAGCCATAGTTCATGAGCATCCGCCCGAGGTCCTTCTTCTTCGTTTTCTTTCCCGAAGCGGCAAACTTGGCAACCGATCCCGTCGGTGTCGCCTTGGACGACTGGCCGCCGGTATTGGAGTACACTTCCGTGTCGAGCACAAGAACATTTACATCGCGCCCCATCGCCATTACATGATCGAGACCGCCGTAGCCAATGTCGTAGGCCCAGCCATCCCCTCCAATGGCCCATACCGATTTCTTGACGAACAGGTTCCGCATGGAGAGGATTGTCTTTAAGCGCTCATCCGATCCGGCTTCCTGTGTGAGAAGCGCGGCCATTTTCTTACCGGCCTCACGCGACGCCTCGGCATCATCCTTCCCGGCAAGCCAAGCGCTCATTGCCCTCTTCAGGTCAGTGGAAAGTTCCGCTTTCAGGGCTTCTGTTACCAGGTGAGCCAATCTGTCACGTTGAGCCTGCAATCCAAGGCGCATCCCAAACCCGTATTCAGCGTTATCTTCAAATAGGGAATTAGCCCACACAGGGCCATGCCCATCCTTGTTCACACAGTAAGGGACCGCCGGCGCCGAACCACCATAGATTGATGAGCAACCGGTCGCATTTGCGATCAACATCCGGGACCCAAACAGTTGTGTGGCAAGTTTCACGTACGGTGTTTCCCCACAACCAGGGCAAGCACCCGAAAACTCAAACAACGGCTCCAAAAACTGGCTTCCGGTTACTGTCTTTGTGTTGATCATATCAGCATGGTTTGGCACGGATTCAGAGAAGCGATGGTTATCAACTTGTGGATCAAGTTGTGTGTCGAGCGGCTTCATCGCCAGCGCTTTTTGCCCCTTTGATCCCGGGCAAACCTCAGCGCAACTTCCACAGCCCGTACAGTCAAGGGTATTCACCTGAATACGAAAACGCATACCTTGGAGATCTTTGCCTCGCGCCGGTATTGTGCTAAACGCTTCGGGAGCGCTAGCCAGTTCTTCTTCGGTTGCCAGTACTGGCCTGATAGCGGCGTGTGGACAAACAAAGGAACAAGAGTTGCACTGAATACAATTATCGGAGTTCCACGCTGGTACATTGATCGCCACACCGCGTTTCTCATACTTTGTTGTCGCTACAGGGAAAGACCCATCAGGTCCGGTCCACTCATAGCTGCCATCCAGGTCTGCAGCAAATGCGCTTACCGGGAGCTTATCCCCTTCCTGTAGAATCATCGGGCGCATCACCTCAAGAACCCAGTCCGGTTCTGTCCGCGGTTGTTCCCCTTTGCCAGATGAAGCATTTGCCCACGTCTTCGGAACCTTTACTTCGACAAGCTTCTCGAGAGCTCCATCAACCCCCGCATAGTTCATCTGTACAATATTCTCTCCCTTTCTTCCATAGCTCTTTTCAATAGCCTTCTTGAGCTGGCCGATTGCTTCGTCAACCGGAAGTATCCCCGCTAGACTGAAGAACACCGTTTGCATAATCATGTTGATTCTTCCACCAAGACCCACACTTTCCGCAAGTTTGACCGCATCGATTGTGTAAAACTTGAGGTCCTTCTCGGCAATCGATCGTTTCATGCCAGCTGGCAATTCGGTCTCTAATTCTTCCACGCTCCAGGGGCAGTTGAGCACAAACGTTCCTCCGTCTTTGATTCCCGCGAGGACATCGTATTTGTGAACAAACGCGGGGTTGTGGCAGGCAATATAGTCGGCTGTCTTGACAAGGTATGGCGATTTAACTAACTCTTTCCCAAAACGCAGATGAGAGATGGTGATACCACCTGATTTCTTTGCATCGTAGGCAAAGTATCCCTGCGCGTAGAGGTCGGTATTATCACCGACAATCTTGATTGCATTCTTGTTCGCCCCAACCGTTCCATCTGCTCCCAGTCCCCAGAACTTGCACTGAACCGTTCCTTCTGGGGCAACATCGATATCCTCGCCAACGTTAAGCGAGCTATTGGTGACATCGTCAGTAATACCAACCGTGAAGTGATTCTTTGGGAAAGCGCAGCCAAGATTATCGAATATCGCCTTAATCATTGCCGGGGTAACATCCTTTGAGCCAAGTCCGTATCGCCCACCAACGACAAGCGGGTTCTCTCCTCCTTCCTGATACAGCGTAGAGATGTCCTTGTAGAGTGGTTCCCCTTGACTACCTGGTTCCTTGGTTCGGTCGAGAACAGCAATCCGCTTCACGCTCGCTGGCATTGCTGTTAGAAAGTGTTCGTTTGACCAAGGGCGGTAAAGCCGAACCTTCAACAGGCCAACCTTCTCTCCGCGTGCTACCATGTAATTCACTGTTTCTTCGGCAACATCACTCGCCGAACCCATGATGACCATAACGTGCTGCGCGCTCGGATCCCCTACATAGTCAAACAGATGGTATTCTCTGCCGGTCAACTTGCTTACCTGAGCCATCACTTCCGCAACAATCTTTGGAGTTGCCTGATAATAGCGGTTTGCCGCCTCACGTCCCTGGAAGTAAATATCGGGGTTCTGCGCAGTACCACGTAGGTGGGGGTGTTCGGGATTCATAGCCCGCTTACGGAAGTTCTCAACTTCGTCCCACGGAACTAGCTTTGCCATCTCTTTGTAAGGGATCACATCGACCTTCTGGATCTCCTGCGATGTACGGAAGCCGTCGAAGAAATGGATGAATGGGACTTTAGCTCTGAGAGTAACAAGGTGAGCGACTAGTCCGAGATCGATTACTTCTTGCACCGACGCAGATGCAAGCAGTCCAAACCCCGTCTGACGTGTTGCCATAACATCGGAGTGGTCACCGAAAATGGATAGGGCATGTGCTGCTAGCGCGCGTGCTGAAACATGGAAAACAGTAGGGAGCAACTCTCCGGCGATCTTGTACATATTCGGAATCATCAGCAACAGACCTTGTGAAGCCGTGAAGGTCGTAGTGAATGCGCCAGCCGCGAGAGAACCGTGGATCGCCCCAGCTGCCCCAGACTCAGCTTGCATTTCCGTTACCTGCAATGGTTGACCGAAGATGTTCAGCCTGCCGTGTGCCGCCCAACTATCAGCTACCTCTCCCATAGACGAACTAGGGGTGATAGGATATATAGCCGCGACATCACTGAATGCATAGGCAACATGTGCTGCCCCAGTATTTCCATCAATGGTCATCATATTCTTTGTTGGCATAGGGTCCCCTCCTCATGGAATTCAGACAGCGCATAATGAATTTGCGCAGTCAGATTATTGTACCGAGATTCCGTTTCCAGCACAATGGAAAAGCACAATAGCAGCCTTTCTCTAACGGGGTCTTACCGCAACCAAACAGGCACAATGACGGCTGATATAACAAGTGATGTACATCTCAAGCCGTGTTACGTATAATCGTGAAGAGATGGACCAATGAAACAGCAGGTATATGTCAAGGCTCAAGGCATCATCTTTGATACTTGGACTTGTTCATATTAGGAAGAGGGTCTTCCATTGCCTCAAGAAAGAAAGAGATGCTGGCTAGCAAAATGTTAAACAGATTCGTTCATTCACGCGCCAAACATTTCATGACTCTTATTCCACTAGGACTTCTTGTGGGGGTAGTAGTAGGCGCGGTACTTGGTAGTCCATCGGTTGGCATCCTCGCTGGCCTTGCATTGGGCTTCTTGTTTGCCTGCTTATTCACTCTGCGCATTCACTAAGTCCGGCCAGCTTGACTCGCTATCCATATTCGTGCTATATTGAATAACGTTGCACAGGAGGTGCTGTATAGTATGAAAATTCATCGAGCCATAACTGGGATAGTAGTGTTAACAATGATGGTACTGGTTGCTACTGGTGGACTGGTTGTAGCACAGGACAAATACATAGTCGCTGCGGATATCCCGTGGGCGCCATTTGAGATGGTTACTAACAATGGTGAATTCTTTGGATTTGATCTCGACGCAATACGTATGATTGCAATTGTTGCTGGCTTCGAGGTTGAGATCTTGAACACTGGCTTTGACGTGATTATCCAAAACGTGATTACAGGGAAGGCTGATCTAGGCGTATCCGGGTTTACCATCACCGCTGAGCGTGCAAAGACGATTGATTATTCTAACCCATATTACTTGTCCAATCAGGCAGTTGTGATACGCAAGGATTCCGGACTGAACATAATCACCGCAATGGCTGGACTTGGACCGAAAAAGGCAATAGGAGCTCAGAATGGATCGACAGGTTTTTACTTCCTAGAAGACGAACTGCAAGGAGCGGGACTTGACATCGAAGTGAAAGGGTACGAGTTCTACCCAACAGCAATACTTGATCTGGTTAGAGGCCGGCTCGACGCAGTGCTCCAGGATGAGCCCGCTTCACAGTCTTCCATCTCCGCCTATCCAGACCTGCTTATGATCGCCGGGATAGTTAATACCTACGAGTATTTCGGGTTCCTCGTCGCACCTGGAGACCCGCAAGGACTACTCCCTAGAATCAATGACGCGGTAAGTGAATTGGGGCTTAAGATTGTTGAGGCGCCGGGAGGGGCACAAACGCTGGTCGTTACTTCCGGAAGCCCTTGGGATGATCTCCTCAAGGCTTACTTTGGTCCAACGAACGACGAACTCGAAGCAGCCTGGCTTGTTTGTAAGGATCTTCTCCTGGTAGACAAGGATGTAGATGCCTTTGCGAAAGCAATGGCTGACGAAGTAGCCAACTAAGTTCATAGTATCCGATTGTTTAACGCCTCCCTCCTGTAAGGATTGGAGGGAGGTTCTTTGTAGTAAATTAAGGAGGCACCCATAGAAGGCATTATTACTATTGGAAAGAGTTTTCCTATGCTGTTGCGGGCCACATTGATCAATATTGAACTATTGCTTGCTTTGTTGCTCCTAGGGTTGCTTCTGGGAACTATTGTTGCCCTGCTGCAGGTTTATGGAGGACGCTTTGCCGGCACACTTGCCGCGGGCTATGCCTGGGTTTTTCGCAGTATTCCTGCCCTTGTTCTGTTGTTCTTATTCTACTTTGGGCCATCACAATTTGGTATAAATATCCCGCCTTTTATTGCCGCAACCATTGCTCTTGGAATTCGTTCTTCCGCGTATCAATCGCAGATCTTCCGCGGAGCTATTCAGGCCATTCCACAGGGCCAAATGATGGCCGCGCGCTCGATGGGAATGAGTCGACTACAAGCAATTATCACAATCATCGTGCCTCAGGCTATTCGTCTTTCCCTTGCTGGCTGGTCAAACGAGTTCTCATCTGTTGTAAAAGACACAACACTCGCCTACGTGGTAGGGCTGAATGAGGTCCTGCGTCACGCACGCATTATCATGGATCGACACTATGAGCTGGCAATGCTTGCTTACGTAGCTGTAGCACTGATCTTTTTGGTATTGACCTACAGCGGTAACCGTAGCCTGAGCTGGCTTGAACGACGGCTGCGAATACCTGGCCTGCAGATGAAGGGAGGAACCCAAAACACATGAGTCTACTAAAGGCTGAGAATATCCACAAAAGGTATGGGAAAGAAGAGGTCTTAAAAGGGGTCTCATTGGAGCTTGAACGCGGCGAAACCATGGTTGTGATTGGCCCATCCGGTACTGGAAAAAGTACATTCCTTCGCTGCATTAATCAGTTGACCCCACCAGATAAAGGCCGGGTCTGGTTGGATGGAGTTGAGGTTACACATCCTAAATGCAATATCAACAAACTACGCGCTCAAATGGGCTTCGTCTTTCAAGATTTTAACCTGTTTTCGCACTTGAACACGCTGCGAAATGTAAGCATCGGCCTTATTAAGGTAAAGGGAATGAGAAAGGAAGACGCGAGAAAGCTCGCAATGAAAGAACTAGAGCGAGTTGGGCTCAATGACAAACTAGATGCCTATCCGGCACAGCTCTCGGGCGGCCAGCAACAACGTGTATCCATTGCCAGAGCTCTGGCAATGGAGCCAAAGCTAATCCTGTTTGATGAGCCAACCTCAGCCCTTGACCCGGAACTGATTGGGGAGGTTCTCGAGGTGATGATCAAGCTAGCCGAGGATGGAATGACGATGCTGGTCGTTACACATGAAATGGGTTTTGCCCGTGCAGTTGCCGACGAAATTGTATTTATGGAACACGGAGTCATTGTCGAGCAGGGCAGCCCACAACAAATGTTCTCTGCGCCCAAGCATCCGCGAACAGGAGAATTTCTGAACAAGATCACGGAACTGTACGGGGAGACGGCGTAATGGTATTTGACTTGGCGTGGCTTCCGCAGCTCACACAGGGCCTTGTTCTAACCCTGCAGATTACCACAGCATGTATCGCGATCGGAATTGTGCTGGGAATTATGCTCGCGTTGGGACGTGTTTACGGAAACCGATTGATCTCCACTCCATGCAGTATCTATATCCAGATCTTCCGCGGCACACCGCTACTCGTACAACTGCTCATGGTCTATTTCGGTCTTCCAAGCTGGGGAATTTACCCGTCCGCGTTCATCAGCGGGATTCTCGCGTTAGGGCTCAACACAGGAGCGTATCAGGCAGAGTACCTACGTGGGGCAATCCAAGCCGTCAACCCAGGTCAGCTCATGGCCGCGCGCGCAATTGGGATGAGCCTACCACAAGCTATTCGTTACATCGTACTACCACAGGCATTTCGTATTGTCATCCCATCATGGTCGAATGAACTGATCTTGATGGTCAAATACTCTTCCATCGTCTTCTCGATAACGTTGCTCGACTTGATGGGTGTTGGAAGACGGATCGCCATGCGCAACTTCCGCTACTTCGAGGTATTCATTGTTGTAGCCCTATTCTACCTGGCACTGATCTTCATCATATCGCAACTATTGCGTTTGTTGGAGCAGCGAGTAAGGATTCCCGGACTTGGCGAGCAAGCTGAGCAGCGGTAAATCACCGCCAAGACTAGACAGCCTCCTCACGCTCCAGACGTGCGCACGACGTCAAACCCAACTACACAAACACAACCCTACACGAACACAATGTTGTTCTCGCAGGTCGCATTGATCTTGTAGCATCAGAAAATAGGGACGGGCTGTTCAGGGACTGGCTGCTTTTTGACGAGGCCAACATGAAAAGATGCCTATCCCTCTTGCGAAGACCAGCCACTCCCTGACCAGCAACGTTGCAAGAATACGTAGACCCTCTGTAGCGTCGGAACCTGTGTCCGACGTTAAGCGCAACTACACAACCAGGACTCTGTCCTATTTCT
>DAOVAR010000077.1 GCA_030670905.1 Candidatus Bipolaricaulota bacterium
TGTAAACAAAGAAAATGCCTTCCTCTGCGATCTCGGCGCCCTCTGCGGTAGAATGTCTGTGCTTTTAGGGGTAAGATGTCTGTAGTGGCTCATCGCGGAGTAGTTGGGCGAGTTGGGTGTTGTTAAGACAGCGAGTGGCTACAGTAAGACTGAGGGGTCACTTAGTGTTGAAAACAAGTGCGGTTCCTGGATCTAAGAACTGCTGGATCTCAAGCGCGTAGCCACCGGGATCTTTGAGAAAGAAGCAGCGGATCTGTATGTCTTTCTTCTCTTCTATCTGTGTCACTATGTTGACGCCTTGGCCTTTCAAATACTGATACCACTCATTCACATCTCCAACGACCAACGTAAGCAAGACGGCGCTCTCGTCCTGTGCATGACAGAAGCCTTTCTGTTCATCGACAATCCCTACAAATGCGCCGTCCTTCACCCGATAGATTTTGGCCCAACCTTGATCTTGTACCAGCGTGAATCCGAGAATCTTCTCGTAGAAAGTCGCTGCCTTTGCAGGGCTCCGATAATAGAACCACGTGATTACTGAACTACTGTTAGGTGTCTTGGATGTCTCGTTCTTCACATATATCTCCTTTTAAGACAGGATATTAGCGTCAACCGCACGTCTTGCAGGGTTGACCATTACTCTTCTTCGGATGCATCTAGCGCGGCAAGAGCATGAATCCGCGCGGTATCAAACAGAGGTTCGCTTAAGTCATCCTTGCTGATCAGTAAGGGAAGCTCTGTGCATCCCAGAATTACTCCTTCAGCGCCACGATCAAGTAGCCGCTTTGCGATAGTCACTATAGCCATTCGCGATTCCTCATCAATAATCCCGCGAACGAGTTTTCCAATGATGATCTGGTGGACCTGGGCGCGTTCCTCAACTGATTGGGGGACAATAGTGGTGATCTCAGCGCGTGCCAATCCCCGTTGATAGAAATGTTCTTCCATAGTGAATTGGGTCCCCAGTAGTCCTACCGTGGACAGGCCCGCGGCTCGTATTGCTTGGGCTGTAGTATCTATGATACTGATAAGTGGGATAGTCGAGCGAGCGATCACGTCATCAAATACCCGGTGGAGAGTATTTGCAGCGATGACACCCACTTCTGCTCCTGCTCGGGCTAGCGCGGAGAAAACCTCAACTATGTGGTCTGACGTGATATCCCAGCGTCCTGCATTCTGCCAATCTAGAAAATCCTGGAAGAGAACACTGTAGATAATGATTTCCGGATATGCCATGTTGTTGTGGCGCTTAATGTACTCCTGGGTGATTGTCAGGTAGTAACTCACTGTGGATTGCGCACTCACGCCTCCCAAAATCCCGATTCGTTTCATTTCTCCATTCCTCCTGTTGTCACAGGATAGCAACCAAGGGCGACCTTGACAACGGAGGTTAAGAGAATGCCTCTGAACCATTCCTTGACAAGTCGCTTGACAACAGTATTGCCAGGTACTATCCTTGAAGTCGTAGAACTTGGTTTCATATCGCGGAATAAGTAGGTCAGGACAAGTGTTGTCTAGCAGTTCGCCGAGCATCTGAAAGGACAGAGGCAAATCAAGGAGGCCTCCTGATCATGGCAATATATAGCGAGGAAATGGCAACGTTCATCTGGCGGAATGGCGAGACTATGCCCTGGGAGGAGGCAACGATTCATGTCAACTCAGTAGGACATGCTTCAGTTGCTGGTATCTTTGAGGGGATCAAGGCATATTGGAATGAGACCGATGAACAGCTATATGTATTTCGTCTCCAGGATCACATGAAGCGGTTTCTCAACTCGATCAGGATGGTACGTTACGGGTTTGTGTACTCCATGGATGAGCTTTGCGAGTCTGTCTTGAAGCTCTTGCGAGTGAATGAGTACCGGCGAGACGTATACATTCGGCCATATATCTTTCAGAAGGGCATCGTACGGGAACTCCTACAAGCTGTGCCTGGCAAGGAGACAGAGCTGATCATTGATTCCTGGCCGTTTGCTTCCTATCGTGATCCAGATCATGCAATCGATGTTTGTGTGAGTTCCTGGATGCGCATTGCTGACAACGCTCTTCCCGCACGGTTGAAATGCTTTTCCAACTATCATAACGGTCGACTGGCTGCCATGGAGGCCAATGTCAGTGGATACGATTGGCCTATCCTTTTGGATGGCCAGGGGAAGGTAACGGAGGGACCAGGTGCCTGTCTGGCTATCGTTCGTGATGGTAAGGTTGTCACTCCTTCAATTACCAGCAGCATCCTGGAGAGCGTAACGCGGGAGACGGTGGGGAGGATCGTTACAGAGGTATTGGATATGCCATTTGAAGAAAGAGTAATTGATCGTACGGAATTATACATCTGCGATGAGCTTTTCTTCATTGGTACGGGGTGGGAAATCATGCCCGTAGCGTCGGTTGACCGATTACCCGTTGGAGATGGCAAACCTGGATCGATCGGTCGAGCGATACGGAAGGCGTACGGAGAGATCGTAAGAGGAATTGATACGCGCTATCCGCAGTGGCGCACTCCAGTATGGTTATGAGACATGGGAAACCCGCATCATAAGATGGATCTAAGAAGCTTGCTTGCCCCAAAGTCGATTGCTGTGGTAGGGGCATCTGAGCGCCCTGGGCCTGGTCGTCAGGTATTGGAAAACCTTGAGCAGCTTGAGTATGAAGGCGACATATATCCTGTTAACCCCAAGTATGGAAAAGTAGCCAGCCGGGTGTGTTATCCTTCTTTGCGTGATGTTGCCGCGGCAGGCAAGTCTGTGGAGATGGTCGCTATCCTTCTTGGTCGTAACGCCATCCTTCCAGTGCTGCAGGAAGCAGCGGCAATAGGAGCGCGAGCCGCCTGGGCGTTTGCCAGTGGTTTTGGTGAAGCTGGACCGGAGGGAAAGGCCTTCCAGCGAAAGCTTGAACATTTCTGTCGTCAGAATCAGATCGCTTTTTGTGGTCCTAATTGTGTGGGATTATTGAACCCAGTCGCGAGAGTGGCGACCTACAGCGCTCCAGTCTCGCCTTTACTGCGCGCAGGAAAGATCGGCGCAGTAGTTCAGAGCGGCTCAATTTGCTTAGCACTGGCAAACAGCGATCGCGGTCTTGGATACAGCCTTCTTGTATCGAGCGGTAACGAAGCAGTACTCGATAGCACTGACTACATCTCTTACATGGTTAACGATCCAGATACAGAAATTATTCTTGCCTTTGTTGAGCAATTTCGCAAGCCCCGGCAGTTCATAGAAGTGGCATGCCGCGCACGTGAGGCGGGAAAGCCGATTATTGTGCTTAAGGTAGGCTGCTCCGAGATGGCACAGCAGGCCGCCATAACACACACTGGGGCGCTAACTGGCTCTGATGCGGTCTATGAAGCAGTGTTCAAGAAGTACGGAGTCATTAGTGTAAATGACCTGGATGAAATGTTGGAGACTGCAGCGGCACTGGTAGTGCTAAGCGGGAATCTTCCATCAGGGAACAGAGTAGGGATGATTACTGTCTCTGGTGGCGAGATTGGGCTTGTGGGCGATCTGGCCGTGGGACTGGACTTGACATTCCCGAATTGGTCGGCAAGAGCAGAAAAAGCCTTTCAACAGGTGCTCCCGCCTTACGCTAAGGTCTCCAATCCACTGGATGCTTGGGGGAGCGGAAAAATCGACGAAACCTATCCTCCCAGTATGGCAGCGGCAGCTAAAGAAGAGGATGTTGATATAGTAGTAGTGTCACAGGATGCTCCGGAAGGGCTGGCGCCGGGGCAAGTGAAACAGTATAGCGTTGTTGCTCGAGCTGCGGCGGATGTGGCTAAGAAGAGCGGAAAACCCATTGTAGCAATAAGTAACCTCTCGGGAGGGCTTCATCCTGGGCTCCGCGGGATCTTCGAGAAGGGTGGTGTACCTCTCCTTCGAGGTACAAGAGAAGGATTGTGTGCCGTTCACCATGTGGTTAACTATGCGAAGTTCCTTCGGAACGATGCTGTCACGCAAGTGAAAAGCAAAGACCGCAGAGGGGCTATGTACCTTGAACAAGGTGCAGGTATGCTTGTGGAATACGAAGCGAAGAAAGTGTTGTTAGAATATGGCATTCCTTGCTCGCGGGAAGTGCTGTGTCATACCGTACGTGAAGCTATCGATGCGTTTC
>DAOVAR010000092.1 GCA_030670905.1 Candidatus Bipolaricaulota bacterium
CGTGGTGTTCTCGCGAGGATCGGTGATCACCTTTGACCCAGCGGGCATCGAAACACATATTGCGGATCTAGAGAGAGAAATGGGTTCACCCGGCTTCTGGGAAGATCGGGAACATGCCCTACAGGCAAGTCGTTGCCTGGAAAGAGACCGCTCCCTTCTCTCCCGTTACCGTGCCTTGACCGAAGAGATGAACGAGTTAGAGGTTCTCTATCAGATGGCCGTGGAGCTAGAAGACGACAAAGAGATGGAGCTCATTAGCAGGCAAGGATCTTCCTTGGAGGACGCGATCAAGACATTTCGTATTGAGTTGTGCCTCGCCAGTCCCTATGATCTTGCCGACTGCTACCTTTCAATAAACTCTGGCGCCGGCGGGACTGACTCCCAAGACTGGGCCCAGATGCTTCTGCGCATGTACGGGCGGTGGTGTGAGCGCGCAGGATTCAAAGCAAAACTCCTCAATGTAGCTCCTGGAGAGGAAGCAGGCATTCGGAGCGCTACCTTGGAGATAAAGGGCCGCTATGCCTATGGACATCTCAAAGGAGAAAAAGGAGTACATCGACTGGTTCGGATCTCCCCATTTGACGCTGCGCATCGCCGCCATACCTCATTTGCCGCAATAAGCGCTGTTCCCATTACTAAAGAGCAGGAACTAGAGATTGACCCCAAGGATTTACGCATCGACACCTACCATTCCTCCGGTGCTGGAGGACAGCACGTCAATGTCACTGACTCTGCTGTGCGAATCACTCATCTCCCAACGAGGGTTGTTGTTTCCTGTCAGAACGAACGAAGCCAGCGTCAAAACAAGGAGACAGCAATGCAAGTCCTTCGCTCACGCTTGGCTGAACTCCTCCGTCAGCAGGAGGCAAGAAAACTAGAGGAACTTCAGGGAACCCTAAAAGAAATTGAGTGGGGAAGCCAAATTCGATCGTATGTTCTTCATCCCTACCGAATGGTAAAAGACCATCGCACAAACATAGAAACGGGAAATGTGGACGCAGTGCTTGATGGCGATCTCAAGCAATTCATCGAAGCCTACCTGGAAAGCGATTATTAGCTACATGACAGCATCCACCGTCATTCCGGCGAACCCCGGATCGGGATCCAAGGCAAGCATCGTCATTCCGGCGCAGGCCGGAATCCAGCGTAATAATAGCTGTACGTTACGCATTACAGTTGGCAGGAAAAAAGTTGTCAGGGAGAGAGGCAGTTATCAGTTATCAGTTCTCAGTAAATAGTGATCAGTTGTCAGTTGAACACAAGAATACGTAGATCGTTCGTACCGTCGAAACCTGTGTCCGACGTTAAAGACAACGTCGCACATAAAGTACGACGCTACATAAGCAGAACCCTCTTTCCCGCTTCCTTGACGTTCTTTGCGTCTGCTTGTGAGAATACCACCCCAGACAGGTGTCCAACGTTAAAGATACCAGATCAAGTCTGGCATGACGCTATGCATCGTCATTCCGGCGAAAGCCGGAATCCAGCGTAATGGTGGTTGTACGTTACGCATTGCAATTGGCAGGAAAAGAAGTTTTCACTTATCAGTAAACATCATTCAGTTCTGGCTTCTCTGTCTTTTGCTGTTTTTCGACTATCGATTCCCGACTGTGGGCTCTCGCATTTCCCATTCAACCAATCAACCATTTGACTATTCAACTTGCTTTTTCCTTTCCATTCAACCATTTAACCAATCAACTATTCAACTCGCCTTTTCTCGACTCCCAATTCTAGACCGCTTTTATGCCTTTTTCCTTAATCCATACTCCATAATCCTTAATCCTGTGTTTCTCACTCATCACCCATTACTCGTCACTGTTCGTCGACATCATGATGCACCTGCCGATACACGCTCTGCACAGTGCCGAGCCAGCTTCATAACTCTATGCCGGCTTCGATCCCGCCGCTGCCAAGAAGCCAGTTATCAGCCCATTTCATTCCAGATCCTCTATCTGAGAATCGTCTTGTCGGGAATCCTCCCATCCATGAAATGCTTGTCCAGCCACCCTGACTTGACGTTATCTCGATTATCAAAATACTTTACGTAAGGCTTGATATCAAGAACGGGCGTTCCATCAAGCAAGTCAACCTCCGTAAAGTGAAGCGTGCCATTCACAATCCTTTTGATCCTTACAACGGATAAGCCAAGATGATTAGGTCGGTGAGGGCTCCGGATCGCAAAGATTCCATGTTTTTCCTTTTCCAGGTATGGTTGGCCAAGAAGTGTTTCTCGATTCGATAGGTGGAAATAGTAGATGAGAATCGCGTGACTAAAGCCATCGAGGTCCTTCAGTCCGGCTCTATATTTCGCTCCAAGCTCTACCCATGCCTCGACCTCATCCTTGAAACGCCCTTGAATCGGGATTTCCTTTGCCTCTTTATATGGAGAGTGAACAACGCCAATCGGGAGAACCTCGATCTTTCTCATCCATCCTTTCTCGCCAGGGCAGTTGTTCATCTCAAGCAAGTGAGAATACCGCATCCTGCAACCTGAAACAACGCGTAGACCGTCTGTCGAAGAACAGGGACAGGCTGGTCAGGGACTGGCAACGTTGCCATGATCATCGACGATAATAACGTTGTAGGGGCAGGCCTTGTGCCTGCCCATGCTGTCGTGCCTGCCCATGATGTCGTGTTGTCCGATGATGGATCGATTGTGGGGGCGTCGGACCACGATGTCGTACCGGTCAATACGAGGGCAACCACAAGGGTTGCCCCTACA
>DAOVAR010000004.1 GCA_030670905.1 Candidatus Bipolaricaulota bacterium
GGGATCTGCATCAACCCAGTGAGCGATACCACGCTTTACTTTCTTCTCAATTTTGTCGCCCAACTCCTCCCAGTTCTCTTCGTTCTTGCGCTCACCCCAATGAAAGATGCCGTGTTTGATTTTGGATTCGATCCTGTCGACTGTTTTGTCCCAAGTGCGCTCCTTCCGCCACGAAGGGAGAACGCGTCCATTGACCCCGATCCCTGTCCAAGCGAAGAACAAGATAAACAGGAACCATAAACCAGCGGCTTGCAGATAGTTAAGAACAGGCAGCAGTCCAAGATGTCCGGCCAGAATGCTATTCCATAGCATCATTATCACCCAACTGAAAAAGAAGAACGCGGCAACGCCGCCACAAGTTACAAGTTTTGTGAGCAATCGCATCACATAACACCTCCCTAAACTGAATAAGACAATTATAGTTCGCTCAGCCGTAAGAAAAAAGATCGATGGAAAGTGAGAGATAGAGGTTAGCCAAGGGTGTGATGGAAGAGATAGTCAAGAGTCGTGAGTCGATAGTGCAGGTCGAAAGTCCGAGCCAAGAAGCAACAAACGATTGGATCTGCTCCTCTGTAGAAGAGGATTCTCTGATATCCCTGGAAATGCGGCATGCAGCTTGTGCCATAACGAACGGGGACTGGTTGGTTTCTTGACGGAGCCAAGAGAAACACTGCGTCGTACATTATCAACGGAGAGTTTAAGGATAGGTTTCCCTTAGAGAACAGTTAGGTTGTTGAGTAGTTGAGTCGGCAAGTAAGGAGAAACAGATATCTATTCTGGTAGTTCATCGAACGGGTAGGTTAGGATAGGGTGGCGAGCAGCTCGCGTTTGGTCAAGTCGCTGCACCGGGGCATGCTGCGGAGCAGCACGAAGCAGTTCTGGGTTTTCCTTAGCCTCAAGAGCGATCTTTTCCATCACGCCAATGAAACGGTCGAGGGTTTCCTTTCCCTCACACTCAGTTGGCTCAATCATCAATGCTTCACGTACGATTAATGGGAAGTATACTGTAGGTGGATAGAATCCGTAGTCAATCAGTCGTTTGGCGATATCGAACGTTGTTATTCCCTGTCCAAGCTTCTCTCCCGAAAGGACAAACTCGTGCTTACACAGCCTGTCGTAGGGTAAGTGGTAGGTTTTCTTGAGGCGCTCCTGAAGGTAATTGGCATTAAGCACAGCGTTGTCGCTTACAGCGTGCAGTCCATCATCTCCGAGGAGTAAGATGTAGGCATATGCCTTAAGAATAACGCCGAAATTACCATAGAAGGAATGCATGCACCCAATTGAACGAGGGAAGTTTCGGTCGAGATGGTAGCCGTTTTCGTCTTTAGTTATCCGTGGAACAGGAAGGAAGTCAACCAGACATTGTGATACCGCAACCGGCCCTGACCCCGGCCCTCCACCGCCGTGTGGCGCAGATAGGGTTTTGTGTAGGTTGAAGTGGAATGCATCCGCTCCCATATCTCCGGGTCGTGCTTGGCCAAGGAAAGCATTTAGGTTTGCGCCGTCAAAATAGCACAAGCCGCCAGCAGTATGAACCATTTGTGTTATCTCAAGGATTCTTTCCTCGAAGATCCCTAGTGTATTGGGAACGGTAAGCATGATTCCAGCGACGGTCTCGTCAAGGGTTTCTCGTAAGGCAACAAGGTCAACCATTCCATCTTCTCCCGATGGAATCTGAGTAATAGAGAAACCGGAGGTTGTTGCCGATGCTGGATTGGTACCGTGTGCTGAATCAGGGAGAAGCATTCGCTTGCGTTTGCTCTCGCCTCGTTCTCTGAAATAGCGGTTGAAGAGGAACATTCCAGTAAGTTCACCATGTGCGCCGGCTGCTGGTTGCAGAGTGATGTCAGATAAGCCAGCGATGTTGCACAAGTAGCGTGATGCTTCATGTAACAAGGCAAGTGAACCCTGAACCAGTCGCTCATCGGCTAAGGGATGTGCGTCTGCAAATGCTGGAAGCTGTGCTAGATCCTCGTTCACTTTTGGGTTGTATTTCATCGTACAACTTCCAAGGGGGTACAGCCCGTCATCTACGCCATAGTTCAGTTTGGATAGGCGAGTATAATGACGAACAAGTTCCGGCTCGCTTAGGGCAGGGATCCGCGGTTTACGGGAACGCCTGAGTGAATGTGGGATAAGCTTCTCCAGCCCCTGTTGCGGAACATCCAGCGCCGGCAAGACTTTCCCTTCTCGTTTTCCTTTTGCGTCGAAGATTGTCTTCATGTTATATCCCTCAAAGCGTTTACCAACGAATCCAACTCCTCCTTTGTTCGCTGCTCAGTTACGGCAAAGCTAAGGGCTTGTTTTACTCCTAGTTCACTCAAGGAGGAGGGGTTGTTGACCAGGATCTTGTCGCGTGCTAGCCGCCTACAAACTGACTGCGGATCGCCAGGAACACTGATGACGAATTCATTGAAAAATGGACCGGAGAAAGCGAGACTGTATCCAGGAAGTGATCCTATACGCTCTGCCAGGTAGTGCGCTTTCTCCAGGTTAAGTAGGGCTAGCTCTTGCAGGCCATGTGCACCCAGACCGGCGAGGTATACAGCCGCTGCCAAAGCGCACAGCGTGGAGTTGGTGCAGATGTTGGATGTTGCTCGTCCCCTGCGGATGTGCTGCTCGCGCGTTTGCGAGGTCATTGTGTAAGCAATCTCCCCTTGCGCGTCCACGGTACGGCCAATGATTCGACCGGGCATACTGCGTAGGTACTGTTTGCGACAGGCAAACAGACCAAGGAATGGGCCACCAAATGAGGGAGAAAGGCCAAGTGGCTGTCCTTCTCCTACGACAATATCGGCACCCGCTTTGCCCGGGGGCGCAATAAGACCGAGGGAAATGGGGTTTACGGCAACAATTAGTAGCGCTGCCCCCAGTCGTTCTTTGAGCCCGTTCATTTCCTCGATTATTCCAAATGTGTTAGGACTCTGTACCACGAGAGCGGAGATTTTTGTTGGCAAGGAATCGGCATTATAGCGACCTATGTGGTCGTAGGGGACCTCGACAACTTCGATGCCGGTGGCTTGGCAATAAGTATCAAGGACTTGCCGGTAGTGAGGGTAGAGCGACCTACAAACAGCGACCTTATCTGTTTTTGCGATTCGCTCAGCCATGAACACCGCTTCAGCAAGGGCAGTCGCACCATCGTACATAGAGGAATTCGCCACATCCATTCCGGTCAGTTCGCAGAGAAGGGTTTGAAATTCGAACATTGCCGTAAGCGTTCCTTGGCTCATCTCTGGTTGGTACGGTGTATAAGCGGTAGAGAACTCACTACGCGAGGTAACGTAGGGCACTACTCTGGGAATGTAGTGATCGTAAACCCCTCCCCCAAGGAAGGACGTATACTGTTCCCAGGCAGCATTAAGAGGCGCTAGTTTGTGCACTTTGCAGACTGTCTCAAGCTCACTCCTCTCTGGAAGTCCAATTGGCTGGTAGCGATCCCTAACTTGCCTGGGAATATCGTTGAACAATTCTTCTAACGACGAGACGCCAACTGCATCAAGCATTGCCCGGCGATCTGCTTCCGTGTTAGCTATGTAACGCATTTAAAGCTATTCGCTGGAAAGATACTTCTCGTAGGCAGCTGCGTCGAGAAGACTGTCGACCTGTGCGGGGCTGGCTACTTCGATAACGACAAGCCACCCCTTGCTGTGTGGGTCTTCATTGACTGTCTCCGGAGAATCTTCAAGCCCTTCGTTGACCTCAACTACCTTGCCGCTTATCGGCGCGTAAACGTCACTTACCGCTTTTACTGACTCCAGCGTCGCCAGAGTGTCTCCTTCTTCTAACTGTGCCTCTAGCGCTGGAAGCTCGACAAAAACGATATCTCCTAATTCACCTTGCGCATGGTTGGTGATTCCTATTCTTACTTTGTTGCCTTCCAGGCTGACCCACTCGTGTTCCTTGGTGTAACGAAATTGTGTCGGATATGTCATTATTCCCCCCCGCATTGAGATCAAAGATTCCTGAAATAATCATGCCGTACTCCGTTAATTGACTAGCGTTAAGATGGTGGTCCCTCGCTCCAGCTTGATGAGTAGAAGCTGGCATAGGCTTTTTGGAAGGCGAGAGTTACTTTTCCCAGAGGGCCGTTTCGTTGCTTGGCAATGATAATCTCTGCTTTACTTACTATTCCTTGCCCTTTCTTGGCGGCCTCCTCCTCTGGCCTATCATAGTAGTCCTCTCGATAGATGAACGTAACCAAGTCAGCGTCCTGTTCAATTGCCCCACTCTCGCGCAGATCAGATAGCCGGGGATATCTCTTTCCCTTCTCTCTCTGTTCCACGGCTCGGTTCAGCTGGGAGACCGCAACTACTGGGACTCTTAGTTCCCGCGCAAGCTTCTTCAGCGACCGGGAGATGTAGGCAATTTCTTGCTCGCGTACGTCAGTATGGATCCCTCCCGAGACAAGCTGCATATAGTCGACGATAATCAAGTCTAAACCGTGTTGTACTGCCATCCGGCGCGCCTTAGCCTTGATCTCCAGGATGGATGCTCCAGCAGTATCATCGACGATGATCGTTGTTTGCTGGAATTTGCTTGCCGCGTTGGCGAGGTCTCGCCACTTGGGGGGCGGAACGTAACCACCACGCAATCGATGCAGGCTTACTTGTGCTTCTCCGCATAGGAGCCGTTCCAGAAGTTGCTCCTTGGCCATCTCCAGAGAAAAAATACCTACCGCCGCCTTCCCGCGAATCGCCGCATTTCTTGCCAGAGTAAGAGCTAGGCTTGTCTTTCCTGTTCCTGGCCTACCCGCGATAATGATTAGATCTGAGGGCTGTAGTCCAGATGTCATCTCGTCAAAGTCGGGGAAACCCGTCGCTATTCCTGTGATCGTATGACGGTCCGGATCGCGGTGCAGTTCCTCTAGCGCATCAATGTGCTCGTAGAGGAACTGGCTGAGTAGGTAGTAGTCCCCTCCTGAATCGCGGCGAGAGATATCAAAGATTATTGATTCTGCTTTATCGAGAACCTCATCTGTGTTATGAGCCTCGTCGAAGCCAAACTCAGCGATCCGCCCTCCTGCTTCGATCAGTGCGCGCAAGGTAGCTTTCTTGTGTACGATCTCAGCGTAGTACTCCAAGCTGGCCGTAGTTGTTACACGATCGAGAAGCTCATTCAGGTAAGCGCGTCCACCTGCTTTCTGCATCATGTTCTTTTCTTCCAAACGATTGGCTACAGTGACAATATCAGCAGGCTTACCGTTGTCGAAAAGCTCGCGGATGACTCGGAAGATCACCCTGTGAGCTTGTTGGTAGAAGTACTCTGGTCTCAGCTGTTCTAGTAGAATGGGAACTGCCCCTTCGGGCTCCAGAATCGCGGAGCCAAGTACTACTTGTTCGGCTTCAATATTTCTTGGGAGAGATCGCAGATAGGTTCCGTTTGTTTCTACAGCTTTTTGTTCCCTCATTTTCACCCCGCTCTTTCATTATACGACCTTCCTGTTGAGAAACAACACGGCCCACAATTCCCTAGTATGGTGGGGTTTTGGCCAATACCCATATGTATTGAAGGAGCCTTGCTGGTTTGCTATACTTTGGGTAAAGATTCAATTCTTGGGAGGGTGATGTGCAAGTTCTGACAATGAAGGAATTGCTGGAGACCGGAGTTCATTTCGGTCACAGGAAACGCAAGTGGAACCCTAAGATGGCTCCTTATATTTTTACTGAGCGTAAGGGTATTCACATTGTTGATCTTGAACAGACCGTTGAAATGTTCGAGCGGGCGTATTTTTTTGTTCGTGACCGGATTGCTGAGGGAGGCGAAATCCTGTTTGTTGGAACCAAGAAGCAGGTTCAAGCCACAATCGAGGAAGAAGCAAGACGTTGTGGGGCGCATTATGTCAACCACCGCTGGCTTGGCGGAACTCTAACCAACTTCGCCACGATCAAGCAGAGCATCAACCGGATGAAGAAGTTGGAGATAATGGCGGAGGAAGGCGAAATGGAGGTTATTCCGCCTAAAGAGGCAACCAAGTTTCGGCGAGCGTTAGCCAAGCTACAACGCAATCTGAACGGGCTTCGTCATCTAGAGCGCCTTCCCGACCTAGTGTATGTTATCGATCCGGATATTGAAGCAAATACTGTGCGTGAGGCAAAGATCTTGAATATTCCGGTCATTGCCATCGTAGACACCAATTGTGACCCTGATCCGATCGATTTCCTCATTCCGGGAAATGATGATGCTATCAAAGCGACCAAGCTTATCACCTCGCGTTTAGCTGATGCAGTACTGGAAGGGCGCGAAGGAAGACAGGCGGATGAGGCGGCAGAGAAAAAAGCCAAAGAAGCTGAGCTAGCCAAACAAGGTGAGAAACCCAAGGAGCCCAAGCCAGCCTCTGTTACCCCCGTGTCGGAAGAGGCTGCGGCTGCAGAGAAAGAAGTAACTGTTAAGGCGGCAACTGAGGACAAGATCTCTGACTCTGATGTTGTAGAAGGAGAAGAAACTGATCGCGATGACAATTCGAATTGAAGATGTAAAGAAACTGCGTGGGAAGACAGGGATCGGGGTCATGGATTGTAAGGCTGCCCTCATTGAAGCAAAAGGAGATATAGACAAGGCAACAAAAGTGTTGCGAGAAAAAGGACTAGAGCTCTTCGGACATGTGGGTCGTGACGCAAACGAGGGCCGAATTGAGACTTATGTTCATCATAGTGGGAAAGTAGGTGTGTTGCTGGAAGTGGACTGCAATACTGACTTTGCCGCTAACAGCGCTGATTTTCGGCAGTTTGCACGGGGACTAGCAATGCACATTGCTGCTGCCCGTCCTCGATATATCGCTCTTGAAGATGTAGCAGCTGCGGAACTAGAAGAAGAGAAGGAGATTTACCGTAAGCAGTTAGAAGGCCAGGGCAAGCCGCAGAAAATCGTGGAGAGAATTATCGAAGGACGCGTCAAGAAGTTCTACGCCGAGACCTGTCTTCTCAAACAGCCTTTTGTTAGGGATCCGTCGCGGACGATCGAGGAGCTGTTGGTAGAACTGCGCTCCAAGACAGGCGAAAACATCGTCGTAAAGAGATTTGTTCGCTATCAGATCGGAGAAGAGTAAGTTTATGCATCCTCCATCTTGTGTGCTTCTTAAACTAAGCGGTGAAGCATTTAAGGGTCCCCAGGGGCCACTTTCCCCGGAGTCATTGCGCCACATAGTGGAAGAGATTGCCTCCTTGAAAGACACTCGGCTGGCAGTCGTGGTTGGCGGGGGAAACATCATTCGCGGGGCGCGTAATCAGTGGTTAGGTCGCGTCGAGGCAGATGCTCTAGGGATGCTTGCCACTATAATTAACGGTCTTGCTCTGAAAGCTTTCTTGGAGGAGTTTGGGCGAGAAGTGATTGTACAATCGGCGATTGTTAGTGAATTCGCTGAACCAGTAGCGCCGGACAAGGCAAGTGTGGCTATGCGTGATGGGAAGATAGTTGTTTTCGTTGGAGGCACTGGCAATCCTTTTGTCACTACGGATACCGCTGCCGCGGTTCGCGCAGCGGCAATTCGGGCTGATGTTGTTGCCAAGGCATCCAATGTTGACGGGGTATTCACAAGCGATCCAGCAACAGGGGGAGCAACTCAGCTGTTGCGCGAATTGAGCTTCGATACGTTTATTGAGAAACGCTACGGCGTAATGGACCTGGTGGCAGTTGAGATTTGCAGGGAGAACAACCTTCCCATCGTTGTATTCAACTGGAACAAACTGGGAGCGCTACGAGCGATTGCGTCAGGCGAGAAGATAGGAACGCTTATCTGCTAGAAAGCGTATGGGACTCCGAAGTCTACCCTATGGCGTATATCTGGCCATGTCTCTCTATCGAATCTTATGCGGGTGAAATACTGTAGACTGTATACATCTTCCCGTGCCAGCTGATGCTGCTCTAGACACGTAGCCAGGCAAGGAATTCACCAAACCGTCTCTCTATTGCTTGCGTAACCGCTTCTGGAACTCCCTTTTCTTGCATCAGCTGTGCTTCCCTTCTTGCTTCGATCATTATCTCGGCATCGTGAACCAGATCGACTGCGTGCAACTTGCTCAAGAAACCATGTTGTTGTGTTCCCAACAAATCTCCCGGACCGCGAATTCTCAGGTCTTCTTCGGCGATAGCAAACCCATCGAGACAGTCGACAAAGGCACTAAGACGCCTCTTTGCCTCCTCGGTCTTTGCGTCGGAAATGGCGAAACAGCTGGAGGGTTGTCCGGCTCGACCGATGCGTCCACGTAACTGGTGCAATTGCGAAAGGCCGAAACGGTTGGCATGCTCAATTACCATAAAATCTGCATTACATACATCGATTCCAACTTCAATTACCGTTGTCGCTACAAGGATGCGAATCTTGCCGGAGCGGAAGGCATTCATCACTTGTGTCTTCTCTTCCGTCGGCAAGCGGCCGTGAACCAATCCTACCGGAAAGGGAGACAAAGTGGATTTAAGTTCCTCGGCTACCTGAGCTGCTGCTTTGAGATCAACTTTCTCGGATTCTTCAACGAGCGGAAGGATAACATACCCCCTGCCGCCTGTCTCAAGCTGGCGACGAACCTCGCTGTATATCTCATCTCGTCGTGTACTACCGACCCATAATGTACGCGTTTGCTTCTTGCCCGTCGGTAGTTGCTCGATTAAGGAAACGGCGAACTCTCCGTAGAACGTGAGAGTAATTGTGCGTGGGATGGGTGTTGCGCTCATCACAAGCAGGTCGATTTGTTCTCCTTTCTCCTCCAGTAGGGATCGCTGCACCACGCCGAAACGGTGTTGTTCGTCGATTACTACAAAGCCAAGTGCCTTAAATGAGATATCCTGTTGAATGAGCGCGTGTGTCCCGATAACCAGATCGACCTCACCGCTCGCTATGCGCGCTTTCAGAAGTTCCTTGCTCTTGCTCGCACTGGTCAACAGCTCTACTCTCACTGGAAGTTTGGACAGCAAGCGGCGAAAACAATAGAAGTGTTGCTCGGCGAGTATTTCAGTGGGAACCATGAAAGCCACTTGGTTTCCAGCTTCTATTGCGTACAGTGCCGCCGTGAGAGCTACAATCGTTTTCCCTGACCCCACATCTCCCTGTAAGAGGCGCATCATTTGTTCGTCTTGGCCCAAATCACTGACGATCTCTCCTAGTGCTTTTGATTGTTCCCCGGTAAGCGAAAAGTCAAGACCGGCCAAGAAAGAATCAGCAAGTCTACTGGAAAGTACATGAGATCTGCCAGCACGCTTGCGCGTTAAGCTCGCGAGACCAAGCTGGAGTAGAAACAGCTCCTCAAAAGCGAGTGCGCGGCGGGCCTGCGCGAACGTGCTGTGATCTTTTGGGAAATGAATCGATTGAACCGCTTGTTGTTTGTTGGGCAAATGATATTTCTTTCGGAGAGGGCCAGGAAGTAGGTCACGAAAGAGTGATCCATAAGTTTTGAGATGTCGATTGATCAACAGGCGAATATACCGGTCGCTCATTCCCTCTGTTACTGGGTAAACAGGGACCAGACAGCCGGTGAGGAACCCTTCATTTGCGGGTTCCCATACTGGTGAAGACATTTGGACTACACCACGTGTTCGCTCAACCTTTCCATAGACATCGATCTTTTCTCCTCGTTTCAGTTGCTTGGCGATCCACGGTTGGTTGAACCAAACAGCGTAAAGGACTCCCGAATCATCTCTGATCGCGGCTTTGACGATTTCCATCTTGCTGTTCACGTGAATTCGGCTGATTGCGGCAATTTCTCCACGTACGCATGTTTCGACACCTGAGCTCAATTCTCCGATGGGGAGAAAACGTGAACGATCTTCAAGGCGACGAGGAAAGTAGGTGAGTAGATCTTCAATTGTATGAATCCCTAACTTCTGTAATTGGGTTACGCGCTTCTTCCCTACTCCTTCTGCCTGTTGAACGGGTAAGAAGAGATCGTCTATGCTAGGTGTTGCGGGAGATCCAGGCTCTCCTTGTGCGATACGTTCGTCAAGCTGGCCAATAGCGCGTCGACGGTCGAAGTGGTTGAGTTGACCGTATCCGGATACAAGCGGCGCAGCAGTCGGGAAGTTCAGTCGAATGAACTCTTCCAACCCACACATAACAGCGTCATCGTTGTATCCATGCGTGCGCTCTAGGCGAAGGATCTTTCTGATTTGTACCATCAGGGTCTCACTTTCTTGTCGCATGCCGAAGCTTACTATATAATCAGTTGCTCTTGGAGGCAAGGACAATGTCGGCGACAATCAGAACATACGGGGATTCCGTACTTCGCCAGGTGGCAGATCCCGTAGAAGTCATCAATAAGGAGATCAAGAATATCTCCAAAAAAATGGTAGAAGCAATGCTCCGAGCGAACGGGGTAGGAATTGCTGCGCCACAGATTGGAGTCGCCAAACGCATCATTGTTTTTGATCTTGACGGTAAGTTGTACATCCTAATCAATCCGGAGATCATCGAAACTTCGGAGGAAGAAGAGGAAAATCTTGAAGGCTGTCTAAGTATTCCTGGAGTAGATGCCCCAGTCGTTCGTAAGCTTAGAGCCCAAGTTCGTGGGATTACTCTTGATGAAAAAGAGATTGAGGTCGAAGGAGAAGGGCTTATGGCTCGCGCACTACAGCATGAGGTGGATCATCTAGGTGGGATTCTATTCATCGATTACCTAACTCCTGTAAGGCGGCGTAGTGTTCTTAATGATTACATGCGCCAGCAGCGCGAGGAAAAGCCGTGAGAATTGTCTTCATTGGAACCGCGCTATTTGCCTGCCCCTCTCTAAATGAGCTTGCAGAGACGCATGAGGTGGCGCTTGTTGTCACTCAACCGGATCGACCCGCGGGGAGAAAGCATGAGCTTAAGCCCCCTGCGATCAAGGTAGCGGCGAAGAAGCTTGGACTGAGAGTTATCCAGCCAGTTCAGATCAATAGCGACGATTCAATAGGGGCATTGCGAGCGGCAGAGCCCGAGGCAATTGTTGTTGTTGCTTATGGGCAGATTCTACGTCGGGTGGTCTTCTCGCTACCCGCGCAAGGAACGATCAACATTCATGCCTCTCTTCTCCCGCGCTATCGCGGGGCGGCGCCGATACCCTGGGCAATTATCCACGGTGATGATGTAACAGGTATCACGACTTTCTTGATTGATGAAGGAGTGGATACAGGAAAGATCCTCCTTAGCGAGAGCCTTTCCATCGATTCAGATGAAACCGCGAATGACCTGCACGACCGTCTTGCTGTTCTTGGGTCCCGTGTAGTTCTTAGAACCTTAAGCAAGATCGAATCTGGAGATATCAACCCTATTCCGCAACAGGAGAGAGACGCTTCACTAGCCCCAAAGCTACTTCGCGATGATGGACTACTTGATTGGGAGAGAGACGCACGCGATCTTCATAATAAGGTACGTGGTATGAATCCCTGGCCGGGCGCGTTCACCTACCTGGGCGGCGAGAGAATGAAGCTCCATCGAACCCTACTTACGGGGATTAAGTGTGGAGAAGTGGTGCCCGGAGAGATTGCGTTGAGGGAGACGGGGAGGTTGCTTGTCGGAACGGGAGATGAGCTACTTCAGGTTATCGAGATACAGCGAGAAGGACGTCCTCGCATGCATGGTGGCGACTTT
The DNA here is from genome assembly GCA_030670905.1 of Candidatus Bipolaricaulota bacterium. GTDB lineage: Bacteria > Bipolaricaulota > Bipolaricaulia > UBA7950 > UBA9294 > JAUVYF01. The sequence continues at coordinate 11,558 of DAOVAR010000004.1, forward strand.
CTGAACGGGTTGCGGAACGATCAGGGAGTTCAACTCTTTTGTGGGTAGAGCCCAGCGAGGCCGGTCGTCTCCATCTTTCTTCTTAGGGTAATTCCAGATAGTTTGTGGATGAAAATCTCTGCGGTGTTATTAACGATTGCCCCGATCACATGTCCGCCAAGCGCAGCACCGCCCTGTTTTGACACTGTGGTGTGGCAGTGAACAACGCGTTCCTCGCCTTTGCGGGCAAAGTTTCCCTGTAAGGACAGGAGCTCTACCGGTTCATCAATTCGCTTAATGTCATAGCTTTTTCCATTCCAGTAACCAAGTTCAAGCTCGCGCAGCATGCCAACCCCATTTAGGATGATCCCCGAATCAATTCCGAGGGCGAGCAGTGAAGGAATCAATTCCTCTCCATCTTCCAGCCGTATAGCGAGTTGTTGTTCGTGATTTGCCTTAATCATCAGAGCCTCCTTTTGCGCGGATTGTAACAACTGTTTTGTCATTTTTCCAGTTGCATTCTTAGGACCTGCCCTCCTATCCTTGTTGGCATGAAGGCGGAGGAGAAAGTAAGGTGGATTGCAAAACGGCTTCACGATCGTTATGGACAGATCAGCGTTGCTAAGCGTGATCCGCTTGAAATGCTGATTAGGACCATCCTCTCCCAGAACACGAATGACAACAACTCCGAGAGAGCGTATCGTGCCCTTATTGAGCATTTTGGGAATTTTGCCGCTGTGAAGAATGCACAGGTAGACGAAATTGCCGCGGTGATCCGAATTGGCGGGCTGCACCGCCAAAAAGCGGCGCGCATCAAACAGATACTTGATCGGATTGAGAAAAGGGAAGGGGATCTTACGCTATCCTTCCTCGCCAATTACACGTTAAACGGGATGATGACCTGGCTCCTCGCGTCACCTGGTATAGGGCCGAAAACGGCAGGAATTGTCGTTCTCTTTTCTTTTGATAAGCCCTATTTTCCAGTGGACACGCATATCCGGCGTGTGTTGACCCGTGTCGGTGTCGTAGGCTCATCGGATGACCCACACGAGCAAATGAACGCGATCCTTCCTCGCGATCCCTTGTTTATGAAGCAGTTGCATCTTCAGTTGATCCGCTTCGGGCGGGAGCTATGTCATCCACAGCGCCCGGCATGTTCTCAATGCTCGGTTAGAGATCTATGCAATTGGCGCTTAAGATGGGTTGGTGGGCGTGAGGATTGTCCTCTTGCTTGTTGATGAAATAGAATATGGGATTCTAAGGATAAGGAGGGAAGATGCCCCGGCTCGAGGAACAATTGGGAGAAGTGTTACATGAGAAGAGGTTAACTATTTCTGTTGCAGAGTCATGTACCGGAGGGCTCCTGGCAAGCCGCATTACAGATGTCTCAGGAGCATCTGACTATTTTCGTGGTGGCGTTGTTGCTTACCAGAATGAGGTCAAAGCAACGCTTCTCGGGGTTCCAGCCCATATCTTGGCGGAAAAGGGAGCGATAAGCCGCGAGACAACACAAGCGATGGCCAAGGGATGTAGGAAGCTTTTTCAGAGTGATATTGCCGCGGCAATTATTGGGATTGCTGGTCCAACGGGAGGAACTCAGTCTAAGCCGGTCGGCTTGGTGTACATAGCGGTTGTAAGTGAAAAGGGATCAGTAGGGAAGCGCTTTGTCTGGTCAGGGAGCCGCATGTCAAATAAGGAAGCCTCAGTTGGGGCTGCCTTGAAGATGATCCTTTCTCTGGCGTTGAGATGAAAAAGGAATATAGGATAACATTCCCTTATGAATAGACCACTCAGGAAAAAGTTAAGCTACACGCTTTCCGTTGTGATTGGATTTGGCCTATTTGGCGCTATTGTTTACTACGTTGGCTGGCGTAGCATCCTTGCGCAGCTTCAGGAGCTGGGCGGTATTGGCATTGTCGCCGTGATGGGGAATGTGTTTCTTACTACGATCAGTTTGCTTCTAGGATGGTGGGTTATCCTGCGCTCTTACGGTGTCAGGCTTCCGATAAGGCATATCATTGGTGCGCGGATGAGTGGATTCGCCGTGAGTTATCTTACTCCCTCGCTCTACTTCGGAGGGGAGCCAGTCAGAGGCCTGATGGCTGCCGAACACGCCAACGCTCCAATGACGCGCATCTTCGCAACCATCGTTGTGGAACGCTTTCTTGGAGGGTTGAGCCTTGTTATGTTCATCCTTATCGGAGGTTTCTATGCCGTTGTTTCCCCAGATATTAACACGATAGAGAAGCGAGTTATAGTAATTGGAGTTGCCTTTGTCGTGTTCTGGATCATTATTGGTTTAGTGAATTTTGTGGGAAACTTCAAATGGATCAGCCGGATAATCCGACTGCTGAAATATCCGTTCCGCCGCTGGCATAACGGGATCGAGCGAGCGGCAGCTAAGGTTGCTGAAACCGAGGATGAGATCTATGATGCGTTTAGCCGGCACTGGAAGGGAACACTGCTGGCATTTCTCATCCAGATGGTGGCGAACTTCCTTGTCTACATGCGCCCGCAGGTGTTCTTCTATTTCTCTACACATCAAACGTTTGACTTTGCTCAGCTATCTCTTATATTCACACTGAACATCATGATCTCTTTCTTCCTATGGATTACCCCTGGTGGGCTGGGAACTGGCGAAGCCGCATCGATTGGTATCTTTGCGCTTGTCGGAGTGGGAAGAGCGGAGGCAGTGGCGTTCTCGTTGATGTTCAAATTTGTCGAGCTTCTCCTGGTAGGAGTTGGCCTATTCTATCTCTTCAATAGGGGGATAAGCCGCTTGTTTGGGGTGTTCAAGCGTAGAGGGCGCCAGCATTAACTCCTGTTTCCCCTGTGCACGGGATTGAAGATTGTCAGTCAATCCTATATCGTGTGGAGGGCTACGGGCGGAAGCGATGGAGCGAAAAACAGGAGGAATATGATGAATAAGATCGTGGTTTTGTTAGTGTTATTTGGGTTGCTGGGGTTTGTCCTGTCAGCATCCGGTCAAGTTGATCTGGCGGCGTTTCCAACTGGAACGACAAAGATGGTGTACAGAATAGTAAGTGGAGAGATGCAAGCGCCCCAGAGTTTGGAAGTGACCGTTGTTTCACACGGGGATGGACAGTATACCCTGGGCATGTTTGTTGAGGCGAGTGGGAGCAAGAGCCAACTATCTAGCTTTGGGCTTCTCTTTGGTGGGGCAAGCATGTTGTATGGAAGTGGAGGGGATGTCAGCTCCTCCTCGCTGCAAGCAGTGATGGGTCAACGATCTCGCCTTGAAGAAGGACAGGAATACCTCCTCCCGGACGGAGTAACATTTGGCGACATCGTTAGTGTGGAGATTGCGGGGGTGCGGTGTCTAGAAGGATCCTTCATTGATCCGGCTCAAGAAGATACCCGGATAAGGATTGCGTTTGAGTTGTCACATCCAGTATATATGTTCCCGCGGACGATCATTGAGAACAGATATGATGAGGAATGGGTGGAAGTACTCAAGATGGAGCTGAGCGAATACACATTTACCGCACTGGAGGACTAGCTGTGCCACTACTTGAGTTTAGGGGAATTACTAAGGATTACAGACTTGGAAAGACGGTAGTCCGGGCGTTGCGTGGTCTCGACCTTGTGGTTGAGGAGGGTGAAGTCATCGCGATCATGGGACCATCCGGCTCGGGGAAGTCGACACTAATGCATATTGTCGGGGCGCTCGATACTCCGACTGGCGGGACGGCCTTCCTCGATGGACAAGACCTACAGCAGCTAAAGGAGCACCAACTCGTTGCGCTTCGAGGAAAGAAAGTCGGGTTCGTTTTTCAGACCTTCAACCTAGTCCAGACGCTTTCCGCGCAGAGGAATGTTGAGCTTCCGATGATCTTTCAAGGAATTCGCAAAGGAGAACGGGCGCGGCGTGCTCGCGAACTGTTGATCAAGGTTGGTCTCGGAGATCGGGTCAAGCATAAACCGAATGAACTCTCCGGTGGAGAACGGCAACGCGTGGCAATGGCCCGTGCGTTGGCGAACGACCCGGAAATCATCCTAGCCGACGAACCGACAGGAAACTTGGACACCGAGAGCGGTACACCGGTTCTCGCAATGCTCAAGAAATTGAGCGTGAATGACGGGAAGACCGTGATCATCGTGACGCACGACCCGGACGCGGCGGCGATTGCTGATCGCATCGTCCGATTGCGAGACGGGTGCGTGGTCGCTGTAAGCAGCTACGGAGTAGAAGGAGAATCTGGTGTTCCTTCTACAGGGTGTGATGTCGACGGTTCGATAAACGAACCTTCGACCTTAGGAACTACCACCGAAGGCGATGATTCCCATGCTTAAAGACTTCTTGGTACTCGCCGGACAGAGCATCATGCACCGACGAATGCGGAGTTGGCTCACCGTCATCGGTGTGTTCATCGGAATCACGGCAGTCGTCGCGCTGATCTCGATCGGGCTCGGCCTCGAACGCACGATCACCGATCAGATTGCCAGCGTCTTCGGTGTCGACACGTTCATCATCATGAACGAGGGCGCGTTCGGCCCCCAGGCGCACGGCCCAGGCGGTTCCGAGGAGTACGCTCTCGATCTGGCAACCTTGCGGGCGGTCGAAGGGGTCAAGGTTGCTGCAGCAGTGCGGGAACGCACCGCCTTTCTTCAGGGTCCGCCGAGAAGTGATGGAACGCCCCTACAAGGGTTCTTTCCCGTCAGTGGTCTCTCTCCCGAGTTGATCACCGAATTCGAGTCGTTTACCGGGGAACTGAAAGTGCAGAAAGGTGGAAGGCTGTTCGACGTAGGCGAAGAGGCAGTGACCGTCCTTGGCAGCGAAATCGCCAACAGGTTCCAGGCCTCGGTTGGTAATACGGTTTTCGTCGCGGGCGAGGGTGCCGCGGAGCTCTCTCTAACCGTCGTCGGCATTCTGATTCCAGCCGAGGAAGACGAGGGATCGCGCGGCGTTTTCGCTGGGGGGATGAACCAGAGCCAGAACCAAGACACAATCTATGTCCCGTACGAGACGATGGATCTCCTCTGGGGACCGGCGAAGGATGTCTTGATCACGGTGGTGCGGGTCAATCCCGGTGAGGATGTCGATGAAGTCGCCGATCGCGCCGAAGAGATCCTGAACGCTCGCGGCTCCGAGATCTCGGCCGTGACCTACACCGATATCAGCGAAGTGATCGGCACGATGACCTCGACGATCAGCGCATTCCTCGCCGGAATCGCCGGGATCTCCCTTCTGGTTGGTGGTGTTGGGGTGATGAATACGATGTTCACCTCGGTCCTCGAGCGAACGAAGGAGATCGGCGTGATGAAGGCCGTCGGCGCGAAGAACGGTCACGTACTGACCATCTTCTTGATCGAATCCGGCCTGATGGGGCTGGTGGGAGGCATTGTGGGAACGCTGTTGGGGTTAGGGCTTAGCGCAGCCGCTTCGTCGATTATTGGCCGGTTGTTCGGGGTCGAGATGGCCGTGGTAGCTAGCCCGACATTAATCTTGACTACCCTGGTTTGCTCGTTTGGCATTGGTGCGATTGCTGGCTTGTGGCCTGCGTGGCGTGCGGCGCAACTCCCAGTTGTCGACGCGCTACGCTATGAGTAGAGCTAAGAGCTGCAGGATTCAGTGAGGCTTGCTCCCAAAATTCCTCCAAGGCTTCCCAGGAGAAAACCGAGGGGAACACAGAGCAAGCTTGTCATCAGTACTGTGGCTGGATCAATAAGCCCGGAGGCTGTGTTTAAGAACTGTTGTGGGTTTGCAGCCGCGAATGAGTGTAGAAGGTAGATAACGCCTATCAACAAGGCAGTAGCGATAAGGCCACAAATGGCTCCCATTGCAGCTATCGGGAACCGGATTGTTTGCTCGGCGGTGCCAGATAAACGCAGTAATTTCATCTTAGCAGTGCATGAGCGCAGAAGCTCAGCAAATCCCATTCGCGCCAGCACTAGACCCGCGAGTACAGTTATCGCTAGCCCAATCAACAGGCCGATTCTTAGCACTGTGGACAATGGAACCGCAGCCTTGTCTGCGGAGGCGCGAGACTCCACTCGCGCGACACCTTCCAATTGGCCCAATACACTGTGCAGGGCGGGAACTATATCTGTGTTTACTGCGCGGACTAGCAATGCGTTTGCTATCAGTCCCTTGTCTATTTCTTGGCGGAACAGGTAGTTGATCTGTTTGACTTCTTGCATCTCTCGGATGTTCAGATAGAGGTCTTGAACTTGCTGTACTGAAAGCTGTCCAGAGAGGTAGAGAGTGATCTCTCCAGGGATCAATATTTGATCGTCACTCTTTGATTCTCCAAGCAGAAAGAAACAAGAGAATATGGCGAGAAAAGAGAAGATAAGAAGGAGAAAACAGAGAAGTAACACCCCGGTTCTTGCTCTAATTGAACGAATAAACTCACATAAAAGAAACAAGAAAACGCTCATTCTTCTTCTATCCTTCCATCGGCGATCAAGATAGTGCGATATGAAGTCTTTGTGGGCGGGAGGCCCCCCTTCGCCGTCACAAGAATCGTCATGCCTCGGCCATTAATTCGTTCCAATAGAGCGATTACCTCGTTTTTCTGTTCTGGCGAAAGCCCACTTAGGGGTTCGTCGCAGAGCAGAAGAGGGGGTTCATTACAGATCGAGATAGCGATAGCTAGTTTGAGTTGATCAATGGCGTTGAATTCTGTTGCTGGAGTAGAAAACTTGTCGATCAATCCCACAGTCTCCAGAGCGGCAAGCGCTTGTTCTTCGGCCTGCTCTCGGGAAGTCCCTAGAGCTCTTAATTTAAAGGTTATGTTGTAAACAGCGGATTTCGGCAGCAATGTGAAATGTTGTGGGAGAAAGCCAATCTTCCTCCGTAGAGCAAAGGCCTTTTCTTGATGGAGTCGCGCGACATTCCGCCCGCAGACTAAAATTTGCCCTTGTTGTGAAGGGATCTGCGCAGCCAGCAGTCCCAACAAAAGGGATTTTCCTGCTTGTGATGGGCCAATCAAGAACGCCAACTCGCCCCGGTTGATGTGCAGGTGAACGTCTTCAAATACTGTGAATCCGTCATCTGTTGAAAAGTGAAGTTCAGAAACCTGGATCATTACGGACATGTGGCGATCACGAATCTCTGTTTGCCAGCGATATCGTTGGCAATATTGGCTTCGACCAGCCCCACCCTTCCCACCAGTTGCAGGACTTGACTGGCTTGGCTCTCTCCGATCTCCAGGAGGAGTACGGCGCTGTTGTTCATGTGGGTGCGTACATCTTCCAATAGGAGTTCAATCTGTTCTGTTCCATTATTGCCTCCATTCAAGGCAACGCGTGGTTCGTGTTCACGAACCTCTGTGGGCAATTTCTCAAGCAGCGCCTCATCTATATATGGGGGATTAGAGACAATCAAGTCAAATCGCCCATGGACTTTTCCTAGCCAATTACTTTCTTGGAAGAGGATCTTGTCGGCAACACCGTTTAGTTCAGCATTGTCGCCTGCGAGACGAAGGGCCTTCGGTGAGATGTCGACAGCAGTTACGTTAGCGCGACGAAGGAACTTTGCTAGACAAACCGCGATCACTCCTGTCCCAGTCCCCAGGTCGAGGCATCTAATATCACGATTCTTGGGGGCAAGGCTAAGTGCTTTCTCTACTAATTCCTCGGTTTCCGGTCGAGGAATAAGCGCTTCTTCACGAACGTGGAAACGTAGGCCAAAGAAGGAAACCTCGCCAGTCAGAAGCTGCAGAGGGACACCGTCTCGGCGCTTTCTTATCACCTCTTTAAACCGCTCTCGCTCCGCAAGTGTCAATGGCTTGTCCGGCGCCAGGTAGAGGTGGAGGCGGTCTACGTTAAGTGAGTGAGCAAGAAGAATCTCTGCTTCTAGCCGCGGTTGTGTAATACCAGTTTTCTTGAAATAACCACGTGTCCAGTTAACAATCTCGCGGACAGTCCAGGTGGCGCTCAGTGTCCCCCCTCCCTTCATTGTCGCTCGACTAAGTGCTTCTCTTATTACCTCGAAGCAAGTGCTTGTTATGCCCTATAGAATAGCAAAATCTTGTTTTGATGTCAAGCGCAGTATATAATTAAAAATAGCGGAAAACAAATGCAAAACAAGCAAGCAAGGTATTTCTCTCTAACTAGTGGGAGGTGTAAGTGCTCAAGTATTTATTCGGTATTTTCCTAGTTATGTTTGGCGCGGCAGTTGCTGTAAGCCAGAGACTTTCTCTAGGGTTGACTGGTACAGCCACGTGGGCGGCTTTCCTGGCCGGAGGAATAGGAGGAGGTTTGTGTGTAGCTTGGTTGGTTGTCAGTGTATGGCGCAGACCGGCGGCAGTTAACGAAGAGAAGACCATAGTGCGCCTTATCAATAGCTTGTTTGCCGGCTTAGGCTTTGCGGTTCTCGGGACTATTGTTCTGTTTTCGTTCGGACTTATTTTTCCCGCAGGAATCGGGGTAAAAATAGCTCAGGGAACTATCCTTATTACAGCCCTTCTCCTTGGCTTGTGTGTTGGATATAGACTGAAGACGTCCCTTGTGTCATCTTTTCTTGGGCGACGTACTAAGCTGGTTGACAGACTAAACATGGATGACAACCTCTCCAGTAAGGTTCTCGACACAAGCGTGATCATTGATGGGAGGATTGGTCCCCTTGTAGAGACCGGATTTCTGGAAGGGGAAATTCGTGTGCCGGAATTCGTTCTCAGCGAGCTACAGAATATTGCCGACTCTTCGGACGGCTTACGTCGTCGCAAGGGGCGACGGGGGCTAGAGATTCTCAATAGCTTGATGCAAAATGAACATGTGAACATTCGTGTCTGCTCGCAGGATTATCCCTTTGTTAAGCAAGTGGATCGAAAGCTAATTCATATGATTCGAGAACAGGGAGGATCATTACTCACTACTGACTACAACCTAAATCGAGTGGCGCGTGTTGAAGGAATAAGAGTACTGAATGTTAATGAACTTGCTAGTGCTGTGAAGCCTCAGTTCATCCCTGGAGAGGAGATTGTCATGGAAGTGATTGATCGTGGAGAGGAAATAGGCCAGGGAATTGGCTACTTGGACGACGGCACAATGATCGTGGTTGAAAATGGCCGGCGACACATTGGTCGTAAGATTAGAACAACGGTCAAGAGCACTTTGCAGACCGAAGCGGGACGGATGCTCTTCGTTGAACCTGCAGGAGAAAACCCCCGATGGGAAAAGTAAGGAGGAGGAAGGCTTGAAAAGAATGGGTATTATCGGAGTTGTTGCGGTAATAGCACTTCTGGGATTTATGGGAATTAGAGGTTGTTCTCTTTTCCAAGGAAGCGAACCGGAGCTCACAAACTGGGAGCCAGACCTTTCACCTGATGGTAAGACTATTGCCTTTGCATCTCCTGGTGAGAAGGGATTTCAGATCTATACGCGACAGCCTTACAGTGACGAAGAAACGCAGTTAACCAGCAATGAGGGCAATAACTGGGCGCCGAGCTGGTCTCCGCAAGGGGATCAGATTGTATTCTGTTCCGACCTCGACCAGAACGTTGATCTGTACGTCATCAATGTTGACACGTTACAAACGGCTCGGCTTACTACGCACGAAGATGATGATGTAAACCCAATGTGGACAACCGAGAACACAATCTTGTTCAACTCTAATCGTTCCGGTGTTTGGGAGATTTACGAGATTAGTCCCTATGGAGACAGCCTGATCAAGGTGACGGAAACCAGCACGGAAGAGTGATCCTTCCCTAAATAACGATGACCACACAGATTAGTGGTATCCTCCTTGCTGCTGGCAGAGGCGCAAGGGTTGGCATTGAAGGGAACAAAGTCTATGTTGAGATTGCTCACCGCCCCCTACTCCTTCATGCATTGAGCCCTTTTCTCCAATCCCCGTTGATTGATGAGATCATCATTGTCGTAGCGCGTGAAGAGAAGGAGCGCGCAGCATCCCTTGTACAAGGAATGAAAAAGGAGATTCGGTTTGTGTATGGTGGAGAGCAACGGCAGGATTCCTCCCTTGCCGGGATAGAAGAGGCAACCGGTGACATCGTCTTGATTCATGATGTTGCTCGTCCATTCCCTAGTCAGGCGTTGATTGCGCGTGTAGTAACGGGAGTAAGGCAGTACGGTGCATGTGTGCCCGTGATTCCTGTAGCCGACACACTTCGTTACAAGGATGAGGTAAGTGGCCTTTTAAGGGAAGAGGTCAGGAGGCAAGGGCTCTTACGAATGCAGACTCCGCAAGGGTTCAAGCGAGAACTAATTCGCGAGTGTCTGAGAATGAGTAATGCATCACTGAGTGATGATGCGCAGGCCGCTCTCGCGGCAGGGGCCAGAGTGTGGACCGTTTCCGGAGAGGCGATCAATCTCAAGATAACAACCACAGGGGATATCCAGCTGGCTGAGGCAGTTGCCAATCTTGTCCCCAGTGTCAGCGCTATCACACAGAAGCGGGAAAACGATGGCAGTAGCCAATAATGGCGACCTATGGCCGGGTTGTCTTTCTTCGTAATGCCAGGTCAATGTGGACATCTGAGGCAGCCGCTTTCAGTAATTTTCTCATCTCCTTGGCCAGTTCCTTGCGTTCTTTCGTGTGTTTAGATAACTCATCCAGTGATCTTTCCATCCTGGAGATTGTTCTCTCGACTGTACGGGAAGGGAGCAGCGCGCAAGCCGTGCAATAGAGGGTTACCGAGCGACCGGCGTTGTAGTTCGCGATAAGGTATTCTGCCAATAAGCGGCGTTTGCGCTGTTCATCCAAGAAAGAACTTAGGCCATCTCTCCTGATCTCGTCGAGGTTCGGAAGGGCTTGCTTGTGGGTTAGGAAACTGTCTTCCTTTCTGTCTGTTCTAAGCGTGCGCAGCAGCTTTCCGCAGGGGTACTGGGGACATTCAGCGCAGGTCAGGAATTTATGCTTAGTGACACAACAACGGTAAACACTACAGTAAGAACGCGTTGTTCCTAATTGACAACCTTGGCATCGACTCGGTGCGTTTGACTGATAGCGTGGACACAGGCCGCAGTACAAGCCGCAAGATCCGGTCAGAGACCGCTCATCGATGGATTCCATCGCTCTCCTTTTGTGAAAGCATGTACAAAGCCAGTTCTCTTCACGAACAACTTTACAGGTTTTTCCCGATCTTCTCTAGTGGTCCCCCTGCGCTGCTGGCGAGTTGCCATCAGAATTGTCAACCGTATAATTGCTATCAGAATTCGCGCAAAACTAAGGAGGAAGCAGTGAAAAAGCTACTTTCCTGGAGTGACCGTGCTGATCTCTTGGCGAAAGCCCTTTCCGGAGATGGAGTGTTTCTAGTGGTTCTGAATAAAGATGGCAAGGCAAATGCGATGACAATTGGCTGGGGCGAGATGGGGATTGTCTGGAGCCGGCCAGTCTTCATAGTGCTTGTCAGGCATTCGCGCTATACTTACAGCTGTTTGCAGTCTTCGGAGAGTTTTACGGTGAACGTTCCTGGGCCAAACACGCTCAAAGAAGAACTTCTCTTTTGCGGAACCAAATCAGGGAGCGACATTGATAAGGTGGCTGCCTGTGGACTGACGTTAGCTGCCTCCGAAGAGGTGAACACCCCAATCATCGAGGAGTGCGCCCTTCACTACGAGTGCCGCATCCTGCTGCGTAAACAGCTGGAAGAAGTCGACTTCTCCTCCTCAAAGATCCTACAGAAGTACTACAAAGAGAACGATCACCATATGCTTGTCATTGGAGAGATACTTCTTAGTTACGCGGAAGATACCAGCTAGTTTCCTACAAGGCAAGAAGCATTGCCAAAGGAGGCTTCGAGCTAGCTGCTCGGTCCGCTCTGTGGCGGGGTTGCTATCACATGGAGCATCTTCGCGGCGACAGCGATTTCAAATGGGCTTTTCGGCAGGCGATATACCTCACCATCGATGTGAGCGACTAATTTCGTTGGAGAGGAGACTGTCACTTTAGGATCTTGATGGTAATGTACCTCGGCGAGACCCAGATGTGTACCCTTTCGTGCCCGTGGTAGATTGATTAACCGTTTGATCCTCGAAGGGAAATCTTCAATCGCAGCAATGTCGAGCAGACCATCATCGATCTCGGCCCTGGGGGCAAGCTTAAACCCGCCGCCGGAATACTTCCCGTTCGCTATTCCAATGGAGATGAACTCTCTTTCCTCGGTCCAGCCCTTGCCGACTAGCTTCACCGGGAATGCCTTGAATAGAATGACCTCTTTTACCGCGGCGTAGAGGTAGGCGGTTGTTCCCCGCAAGTGATTCATACCTAGGACATCGCGGGCCGCTTGGGCGTCGATTCCGATTCCCACGCCGTTGACGAAGTACCGATCACCTACGATGTATCCCAAGTCAATCACGCGCTCCTCCCCAGATACGAGGAGCTCAATCGCTTCCATTGGATCAGTTGGGATTCCTGTTACGTGCGCGAAATCGTTACCGCTCCCCGCTGGGATTACTCCTAGTGGGTAGGGTGTTTCTGACTTCACGATACCGTTTACCACTTCATTGATTGTCCCATCCCCACCCACAGCAACGATATGGGTAAATCCTGCCTCGATTACCATTTGCGCCACATTGGCCGCTTCCATGGGTTCGTTAGTAAAATGGGTGTCATAGCTGAGATTACGGCGATCCAATTCAGCTTTCACTCGAGGGAAGATATCCCTGCAATGACCCCGTCCAGCGATCAAGTTCACTATGAGGAAGTACTTCCTGTTATCCATGGCACTGATACTACTCCTAGTTTTCATTTCTTGTCAAGCTAATGGTGGTGGTGCAATATGTCCGGCATTCATCAGGATCTTTGTCTCTTGTTGTGCGTGATGGATCTTCTCTTCCGCTTCGCGACGCAACTGATCCGCGGTAAGTGGTCTTCGCGCAATTCCCTGTTCGATTGCCTTTAGTCCAACAGCGACCGCCTCGTTGACAAATACATCTGTCTCCATCATTGTGGGGACGATATATTCATCGTGGATGCCTTTTACCTGGGCTGTTTCTGCAATGGCATGCGAAGCAGCAATTGCCATTTCGTCGGTGATCGTTTGCGCGCGTACATCAAGTGTCCCCCGGAAGATCCCGGGAAAACCGATTGAGTTATTCACCTGATTGTAGAAGTCAGAACGACCGGTTGCCACAATTCTTACTCCTGCTGTCTTTGCCTCCCATGGCCAGATCTCAGGGACCGGGTTAGCCATGACGAATACGATCGCATCTTTGTTCATTGAGCGCAGCCATTCTTTCTTGATTGTACCTGGTCCGGGCTTGGAGGCAGCGATTAGCACATCAGCGCCATCGATTGCCCTTGCCATGTCTCCGGTGCGGCCCTCGGCGTTCGTTTCAAGGGCGTATTTCCACTTATATGGATTTTGTTCCTTGTTCTTCTCTAGGTCCTCACGGTTGGAATGGAGGATTCCCTTACTATCGACGAGGATCAGGTTTCCCGCCGGTACTCCGGCGCTCAGGAGAATACGAACAAAAGCGATGTTCGCCGCTCCTGTTCCAATGACAGTGTAAGTAGCCTTATTCATATCCTTGCCTACGACTTTTAGCGCGTTGATAATGCCTGCGAGGGCAATCGATGCGGTGCCCTGTTGATCGTCATGCCATACCGGAATATCAAGCTCCTCGCGCAATCGATCGAGGATATAGAAGCACTTTGGGTTCGCGAAATCCTCTAGATTGATCCCCCCGAATCCTGGAGCTATCCACTTCACAGCCTGCACGATTTCATCGGGATCTTGGGTGTCAAGCATGATGGGAAATGCCCCAACACCACCAAGGCACTTAAATAAAAGAGCTTTTCCTTCCATTACGGGAAGACCTGCCTGTGGTCCGATATTCCCGAGACCGAGGACGCGTGACCCGTCAGAAACAACGGCGACTGTGTTTGCTTTGTTTGTGTAGTCGAACACTTTGCTCTTGTCCTGTTTGATCTCTTGACAAGGGGTGGCAACACCCGGCGTGTACCAAATCCCAAAGTCGTCCAATCCGGTTACCGCGCACTTGATCGTTGTCTCTATCTTTCCGCGGTAAAAAGCGTGCCAAGCTGGCGCTTTTTCCCCCGGGATCTGCGCTTTTCTCTTCATCTCTTCTATGCTCAGGCGCTCTTCTGTCACTGCAATGCTCCCTTGTTGATTTGTCTGTGGATCCATTCCATGTTCTTGTTGACCGTCTTGTCCAGTTTATGGTACAGACTTTCTCCGTGGCTATCCATGGCGATTATCAACGGCCCGAAACGCTCCACATCGAGAATCCAAACGGCTTCAGGCATACCTAGCTTGTCGAGCCAGTAAACATCGACTACTTGGGTAACCGCACGCGCGGCGAGGGCACCGGCTCCACCGGCATAGTGGGCATATACCGCCCCCACTTCCTGCAAAGAGGCAAGGGTCTTCTCCCCCATTCCGCCTTTACCGATGATGATTGTGGTGCTGAAGAGGGAAATAAACTGGCTTTCGAACGGTTCCATGCGCATGCTGGTTGTTGGTCCAGCCGCGATTATCTGCCAGCGTGATTCCTTTTTTCTTACCAGCGGTCCGCAGTGGTATAACGGCATTTGCCTGATGTCAAATGGGATTTCCTTTTCCTCATTCTTACGTTTGACTAACAGGTGATGTGCCGCGTCGCGGGCGGTGAAAATCGTGCCACTGATGTGTAAGATATCTCCCGCGCGGAACCCACGCACGAGATTGTTGGCAACGGGAAGGGTAATGTCGCGTTCCATCAACTCACCTTGATCGAGCCATCTTTATTGATCTGTATTTGCGCTCGCCGACTTGCCCAACACTGGAGGACGATTCCCAATGGAAGAGATGCTGGATGGCGGAAGGCGTACTCGATGTGTACCGCGAGAGAAGTAGTATTTCCACCTAGTCCCATTGGCCCAACACCACTTCTATTGATGAGTTCAAGCAGCTCCTTCTCTAGTTTGGCGACCGGTTGTTCGGGATGAGAAATCTTGATCTTGCGGAGTATTGCGCGCTTCGCCAATTTCATAGCAACATCTGCGCCTCCCCCTATTCCCACTCCAACAATCGTTGGTGGGCAGGGCGCTCCTTTACATGCGATAACGTGATCGACTATTGCTCGCTTGATTGCGGAGATTCCTGCACTGGGAGTGAGCATCTTAAGCGCACAGCAATTCTCACTTCCTCCTCCCTTGGGGAGTAGGGTAATAATGATCTTGTCGCTCTCTGTTAGCTCATAGTCAATTACTGGCATACCTCGACCTAGATTGTCCCCGGAATTCTTGTCTGTGAATGGATGAACCGTGTTTGGTCGCAATGGGACCGTTGCGGTCGCCTCGATAACTGCCTGTGCAATCACGGGGTTGAGTAGTTCAAGGTATGGGCTTCTTGTCCCTGCTTGGATGAAGAAAGTTTGGATCCCTGTGTCCTGGCATAGAGGGATTGAGTCAGTTCGGGCGATCTTAATGTTTTCCAGGATCGCAGCAAGTTGCGCTCTTGCTAACTTTGAATCCTCTTTTTGTATTGCTTCTTCTAAGGTGATTACAACATCTCTTGGAAGGATAGTTGCCGCCGTTCTTATGGCGGATAACAACGCTTTCTTAAGTTTCATTTCATCAGTCTGCCTTAACATGGCTTTTCAATCATCCGCTTTTCAGGGGTTGATAGCAATCTGAGGTATGTAAGAAGTAGCTTTCACGGGTTGATTTTGTTATTGGACTCTGGTAGTTTACCCTTGTACAAGGGGGAGATTGTGAAAGCAGTTCTTATTATCGCAGACGGTCTGGGTGGGCGACCAACCGATGTGAGCGGAAAAACATGCCTTGAGGCAGCGCAGACTCCGAACCTTGACGAGCTAGCGTCTCGGGGCGTGATTGGGCTTGTGGATCCGATTGCTCCTGGGATTAGACCAGGAAGTGATACAGCGCACTTATCGCTCTTGGGATACGATCCATATCAAGTCTATGCTGGTCGCGGGGTATTCGAGTGCCTGGGAATTGGAATGAGTGTACAGCCCGGTGATATCTGTTTTCGCGCAAACTTTGCCACCGTGACTCCTGACGAGGATGGATTCATTGTCGAGGACCGGCGCGCGGGACGAATCTCATCTGGGCAACACGAGCTAGCAGAAGCGCTTAATGCGATCTCCTTGGAGAAGAGCGTGGGTGTTGAGTTTGACTTCCGCGCGAGCACGCAGCACCGTGGAGCGCTTCTTCTGCGGGGGAAGCAGCTGTCACCTTTCGTCACGGATAACGACCCGCACGAGAGCGGCAAGAAGGCAATTGCGTTTCAGCCGGTTGTAGGGCATGACGATGAAGCCGCCTGTCGCACGGCTACTGCTATGAACGAACTGGTGAGCTACAGTTACGAGGTTCTTCACGATCACCCTGTGAATCAACAGCGTGAGCGCGCCGGGGAGCACCCGGCAAACTACATCCTCGCACGTGGGGCTTCGATTCTTCCTTACCTGGATCCGATCGAGACGCTCTATGGAGTGCGCGGTGCCGTTATCGCTGGTGGTGCTCTCTACCGCGGGATTGCATTGGCTTGTGGGATGGAACGGATCGATGCCCCTGGTACAACCGGCGGACTCGATACCGACCTTGCATCCAAGGCGAAGACCGTGCTTGAGACCCTTGGGAGGTTAGATTACGTCTTCCTCCACGTCAAGGGGACGGATAACGCTGCCCACGACCATGATGCAAAGGCAAAGACCGCGTTCATCGAACGCATCGATGCTGAGTTGGTCGGCCCGCTGATGGAGGATATCGACTGGGAGAGAACCCACCTCGCGTTCACTGGCGACCATACAACCCCGATCGATTACGGAGATCACACGGCAGAGCCGGTCCCGGTCTTATTCGTGGGGCCGAACGTGCGTCAGGACTCAACCATCGCCTTTGGGGAGCGTGAAGCAAGCCGCGGTGGCCTGTGCCGGTTCAGCGGCCGGATTCTTCCAATGCTCTTTAACTACAACAATTGGAATCCTAAGTTCGGGTCTTAATCCGATTTACCCTTCTCTGCCTTCGTTGAAGAAGGTGTTGTACCCCTGCTGCCTGTATTGAGGTAGTCAAGTAACTACATCTATCTCACGCCGACCTTGCGCAAGGCAACAACGACCCTCTTGTAGTACTTCCTTGGGGCCCGTGGAATATTGTTCACCCCGTGGAGTATCCCCATCTTTACTTATTTCACAGGGCAAGTCTCTGTTGCTTCCACGTGGTGAACCTCATATTTCCAGTGCATTTCTTAAGGTAAGGCAACAATACGGTTTGGAGTACTTTCTTACTGAGGCAATGCGGCTCCTTGACAGAAGTGGACAAATTTAGTATAAGGATTTGTGAAAATTGTTAGAAGCACAAATGTGCTGAAGCTGGAATTGAATGCTTGAATAAGGATTTTTTTTGGTGGAAATCCGTCACCTGAATGACCATGAGCAATGTATGCTCTGCTAGGCAACGGAAAAGGTGGTATGTTGAAAGAAGTGCGATGCCAGCAATAACGGACAAGATCGGGGCGGTGCTTGTAGTCGGCGGAGGTATAGGCGGCATGCAGGCCTCCCTAGACTTGGCCAACGCTGGATTCAAAGTTTACCTCGTGGAAAAGAGCCCCGCCATCGGCGGTGTCATGTCCCAACTTGACAAGACCTTCCCCACGAATGATTGCGCGATGTGCACGCTTGCTCCCCGGATGGTAGAGTGCGGCAATCACATCAACGTGGAGAAACTCACCTACTCCGAGGTGGAGAGCATCGAGGGGAGACCGGGAAAATTCAAGGTTCGCGTAAGAAAAAAGGCCCGTTCCGTGGACCCGGATAAGTGCACCGGCTGCGGAGAGTGCATGGAGAGCTGTCTGGTGCGAAACTTTGCCTACCTTGAGCCGCTTCCTGTTGAGCCGTTGGAACCCGCCTCCGACGAGCTCGATGAAGTGAATCGGATACTGGAGGAACATGCGAGCGAGAAGGGGGCTCTTCTTCCTGTGCTTGAAGGGATCAACGCACGCTACAATTGGCTTCCTCCGGCCGCGGTGAGCAGGGTCTCCGAGGCGTTGGGGATTCCACTTGCCCGAGTTCTTCGCATCGCGACCTTCTACAACATGTTCAGCTTTGAACCCCGGGGTGAGCAGATGATCCGCGTTTGCTTGGGGACTTCTTGTTACGTCAAGGGCGGAGGAAAGATCCTTGGGGCCGTGAAACGGCAGCTGAACATAGAGGTTGGTGGAACGACAGAAGATCTCAAGTTTAGCCTGGAGAGCGTCTCGTGCGTCGGCTGTTGCGGGCAGTCCCCCGTGATGACGATTAACGATGACATCTACGGCTATTTGACTCAGGAAAAGATACCAGATATCTTAGCCTCCTACACATAGTGAAAAATCGGGTGGTTATAGCGCACAGAATATAGATCGGAGGGAACGTGACGAAGCTTAGACCGCAAGATCTGGACAAGATCGCGCAGAAGGTGAAACGAACCATGCTCCTGCGCGAAGGTGAGGGACGCATGCGGGTCATAGTGCATATGGGAACCTGCGGCATCGCAGCCGGGGCTCGGACGATCATGAAAACGCTGCTGGATGAGATCGAGGCAAATGATGTCAAAGACGTCTTGGTGGCCGCGTCTAGCTGTGCTGGCCTGTGCAGCCGCGAGCCGATGATAACCGTAGAAGCACCCGACCAGCCCCCCGTCAAGTACGTTGACCTAACGCCCGACAAGGTCAAAGAGATGTTCTCGCGACACATTATGGGTGGAGAAATTGTGACCGCGTACGCCTTAGCCCAAGGTAGCGAAAGGATGCTGTAGAAGAATGATATATCGCACCAATGCCATGATCTGTACGTGCACCAATTGCATTTCCAATGGTGCGTTGCAAGTCAAGGATGCGCTTGAAAAGGAGATCAAGAAAAAGCACCTGGAGGGCGACGTTAAAGTTGTGCCTACCGGGGCAAGCGGCCTCTGTGTGAATGGGCCGATTCTCGTTGTCCAGCCCGAAGGGATCTTCTATCAGCTTCTTACCGTGGAAGTCGTTCCTCATGTCGTGGAAGAGCATTTCCTAAAAGGGAGACCGGTGAAGTCGTTGATGTACGTGCCCCCCGGGGAAGAGGCCCCCATCCCCAATATTCGTGACATCCCTTTTTTCAAGAACCAACGCCTCATCGCACTTAGGAACCGTGGTTTGATCGACCCCGATGAGATCGAAGAATACATTGCCCGGGATGGCTATCGAGCGTTGGCTAAAGCGCTTACCTCAATGACTCCCGAAGAAGTTATCGCAGAGATCAAAAAATCTGGGTTACGAGGGAGGGGTGGTGCTGGCTTTCCCACTGGACTCAAATGGGAATTCTGCCGCAGCTCTCCCGAGACGCCGAAGTACATCATCTGTAACGCCGACGAGGGCGATCCGGGAGCATTCATGGATCGCAGTGTCCTTGAAGCCGACCCACACTCCGTTATTGAGGGGATGACCATCGGCGCGTACGCCATGGGCGGCACGCAAGGCTACATCTACGTGAGAGTGGAGTATCCCCTCGCCATCAAGCGCATGAAACGAGCCGTTGAGCAGGCCCGAGACTATGGCCTGTTAGGCAAAGACATCTTTCGTAGGGGATTTGACTTTGATGTTGACGTTTTCGAAGGTGCCGGCGCATTCGTCTGCGGAGAAGAAACGTCATTGATCGCCTCCATAGAGGGACGGCCGCCCGAACCGAGGATGCGGCCGCCTTTTCCTGCGCAGTCTGGGCTGTGGGGAAAACCGACCAACATCAACAACGTCGAGACGTGGGCGAACATAGCTGTGATCATCAACTGGGGTGCGGAGTGGTTTTCGCAAATAGGAACGGACACTAGCAAAGGGACAAAGGTGTTCTCCCTGGCTGGCAACATCAATAATGCGGGTTTGGTGGAGGTTCCTATGGGGATAACCCTGCGGGAGATCGTGTACGACATCGGTGGGGGAATTCCAAATGGGAAGAAGCTCAAGGCTGTTCAAACTGGAGGCCCATCTGGGGGATTCATCCCCAGTGACCTGCTCGACCTTTCGGTAGACTACGACCGCCTGCAGGAAGCCGGGGCGATCATGGGCTCGGGTGGGATGATCGTGGTCGACGAAGAAACTTGCATGGTGGACATGGCCAAGTATTTCCTCGAGTTCACCACCTCCGAGTCCTGTGGGCGGTGTACCGCGTGTCGCGAAGGGCTTCAGGCCATGCACCAGATCCTCACGAATATCTGCGCTGGACAAGGCAAAGACGGTGACATCGAGCTTCTCAATGAACTTGCGCCGGCAGTAGAGGACGGTTCGATGTGTGCCTTAGGCCGCACGGCTCCCAATCCCGTCTTAACGACGTTGCGATACTTCAAGGACGAGTACGAGGCCCATATCAATGAGCGGCGTTGCCCGGCCGGGGTTTGCGAAGTGCTTATCGCCTACTCCATCGATCCGGAAAAATGTAAGGGGTGCATGCTTTGTGTGAAGAGTTGTCCGCAAGGGGCGATTACTGGGGAAAAGGGCCAACCACAGAACATCGACCAGGAGCAGTGCATCAAGTGTGGCGCCTGTCGCGAGGTTTGTAAGTTCGAGGCGGTGATAGTGCGATGAAACTAAAGGACGTTTGTAAGATTCTCGAAGCGGAGCCAGTCCGAAAGGTTGATTCCAGCCGTTGGAGATCCCGCGAGGTCGCTTCATGTCAGGCAAGCGACCTCATCAGCGATATGTTGTCCTTTCGCGGTCCTGGTTCATTGCTTTTAACTGGATTGACCAACATCCAAGTGATCCGGGCAGCAGAGTTGCTAGACTTCGTCGGTATCTGCTTTGTTCGGGGCAAACGACCGGAACCTGAAGCGGTTAAACTGGCAGAAGAGAAAGACATACCCTTGTTCGCCACTCCCCTCTTGATGTACGAGTCCTGCGGTCGGCTGTACGCAGCGAAGCTTCCCGCGGGGACAAGAAAGGAGGCGTCGCCGATTGCCTGAGCTGGAGATCACCAAGATTCAGGAACTTGTCTATGAACTTTGGGTAGGCGATGTGATGCATAACGACGTCGTCACTGTAACGCCCTCGACTCCGTTGAGCAATCTCCGTGAGATCCTGCGCGATAATCGCATCTCAGGCACCCCTGTGGTCGAGAACGGCCGCTTGGTGGGTATCATCAGCATGGAGGATTTTATCAAGTGGTTATGCGAGGGTAGCCCAGGCTGCGCCGTCGCCGATCGGATGAGTAGAAATGTCATTGCCGTTTGTGCCGACGAGCCGCTCATCCAGGCCATCAACAAGCTTGAGCGGCTTGGGTTTGGCCGTCTGCCGGTCATCAAACGTGGGACGAAAGAAGTAGTGGGCATTCTTACCAAGGGGGACTCTATCGCAGGGTTGCTCAAAAAGTTGGACATCGACTACCGCCAAGCGGAGACACGACACCCCAGGTCAAGCCATATCTTCGAGGACATCGTTGCTGACCGAAGTTCACTGATCTTTGAGTACGATGTGGCCGGTGGTGGTGATGTCGAACGAGGAGGTGCGAGTGCCAGTGGGCTGAAAACCTCCCTCATGCGACTGGGAATCGACCCTCAGACGGTCCGTCGGGCTGCCATTGCCACGTATGAGGCAGAGATGAATCTCATGTTCTTCACAAACGGTGGCCTGATTACAGCGATAATTGAATCTGATTCAATTCGGCTTGAGGTGACAGACGATGGTCCTGGCATCGAAAACGTCGACCAAGCCATGCGTCCGGGCTTCTCCACGGCCCCGGATTGGGTGAGGGAGCTTGGGTTCGGCGCTGGAATGGGTCTGTACAATATCAAGACTTGTGCTGATCGAATGCGCCTTGATTCAACGGTTGGAGTGGGAACACGCCTTGAAGTCGAGATCCTCGTGGGAGGCAAACGTGAAGTTATCCGAGATAATGCAACGGTTACAGCTTGAAGTGATAGCAGGCAGTGGATCGCTTTTGCGCGAAGTGAATGGAGGCTACGCAAGCGATCTGTTGAGTGATGTGATCGCGAACGCTCAGGAAAGGGACCTATGGGTGACCCTTCAGACCCATCAGAATATCATTGCCGTGGCGAGTATGAAGGAGCTAGCGGGGATCGTTCTTGTTAACGCACGTGAGCCCGAGGTGGACACGCTCGAGAAGGCAAAAGAAGAGAATGTACCGCTTCTGGTTAGTCCACTTCCGGCATTTGAGCTGATCGGACGATTGTACAAACTCGGAATCTCTGGAATGAGGACGTGAGGGTGTTTCATGCGGATCTTCATATCCATACGTGTCTTTCGCCCTGTGCGGAAAGGGAGATGTCTCCCTCCAATATTGTTCGACTGTCAAGAGAAAGGGGATTGGACGTGATCGCGATCTGTGATCATAACTCTGCGGAGAATGTCCTGGCAACAAGAAGCGCTGCAGAAAAGGTTGGGTTCACCGTTATCGGAGGCATGGAGATCACTACCCAGGAAGAGGTTCACATGTTAGGCCTGTTTGCAGACGATTCTAGTCTTACTGCGGCCCAGAACCTTGTCTATGCACACCTCTCTGGCGAAAATGAGCCGAAGATATTCGGTGAGCAACTAGTAATGGATGATGAAGACAGGGTAATCGATCGCCATCGCAGGTTGTTGATTGGCGCCACTGACCTGACGCTGGATGCGGTCGTGCAAGCCATCCACAACTTCGGAGGAATCGCAATCGCCTCCCACGTGGACCGTCCAAGCTTCAGCATAACAAGCCAGCTTGGATTTATCCCAGACGGACTGGGTCTCGACGGAATCGAAATCAGCTCATGGAGTACGCTGCCATTGCCTGGACACTTGCCGGTGATCTGCTCTTCAGATGCCCATCGTCCTGAAGAGATCGGTACAGAATACACGCGTTTCTTTGTCGAAGCCCCAACGGTATCGGAGATAAGGATGGCCCTAAAGCAGATCGGCGGACGAAGGGTCCTGGCGGAGGGATGAAAGATCTGTCGCTTCATATCTTGGACATTGTGGAGAATTCAATTCGCGCTGAGGCGAACCGGGTGGAGATATCGGTGGTGGAGGATGAGGAAAGGGATGTGCTGACCCTGAAGATTGAGGATAACGGAAAAGGTATGAATAAAGAGATACTGAGCCGTGCAGCCCAGCCTTTCTTTACTTCCAAGCCGGGTCGGAGGGTGGGAATGGGCCTTGCGCTGTTGGCCCAAGCAGCGAGAGAGGCCAGCGGCAAATTTGAGATAGCGTCCACGCCAGAGACCGGCACAAGGATCAAGGCAACCTTCCTCTACAGCCATCCGGATCGAAAGCCTTTGGGCGACATTCCAGCTACCTTGGAGACGCTGATTGCAGGGAATCCCAAGGTCGATTTCATCTATGAGTACAGAAAGGGGTTAGAAATCATACGGCTTGATACACGAGAAATTGTGAAGCTATGAGTGAGATTACGCTAACTATTGACGACCAGCCGGTTACCCTGGAACCAGGAAGTTCGGTTCTGGAAGCTTGCCAAGAGCTGGGGATCAACATCCCCACGCTTTGCTACCATAAGGCCCTGGGAGGCTACGGCGCCTGTCGCCTCTGTCTCGTCGAGGTGGAGCAAAACGGCCGCACGGATATGCAGGCATCGTGTGTCTATCCGGTACAGGAGGGTCTGATCGTTCGCACGGACACCGAGCGGGTGCTAAGGACCCGCCGCATCATGGCGGAACTCCTGCTGGCTCGATGTCCTGAAATGGAAAAGGTCAAAGAGGCCGCCGCCGAACTTGGCGTCACCGAGACGCGTTTCCCGAAGAAGAATGAGGACTGCATTCTTTGTGGGCTGTGCACCAGAGTCTGTTCCGAACTGATGAAGTCCGGGGCAGTGGATTTCCATGGCCGCGGCAACACCCGCGAGGTTGGGCCGGCGTACGATAAGCACTCCCCGATCTGTATGGCCTGTGGAGCGTGCGCCATCGTCTGTCCAACCGGTGCGATGGATCTCAGCACGGTCTCCTCCCGTCCCCCCCGGCCTGTGACATCCGCTTACGACGCTGGATTGGTCCAGCGGTCCTCCATTTACATTCCGTATCAGCAAGCCATACCTAAAGTTCCTGTCATCGATCGTGACACATGCATGTACTTTCTCAAAGGAGAGGAACTCGATGCCTGCCGCGCCTGCGAGACTGCGTGTTCAGCGAAAGCCATCGATTACACTCAAGAGGATGAAATCGTTGATCTCGATGTGGGCGCCGCGATTCTTTCCCCCGGTTTCTGTTTGTTCGACGCTAATCAGATGCTCGAGTTAAGCTATTCCTGGGCTCCGAATGTTCTGACAAGTCTTCAATTTGAACGTCTCCAGTCGGCCAGCGGCCCCCACGAAGGGGAGATTCTGCGGGTATCGGACGGCGAGCATCCACACCGCATCGCCTTCATCCAATGCGTAGGCTCCAGAGATTATGATCACAATTACTGCTCTTCGGTCTGTTGCATGTACGCGACCAAAGAGGCGATTATCGCCAAGGAGCACGAAGCCGACTTGGAATGCACAATCTTTTATATGGATTTGCGTGCCTACGGCAAGGGATTCGATGCCTACTTCGAGCGGGCCAAGGAGCTTGGGGTTCGGTATGTCCGCTGTCGACCCTCACACATAGAGGAGACGACCGGCACGCAAAACTTGAAGATTCACTATGAAGCCGAGGATGGCACGCATCAGACCGAAGAGTTTGACATGGTCGTCCTCTCCGTGGGGTTGGAGCCTCCCCAAGACGCGCAACTTCTGGCAAGACGGTTTGGCATCGAGTTGGATGAGAACGGGTTTGCCCGTACCGCCCCAACATCCCCCATATCGAGCTCGCGGGATGGAGTTTATGTATGCGGTCCATTTGCCGAACCCAAGGATATTCCTGAGACGGTGATGGAAGCGAGTGCAGCCGCGGCCAAGGCGATGACCCTGTTGGCAGAGAAACGCGGCACCGAAATCATTGAGCGCGAATACCCGCCCGAAAAAGACGTCAGCGGGCAGCCTCCTCGTATCGGGGTGTTCGTTTGCCACTGCGGCAAGAACATCGGTGGTGTGGTCAATGTGCCGTCGGTGGCGGAATATGCCCGGTCATTGGTGGACGTGGTTTACGTCGAGGACAATCTTTACACCTGCTCATCGGATACACAGGCTCGGATTCGAGAACACATTGAGGAACACGACCTGAATCGCGTGGTGGTTGCCTCGTGCACCCCGCGCACTCATGAACCGTTGTTCCGGGACACGTTACGCGAATCTGGCCTCAACCCCTACCTGTTCGAGATGGCGAACATCCGTGACCAGTGCTCTTGGGTGCACATGCACGAGCCTGAAGCGGCTACGGTGAAGGCAAAAGATCTGGTGCGCATGGCGGTCGCCAGGGCGCGGTTGCTCGAACCCCTGCAGAAAGGGAAGATCTCGATCAACAACGATGCGTTGGTGATCGGAGGGGGGATGAGTGGCATGACCGCGGCCCTTAATCTGGCCGACCAGAGGTTTCAAGTCCACCTTGTGGAGAAGGAGGAGACCCTGGGCGGAGTGATGCGGGACATTCGGTTTCTTCAAAATGGCTACTCGCCGGTGCAGTGGCTTAAGGAGATGGTCAACCGCACTGTGGACCATCCAAAGATCAACGTCCACCTAGGTTCCGAGTTAAAGTCTGTGGAAGGCTCGGTGGGTAACTTTTCCTCGGTGATCGCCAAGAAAGGTACGGAGGAGACCATCGAGCACGGGGCGGTGATCGTGGCGATCGGCGCTGTCCCAGGAACCCCGACCGAGTACCTTTACAGGAAAGATCCGCGTGTGATGACCCAGCTAGAATTCGAGCAGAGACTCGGCGCTGGCGAGGAGATTGGCGAGCGGATCATCATGATCCAATGCGTGGGAAGTCGGGATGAGGAGCACCCGTACTGCAGCCGGGTATGCTGTACGCAGGCGATCAAGAACGCGCTGCAGTTTAAGGAGACGCATCCACGTGGCGAGGCCACCATCATCTACCGAGACATCCGCACCTATGGTCATCACGAGGCGATGTATACCGAGGCGCGCGAGAAGGGGGTTCGCTTCGTTCGCTACGAACCGGAGACAAAGCCCGAGGTTGCGGTTGAGGACGGGACGTTGTACGTTACCGTGAACGACCCGGTACTTGGGCAGCCGCTTCGGATCGAGGCCAACGCTGTTGTCCTCGCACCGCTACTGCTCCCCGCCGAAGACGTCGAGGAGCTTGCCAAGATGCTAAAAGTCCCGCTCAACTCCGATGGTTTCTTCCTCGAAGCGCATATGAAGCTTCGGCCGATCGACTTTGCCACCGACGGAGTGTTCCTCTGCGGCATGGCCCACTCACCGAAATTGGTGAAGGAAAGCATCGCTCAAGCGATGGGCGCGGCAGCACGGGCGGCGACGCTCCTCTCCAAGGACGAGCTGGAACTTGAGGCCTCAATCAGCGAGGTGGTCGATGCCAATTGCGATGGCTGCGCCTACTGTATCGATCCGTGTCCGTACAACGCGTTGACCCTCATCGAGTACGTCCGTGGTGACCAGATCAAAAAGACGGTGCAGAGCAATCCTGCCCTATGCAAGGGCTGCGGAGTCTGTATGGCCACCTGTCCCAAGCAGGGAATCTTCGTATGGCACTTCAAACCGGAGCAGATCAACGCCATGGTGGATGCGGCGCTGGAAGTGGAGTAGATAATGGATAAAATGAATGAATTCGAACCGAAGATCCTGACGTTCTGCTGCAACTGGTGCTCCTACGCTGGGGCTGACTTAGCGGGAACCTCCCGTCTGCAGTACCCTCCTAACGTGCGGATCATTCGGGTGATGTGCTCGGGGATGGTCCACCCGAATATGGTCATCGAAGCGCTGACTAAAGGGGCCGACGGGGTGATGATCTGCGGTTGCCACCCTGGCGATTGCCACTACTTGGAGGGAAACCTGAAGGCCGAGAAACGGGCCGAGGCCATCGAGCTTTTGCTTGAGGACTTCGGCCTGGAGCCCGAGCGCTTCCGGCTGGTGTGGGTCTCCGCCTCCGAGGGGCCGCGGTTCGCTCAGGTGATGACCGAGATGGTGGAGACGGTGAGAGAGCTAGGGCCCAGCCCCTACGCAACGTGAGGAGGTGAATGGTGATAGCGGTTCCCGAGGTGCTGTGGATAGAAGGGGACAAATACATGTGGGACGGCGCAGAGTATGCTTCGCGCGCCGAGGCCGAGGCCGAGGCCGGTCCTTATAAGACTAATGGCTTCGAAACGCAGATCGTCGAGGAAGAAGATAAGTTCTTGGTCTACACCCGACGGGTTGTGACCGAGATTGTGCTTGAGGGTGAGGCGCCTCTTTAGATAAGCGAGGCACGAAAACTGTATCGATGCAAGGAGGTTAGTGATGAGTGTGAAGGTTGCAGAAGAATGGCTGAACATCTGTGGTGGATGTGAAGTCTCGATTCTAGACATTGGCGAGCCGCTGCTTGATATCCTGCCAAAGCTGGAGTTTGTTCATATGCCCGTGCTCATGGACCACAAGTACTTCGGCCAGAAGGGCGAGGGGACAGAGCTGACCATCCCCGAGGCAGATATTGGGATCGTCAGTGGTGGGGTGCGAAATGAGAAGGAAAAACATGTGCTCGAGGAGATGCGGAAGAAGACCAAGATCCTGATCTCCTTGGGTTCTTGTGCGAGTTTTGGCGGTATTCCCGCCATGGCCAACATGTACACCCTGGATGCGCTGTACGATAAGGTTTACCGCGACTCGGTGACAACCGATTTGGCAGACACACCAGCGGAGAACCTGCCACCGCTTCTGGATAGGGTCTACGCGCTGGACGAAATTATAACGGTCGATGTGCATATCCCTGGGTGCCCCCCAAACCCGGACATGATTGTTGACGCGCTCACCGCGCTCCTGGAGGGCAAGCCGTTCGAGCTTCCCGAGCGGAGCGTCTGTGATGACTGCCCGGTCAAGCGCGAGAAGAAGGCAGCTGGCGGCCAGATCAAGCGACCGCTTGAGGAGATGCAGTTCGATCAAGGCGGACCGTGGGAGAATACACGCTGCTTTATGGAGCAAGGCTATCTCTGTCTCGGACCGGTCACGCGTTCTGGCTGTGGCCGTGTCTATGAAGAGGGTGGGCCTAAGGTTCCCAGGTGTGTCGTGGGCTACATGCCCTGCCGTGGCTGCTTCGGTCCCATTCGCAAGGGGGCGAGCCCCCTGGTTGACATGATGGGCGCCCTGTCGTCAATCGGGTTGGATGCTAAGCAGGTAGTAGACCGGCGAGCACTGCTGAACCGCTATATCGGTGGGCAGAAGCGACTGCGGCCATTGCCTCAGAGACCAGCACGATAAGGAGGAGTAACTATGACAAAGACAATCACTATCGCACCGGTAACACGAATTGAGGGCCACGCTAAGGTGACCATCAAACTGGATGATGCTGGAAATGTGGCTGAAACCTATGTGAACGTCGTGGAACTGAGAGGCTTTGAAAAGTTCTGCATAGGCCGCCCCGTCGAGGAGCTCCCCCGCATCGTGACCAGCATCTGTGGGGTCTGCCCCTGGCACCATCATTTGGCTTCGGCCAAGGCGAACGATGCGATCTTCGGTGTGACGCCCCCGCCGACTGGCGCTAAGCTTCGGGATCTGTGTCAGAGCATTGCCTACTGCTCGGACAAGATCCTCCACTTTTTCTTCCTTGCTGGGCCGGACTTCGTCATGGGCCCGGACGCTGACTACACAGTCCGCAACGTGTTCGGCATCGTCCAAACTAATCCGGATATCGGCCGCAAGGTGGTCCGGGCAAGACACCTGGGAACCCAGATGCTGGCGATTGTGTCGGGAAAGTCGATCCATCCCGTGACAGCGGTGCCAGGTGGCTTTAGCAAGCCGTTGGCCGAGACCGAGCGTGACCGGCTGGTACCGATGGCGCAAGAGATGCTGGAATTCGCAAAATTCGCGATGTCCTTTGCCAAGGAGAACATCTTCCCCAAGTACTTAGAGGAGATCAACACCCTCGGTGTGATCGAAACCGGCTTTTTGGGAATGGTCACCGAGGATGGAATCCTCAATGTTTACGACGGGGTGCTGCGGCTGATGAAGCCCGACGGTACCTACGAGGAGTTCGCCTATGATCAGTACACCGATTACATCGGCGAGCACATCGAGCCGTGGAGCTATCTGAAATTTCCCTATGCCAAAAAATGGGGCGATTTTAGCATGGACCTCGACAATCCGGTGG
>DAOVAR010000005.1 GCA_030670905.1 Candidatus Bipolaricaulota bacterium
TACACACAGACCATGGGTTTAGGCGTAGATTATGGGAAAAACAGTGGCGATTTATGGGATATCAGAGGAAACGAGGCTGAAACTGAAGCTTTTGGCTGCTGTTCATGGCAAAACCATAGCGGAAATAGTGGCAAACTTGATAGAAGATGCATGCGGAAGCGCGATACGGCTGACTGAACTCCTAGTGGATGGCTTCCCATCATTTCGTGACGAGGCTTGGTATAGAGGAGAAAAGATCGCATTTCATAAGCGGGCACAGATCCTGGCAAGTGACCTTTGCGCGAGCTTTCGCGGAAAATCATTTGGTGCGCTTAAGGAGATGGAAAAACTGACTGCTTTCGCTGATTACAGAGTTCCTCAAATCCTCCGCGATGAGGGAGTAATTGATTACTCGGAGACGCTAGCGCGAATAGTTGATAGCAAAGAGTGGATTTGCGCAGGTTCGGTACACGAAGTGGAAATCCGAGCAGGGATGATTGTGGCAGTTGAACTGCTGCGTGTCGCTCTGTTACGGCTAGGAAGAGTGCTCTTGTCAATAGAAATAGATTGGCTTCTGTGGAATATGGCGCAAGGCCGCGAAATGGCGCCACACCATAGAACGCTGACCACCTTCTACTGATGAGCAATCTATTCAGAACGCAGAGCCGAGATCCAGGATCGTCAGCACGTACGGGGATACTAACAACAGCGCACGGACAAGTAGCAACGCCAGCGTTTGTGGCCGTAGCCACGCAAGCAACGGTAAAAGCACTTGAGCCTCAAACACTAGTTGAACTTGGCGTACAGATCGTAATCGCTAACTCTTATCATCTACATCTACGCCCGGGTGAGAACATAATTGCCGGATTAGGTGGGCTACACGGTTTCTCAGGATGGGATGGACCGGTAATGACGGATTCTGGCGGGTTTCAGGTATTCAGTCTTGGAGCGGGAAAGGAGCATGGTGTAGGCAAGATCGCGTCTATCTTCCCCGGAGGTGGTTCTTGCATACCAGCAGAAGGACACCAGGCAAGAAAATCTCTTGTTCGGCTAGACGAGGAAGGGGTTAGGTTCCGCTCTATCGTGGACGGGTCAGAACATTTCTTCTCGCCGGAAGCTGTAATCACACTACAACAAAAACTAGGCGCGGATATCGCGCTTGTTCTTGATGAATGCACGTCACCATTGCACTCCTATAGCTATACGAAAAGAGCTATGGAGCGAACGCACCGCTGGGCGAAACGTGGTTTAGAAGCATTCCGAGAAGGCGCCAAGGGCAAGATGTCCCCAAACCCTGGGCAAGTTCTGTATGGCATAGTACAAGGGGGCGCGTACAAAGCTCTGCGGCAAGAAAGCGCCCAAAGAATAGAGGAGATAGGTTTTGAAGGGTTTGCTATTGGCGGTTCACTTGGTCGATCGAAGGAGGAAATGCATCTGGTTCTTGACTGGACGACACCATATCTTGGCGTGGAAAAACCGCGACACCTCCTAGGGATCGGAGAGATTGACGACATTTTTGCTGCTGTAGGGCGAGGGGTGGATACGTTTGATTGTGCTGCATCTACACGTATTGCGCGAAATGGCACCGTACTAGTAAAAGATGCACCTCGCCATCGGATCAACTTGCGAAACGCGCGGTTCAAGTCCGATCCCAACCCAATAGCTAGCCATTGTGACTGCTTCGCGTGTCGCCATCACTCGCGTGCGTACTTGAGGCATTTATGCCGTTCTGGCGAACTATCCTTTTACCGACTTGCCTCAGTGCATAACCTTCGATTCATCGTTTGTTTGATGAGTGATATTCGTGCAGCCATAACAGCGGGAAGATTCAACGAGTTGGAACAAGAATGGAAAACAGCAAGAAGGTATGGATCAGCGTAACATCAGGGCAAGGATTGTCACAGGAAGAAATGTATCGTACTCTGATTTCTCTGAACGGTGACAATCCTTAGAATCTAAGCTTTTTCTTCCTTGGTAAGGTACTGCAGGATTGCATCAACGACTAGGTAGTTGATCGAACGATCTCGCTTCTCGCTCAGCCGAATCAATCGCTCAACAGGATTCTGTTCCATCTTCTTCTGGGGAATGTAGATGGAGAGCTTATCCAAGATTTGCTTGTTAGCCATATGCCGACCTCCTCTCTATAGTATTTCTTGAATCTTCTCTTATCTGTTCACTACTGAACGAACATGTTCTTATATTATAAGTATTTGTCATCTTAATTCTACCTTAAAAAGAGGACAACTATATGTAGATTTGAGCCAATATAGATATTGAGGGGTTCTTGATTTGGATTGGTCTAAGATACACTGGTTGCCACATGGCCGGGCGCTTGAGTGATAGGTCATCCGTAAGGATAACACGGTTTTCTATTGACGCTATATCTCATCGGGTAAACCGGGATTTTGACCGAAATGTTAGTGGGCGATAGACTGTGTGATGGAAGCTCATCAGATGTAAAAAAGGAGCGAGATTCTGCAAATAAGAGTTATTGACCTGACTCGCGAGATATATGATGGAACAGAATCCTTTCCTGGAGATCGCGTTGGGATAGAAATCGAGCACTTAGCAACTGTGAAGACAGACGGGCATAACCTGTCTAGGATTACACGGCTTGACTGCCATTGTGGAACTCATATTGACAGCCCTCTTCACTTTGTGGATGAAGGCGACGATGTTGCTTCCATTCCGCTGGACATCGTACCCGCGGTTGTTATTAGTACTCAGGAAAAGCGGATTGGGGTGAGAGTATTTCAAGATGCAGGCTCGCTTGCTGGCCGCGCTGTTCTCATTCATACTGGTTGGTGTAGCCGGGTCGGAAGTCCTGATTTCTACAAGGAGTTCCCATATCTAACTCGCGAAAGCGCGTCCTTGCTCGCTATCAGCGGTGCACGCATCGTTGGTCTTGATTCTCCGAGCCCTGATCCATCGGATTCAGTTGATTTCCCTGCCCACAGGATTCTGCTTGCTGAGGGGGTGCAGATTGTGGAGAGTCTTATCAACCTAGACCAGTTGTACGCAACCGCAGGAACTCCCTTCTTTGCTGCCTTCCCCTTAAGAATAAGAGGATTGGAGGCGTCGCCTGTACGTGCTGTAGGCCTGGTCTTCCAATCAAGCGAGGGAAAGCCTTGTTGTTGAGAGATATTGTGCAAGACCCAGAGGGAGTAGTGTCTTGAATAAGTTGGGTTGTGTTAGCGGTTGTGTCTGACCGTGATTTGGCAAAGGAGGCTAATGTAGGAGGCCTTGCATTAGCTCGAGGACAGCAGCCTATGAGGAGGTAATGATCAGTGTAACAGTCTTTATTGCTGGGTTAACTACACCGACAGTTGCCGCGGCACTGAGCGTGTAGGTGATTGTGAGTCCGTTCTGTGCCACCGAGTTTATGCATGTTACTACGTCAGCGGGAGTTGTTGTAAGGATGACGTCGGTTGGTGGTGTGTCGGCCCCGGTGGGACCGGATAGTGTAATGCAGAGAGTGAGACCATCCGGCATATCTGAATCAAGCTGCGCAGTTATCTTCCTTGAATTGTTGCCTCCATTTGTTGTTATCGCGTATGTAGTGGAAGTGTCTGTAACAGATGTTGGCTCGGAGCCAGCCGTCGCTGTATTGATGATCAACGGCTGTGGAAAGCCAGAGACCGTGAGTTCATTGATTGCCGCTACTTCGTAGGTTAGCGTCTGAGTGGTCGTAGCAGCCGGCAAGGCCGCAAGAGCCAACAGGGCAACAAATGTTACTGTCATAAAGCCTGTAACGGATAGTTTCCGCATTCCGTTTACCTCCTCTGGTAATCAGAGCACCTTGTTTGCGGGATTGGGGTCTGCCATGTGAAACCCTCTACTTCGCACATCTGATCAAAGTTCCCTATCTTGTAGCGAGTTTTCTAGGTTGGATTGGTTTTGTGGACCAGGTCCGGTGTCTTGCTGTTGCGTGTTCCAAAACTGACTCATACAGTATTGATTATACGAGGCGCGGGATAGAAGAAGAATGGAGGGAAGATCTTTTGTCCGTTAAGGAGAGCTCGTATCTTACTCATGTGCATGGAAGAAACAAGAGACAGTGTTGGCACTAATGAGTAGCTGACGAGCACAAGAGCGCAAAGCCGTGAACGGTCAATCCGTTCACTCAATTATTAATTGCCAAGGCAGCCAAAGAGCGAGGAGAATAGCGTTGGCTAGGGTCTTACACTACATAAAAAAAAAGAGTATGATAGAAAGGGTGATAATGATGAGACTCAAGTACGCCGTGTCAGTAGTTATCCTCTTGTTGGCTATTCTAGTGTTGCTGGTTGGCTGCTCAAAGAACTCTCTCCCCGTGGCAAATCTCACCACATCTTCTACGTCGGGTATAGCCCCAATAGAAATCTCATTTGATGCTTCCGCGTCTGTGGATGAGGATGGTTCCATCGTTAGTTACGAGTGGGATTTTGGGGATGGAAGTTTTGCGGCAGATGAAAGAACTACTCACATGTACGATATCCCCGGTGTTTACACGGTTAGTCTTACCGTTACCGACAACAAGAAAGCAATGGTGTCCACAACTCAGACGATTACCATTACTGGGAATGCGGTCCCCGTAGCAGGATTTACCGCGACACCTACTCAGGGAGAAATTCCCCTAGAGGTGACCCTCGATGCTTCCGCGTCTGTGGATAAGGATGGTTCCATCGTTAGTTACGAGTGGGATTTTGGGGATGGAGAAAGTGAAGTTGGTGTTAAGGTCAGTCACACGTATCACGAAATAGGCGAATACACGGTGCGATTGACAGTAATCGATGACAGGAATGGCGCTGGAAGCGCCATTGAAACGATAGAGACCACTTACACTTTACCTATAGCTATACTTACTGCTGTGCCTGTGTCAGGGATAGCCCCATTGAAAGTTGAGTTTGATGGTTCCGCCTCCTGGGACCCCTACGGCTACATCTCTAGTTTCCACTGGGATTTCGGTGACGGTGAGAGCGCGACAGGTGTTGGTGTAGTTCATACCTATAGGAATCCGGGAAACTACACTGTCCGGGTTACGGTCATAGACGATAAAGGTAACGTGGAGACAGCCACAGAAAGCGTTAGGGTATCAAAGGCAGAAGTGAACGAAGTTGGCGAAGGCGTAGACAATGGCTACGTTAGAGTGAGCCTTCGCGGAGTACGAGAAGGCAGGTCCAAAGAGGGGTGGTGTGAGCCAGACCCGGGGCGCATCTACGTGATAGCCGACCTGAACGTCGAGGCCTTGGAGGACAATCAGGATGTCTCCAGGTCCAACTTCAGGCTCATACAGAGCGATGGCAGCATCCAGAACGAGTATAGCATGGCAACATGTTCATTGCTTCACGGTTTCGAAGATGGGGTTTTGGATGAAGGTCAATGGATAGATGGTGAGATCGCGTTTGAAGTCTGGCCAACGAGCTTTTACATTCTTGAATACGAGAGTGATAAAGGGAGGATTCTCCGATTCCGATTCGAATTGTAAGAATACGCCTCTTTTGACTGGCGGGGCTCCGGGCATTTAGTGAATGCCTCTCACATGCGACAATCGACGCAACTTATTGTTAGCACATTAGACGACACGAATTAAGAGAACGGATATTGTCTCGATTCCCGTTCGCTGGTGCATGCGTGTTTCAAGCGGGTCGATCAAGGAGCCGCTGTTGACCAAGGATGCCGCCGACAAGATCGAGATCATCACGAAACTCGTTAAGGAGAATGTTGATCTTAAGGCGGTCGAAGCGCTGTAAGCCTGGCGATCAAACACTTGGAAGGGCCGCTGCCGGGCGTTCTTCTCCATTATTTCTCACTCAGGGCCGCTCACCCTCGATGCAGGAATGCTCCCTCGCCTTGAAAAACGGGTCGTATTCAATATGCTGCTGCGCAGCTTTCGCACGGGAAGTCGGTACACTCTGCGCAGAAGCGAAGGTGCTTCTCGCCACATCAGCAATTGAAGATGGCGCATCCCTGTTTTAAGATAACTATAGCATTGAGACTTCTCCGACAATCTCGTTATAGGAATTCATCATTTTTCTTCCAATCCATATACCTGTCTGGGTGCAAGGTATTGTGGATAGCGATCTATCAGAGCTAAACGAGTGAGGTAACAGAAATGGCATTCATCGACATATTTGTCCTCATGCTTAACACCGTATTCTTTAGCCAAGAGAGCAGGACCTCCCCTCACCAAAGGGCCACAGATGGGGTGGAGCTCTGCTTTATACTTCTTAACCAACATTGATAGAGGAGTCTCCCACATATTGCCAATACTCAATCCCTGACAGAGGTGCACATTGCCGTATGAATCTACGTGAACCCTTCCGGGATTTTCCAATTCTTCGTGTTGACATTCTGTGAGTCCTTCCCAGCCTCTTTTAGGGAGTGCCTTAGTCAACTTCTCAACAGCCCGCCCTTTGAACATTGCTCCACCGCCTATGACGGGTACCCCTTTTTCGTGTTTAGGATCTGCAATTGCTTCAACTGTTGGTTCGTCAATGCAAATCGAGCTCACCGGCATATCAAGTCTTGTTGCTGCAGCTACTGCTCGCTTGGCAGGACTCTCTTCTTCCTCATAATGAAATGAATCATCGCTTATACTTAGGCCCGAAATGTGTAATTCAGAAAGAGGTCTAAGCCAGAGTTCAGCATCTTCACTAGATGTTGCCATATACGCATTCGTTACCGCTCCAGTTCCGAAACCCATATTGCGAGCAAGTTTAACCCCCTCAAGCAGTAGGGGATAGAAAAGTAATGGTTCACCACCTTCAAAAAATATCCATTCGATTGTTCCAATTTTGACAGCTTCCTGGAGAACCTTTCTGATCTGTCTTAAGGTGAAAGTCCCCTTTGCGTTCGGTCCGCAATACAAAAAACAATGGTCGCATTCAAGATTACAGGTATAGGTAAGAAGAAAATGTATTCCTGATAGCATAATACACCTCCTCAAATACTGAGTTCATAGTATTGGGCCCCGTTACGAGGGCGCGTAGCGTCCTCGTAAGAATGATTATCGTGCGAATCTACACCTTAGCACCGACGAGCGCCGTTCGCGGCTACTAGTGTTCCCGACCATTCCAACCTTCCTTTTCTCATATTGACATTGCTATTAGTGCACGACATCGTACAAGCATGAAGTTGTGCGAGCAAGTTCATCGGGCCTGCCGAGCAAGGCACTACTCGCTATGGATAGAGGAGGCTTACGCGTGATGGAATAAACGTTACTGCGCCGCCAACAAGATTGAATTAGGAGTCGCGCTTTTCCATTGACGCGCTCGTTCCCGTGACTCGGCCAGCGTGTGTGGCCGAGCAGGATCATTGTGCGGTTGTCGATCATTTACGCGAAGGATCACTCTTGAAACAGGTGCAGAACGTCTGTTTCACGCGGCGGGTCTTTGATGCATTCACGCGGCCGGTCACCCATTACTGGTTACTGTCTTTCGACTTTGGACGTTGGACATTGGACTTTGGACCATGATCTTCCTCTGCGATTTCCGCGCCCTCTGCGGTAAAATGACTATGCTTTTGGCAGTAAGATGCCTGTGTTTTCTCTGTCCAATATCAGAACTAGTCGGGCACCCATTCATTTGCTCTATCCGCTGGAGAACAGGTCTGGAAAGACGTAAACCGTGTCAGAACCCTTTCAACCACGGGAAACAGAAAACCCGTCTACCCAGAGACTTACTCTGAAAAGACGGCTTGTCTACGTGAGACTGGTGGAGGTGGCGGGATTTGAACCCGCGTCCGAAGATAGCGCCACTTAGCATCTACAAGCTTAGAGTCGTATTTTAAGTTTGGTCAATACCCTCCTACGACCAGGATGATATCTACCTAGCTTCCGAAGATTCATCGTGTCCGCGGGAAGCACGGGACGCGATATACCCGCTTTTGTGACGCCTGATTGAAGCTTGCGGGCAGCTCCAGCAGACGGCCGCCTAGTTTAAACTATAGGCAGGAACAGAAAATGCGTAGTTGTTTTCCGCATTTAATTGTTTATTCGCTGGTTTTAGGAGATAGCGAATGCTCCGCTTGCAGCCTTGCTTTACTAACTCCGTCGAATCCATTCACCCCCATGTCAATGATCCAGTTTGATTATACCTTTTTTCGCGGGGCTTGGCAAACGGGTCATATAATGTGTTATCATGTAACTAGAGATGAACTATGCATTAGTCATTATAACTATTGTATTTGCGAGTGGAATCGGACTAGGCATGATGCTTGAGTGCGCCCGCAGTTTGCCGTTTCTCTATTGGCTAGCAGTGGGAATGACAGTCTGCTGCATAATTCTGGCTCGTTGGAAGGGTTTTCTCGTGGTTGGTTCGCTTGTTGTGGTTGGGATCCTAGGATTGATGCGCTTCAGGGCCACAGAGCGATCGTTTGAAAGACTTTATGAACGAGCATCGCATCTTAATGAGGTCATTGGAACAGTTGTTTCGTATCCCAACATAAGCGAGCAATACATTTCGTTCATATTCGATCCGGACAATATCCCAGCCAAGATCCGGGTAACATGGTTTGGAGAAGCGAAGCATCTAGCGGAACAAAGCATCTACTATGGTGATCGGCTTCGACTAATTGGGAGAACGAGCGTGCCGGACCAGTTTGCCGATTTCGATTATCGCGGTTACCTTGCCCGTCAAGGCATCTTTGCGGTCATGACGATCAGTGAAGGTAAAGACAAAGTAACAAAATTGGGTGTGGGGAGAAGCTATCTATTACGTCTCGGCGATTTGCTTCGGCATCGTTTGTTGGCGCGGCTTGATCAAAGTCTCTCCCCAGCTGAGTCAAGTTTGGCGCACGGACTTCTGCTTGGAGATCGTACCGCCCTTGTTCCACAAATAGAAGAGAGCTTCCGCCAAACCGGATTGATGCATTTGCTTGCTGTTTCCGGCCTTCACCTTGGGATCTTCCTTGCCGGGCTGTGGTTTGTTCTGCGAACGCTGAGGTTGCGGCCAGCAGTAAGTTATCCCATTGTTGGGCTGGCTGTCGCCATAATTGTGTGGGTCATCGGCCCTCGCGTCAGTCTATTGCGCGCGGGTATCCTTTTTAGTTTTCTGGCTATGGGAAGTGTGCTTGCAGATTTCGGAATCATACTGCGGCGTTGGGTGAATCCGCTTCAAGGACTTGCCGCAGCCGCTCTAATCATCCTTGGTTTCAGGCCCAATTCACTGTGGGATGCTGGTTTCCAACTAAGTTTTTCTGCTACCGCGTCAATTATCCTTGTCTGTAGCCCGAGATTTGGCTTACGAGACTGGACACATCGTGTAGCGGAACGTGTTCCGTTCTTCTCCAAACCGGTGAGCTATGTACTTACTCTTCTAGTTGTTTCGATAGCAGCTCAAGCTGGTACTACACCTTTTCTTGTGTATCACTTCGGCACGCTCTATCCGTTTGTCCTTATATCAAATCTTGTCGCCATTCCACTCGCCACTTGTGTGCTTTGGATAGGGCTTTCGTTTGGTATTCTTCTCTTGCCGCAACTGCTGTTACCAATAAGTAGAATGCTTCAATTTACTTTGGGCCTGCTAATTGCTGTGGTGGACATGCTTTCCCGCATTCCGTTAAGTGCTCTTGTCGTTCCTGCTTGGATGGGAGTGTGGCTGGGTGGGCTTGTGTTTTTCTTGTTCGAAGTGGCGGTCTACTCCTGTGATGAATTGTCTTCCACGCGGTACTCAACGTCAATTATCTCTTCCTTATTGGGCTTCGAGACGTGAACTTGCTTGAGTCCGAGGCGCCAGAAAAGTAGCGTAATTCCGCAGGCATCGCTAAGGAGACCGGGAAGGATGAGAAGGACGCTAGCAAGAGGAAGGATGAGTTCGTGCTGCATGAGGACTGTCTTGAGCGAGAACTTTCCCTTCAGGAATAGCATGAGCATCATGGACAGAACAGGTCGTCGACTTAGCCTGATGATAACCAGTCCAAGAATAGCTGTAAGCAGGATTATCCCCAGTACCGAACCACTGCCAACTGCTTGGGCAAGCTTGATAAGCGTGACAAGTTCGACACACGCAAAAAGAAATACGACTATTGGCATCCTCTTCACCTTGGACGATCATAGCAGAAGAAACTATGGTTCACAAGACGGGGGATTTGGAATAAGAGGGTATGAGAATGTTGTGTATATGTAGACATTCATCTAAGATTCTAGGCAATGAAAAGAACAGATTCTGAATACTTAGTTGGACTTAACCTAATTTCTGGACTTTCACCGCGAAGGCTAGTCACCCTTCTTGATCACTTCTCATCTCCAGAAGAGATTTGGCTTGCCTCGGTCAAAGAGATCTCGAGTCTGCCTGGTTTTCATGGTGTGGCGAACGAGGTTGCCAGTGGACGTAGCGAAGAGAAGCTTGATAATGAGCTCGAGCTGGCAACAAAACTAGATCTAAGTATAACTACACTTATTGATCAAGATTACCCGGTATCTCTGCGTGAAATTGAGGTACCACCAACCGTGCTCTATATGAAGGGACGCAAGAGCATCGATACTACCCGTACGATTGCCATTGTGGGAACACGGCGTAGCAGTGGGTATGGAAGAGCTATTGGCAAGCGACTGGCGCGTGAATTGGGGGCTATTGGGCTTGTTGTTGTGAGTGGCCTAGCTGTAGGGATAGACACTGCAGTCCACCACGGCGCCCTGGAGGCGCAGGCACACACTGTTGCCGTTCTTGGTTCGGGGTTCAACCATATATATCCGGCAGCAAATGTAAGTCTGGCGGAGAGAATTGGCGAGACGGGAACAGTTGTGAGCGAGTATCCTGTGGATACCAAGCCAGCGAAGTGGACCTTCCCACAGCGCAATCGAGTACTTTCCGGTCTGTCGCGAGGAGTAGTGGTAGTAGAAGCTGGTGTGCGCAGCGGCGCTCTGATCACGGCGCGTTTCGCGCTAGAGCAGGGGCGTGAGGTACTTGCAGTACCTGGTAATTTGACTAGCACGTCGAGTGTTGGGTCAAATCGTCTAATCAAGGATGGGGCCAAGCTTGTGGAAACCGTGGATGATATTGTCCAGGAATTCCCTGATTTGTGTCGCCTAAATGAGAACTCGTTAGTAAAGAAAGGCAAAAGGATTTCACTTTCCGAGGCACAGCAGCGTGTTTACGACCTTGTCGGGGTTGAAGCGATGCACATTGACGATATCATTGATCGAGGGAATCTTTCCCTGAGCGAGGCTTCGTATAGCCTTCTGGCGCTGCAAATGGAGAATCTGATCCAGGAAGTAGAGGGAAGGCGTTACATTAGAATTCGGTAGGAGGTACTAGCAAGATGAATGCACAGCGTACGCTGGTTTTGTGCAAGCCAGATACCGTTCAAAGGCAACTTGTCGGAATGGTTATTTCGCGCTTGGAGGAAAAAGGGCTGAAAATTATCGGAATGAAAATGCTGCGTGTTGATGAGGATCTTGCGCGACAACAGTATCAGGAACATGTCGAGAAAGCATTCTTTTCTGATCTTATATCATTCATAACTGCTTCTCCTGTTGTGGCGATAGCTGTCGAGGGAAACAACGCAGTTGAGGTTGTGCGCCGGCTGATGGGTGCAACCAATCCACAAGATGCTGCGGTAGGGACGATTCGGGGCGATTTTGGCCTTGATCTTACAAAGAATATGGTCCATGGCTCCGATTCGCTTGGTTCAGCCAAGCGTGAACTTGCCCTTTTCTTTTCCCAAGAGGAGTTGCAGGATTATTCCCTTGAGCTTGAGGCATGGCTGTAGATTGACGAGCTGTAGTTAGTGAATTAGGGAGGAGTCGATGGAGCTCTCCAGGCGCTATGATCCTACAGAGGTAGAAGAGAAGCTTTGCCGTTTCTGGGAAGAGGGAGGATTCTTTCACGCGGATGTAGATTTAGCACAGCAGAAACGGTTCTCTATGGTGATTCCACCGCCAAATATTACCTCAGCGATGCACATAGGCAACGCCCTTCAATATACACTATACGATGTAATAGTTCGCTACAAACGAATGGATGGTTATGTTACGTGCTGGTTTCCTGGCATGGACCACGCGGGGATTGCCACTCAGAATGTGGTGGAGCGTGAGCTGGCCAAGAAGGGAATCACCCGACATGATCTTGGTCGCGAGGAGTTTGTAAAACGCGTATGGGAATGGAAAGAGCGTTACGGTGGGCACATTCAACAACAGATGAGAGCGCTTGGTACTTCACCTGATTGGCGCCGAGAGCGATTTACTCTTGATGAAGGACTCTCCCGCGCTGTACGCGAGGTGTTTGTCCGCCTGTATGGAGAGAACAAGATCTATAGAGGAGAGCGGATGATCAACTGGTGCCCACGTTGTCAGACAGCTCTTTCTGATATTGAAGTAACACATTACGAAAAACCAGGGAATCTTTACACGATCCGTTATCCATTGACTGAACCGGGCGAGGCAGTTGAGATTGCTACCACGCGACCGGAGACAATGCTTGGAGATACTGGCATAGCAGTTAACCCCAACGATCCCGTACATGCACGATTAATTGGAAAAACAGCTATCCTCCCCCTTTTGGGGCGCGAGCTCCCAATTGTTGCTTCTGAGGAGATCGACCCTCTGTTTGGAACAGGGATCCTTAAGCTGACACCTGGGCATGATCCAGTCGATTTCGAGATTGGCCGGGAGCACCATCTGCCATCAATAAACATACTGAACAGTGATGGAACACTCAACGAGAATGCTGCTTCGTATGCAGGGCTTACTGTAAGCGAGGCACGAAAGTGTATCGTCAAGGCTCTACAGGAAGCTGGGCTGCTCGTAAAGGTGAAGCCATACCGGCACTCTGTCGGGCACTGCCAGCGTTGTGATACCCCGGTGGAGCCGCTGATTTCGAAGCAATGGTTTGTAAGGATGAAGGAACTTGCTGCCCCTGCAATCGCAGCTGTTGATTCTAATAAGGTAGAGTTTATCCCCAAGCGTTGGGAGAACGTGTACTTCGAATGGATGGAAAACATAAAAGACTGGTGTATCTCCAGGCAGCTGTGGTGGGGTCACCAGATTCCAGTATGGTACTGCGAGAGTTGCGAAGAAACGATTGTCTCACGGGAGGATCCAACCTGTTGTCCGAGATGCGAGAGCAAGAAGCTTGCGCAAGATCCAGATGTTCTGGATACATGGTTTAGTTCAGCCTTGTTTCCGTTCTCCGTCATGGGATGGCCTGAAAAAACCCCTGAACTTGAGTATTTCTATCCGACCTCACTGTTGATCACGGGGTTCGATATCATCTTCTTCTGGGTGGCGCGCATGATTATGATGGGAATTCACTTTGTTGACAAGGTTCCATTTCGTCAAGTGTACATTACACCCCTTGTCGAGGATGAGCACGGGATAAAGATGAGCTCATCCCGCGGAAACACGATTGATCCTTTGGAAGTGAAAAGGGTCTATGGGATGGATGCACTTCGCTTTACCCTGGCCCAATCTTCTTCCAAGGGACGCGGAATGCGACTAGAGGTACGCGATATTGAAGCAAGTAGAAATTTCTTGAACAAGATCTGGAACATGGCTCGGTTTGTTCTCATGAACTTGGATGATGAACGGCCGCAGTTGCCCGAAAGTGTGAATGAGCTTGAAGATCGCTTTCTTCTGTCTCGACTCGCTGAAACGATTCAACTGGTCCGCAATAACATCGAGTCATACAACTTCAATCTGGCGAGCGAGGAGTTATTTGCTTTCATTTGGCACGATTTCTGTGATTGGTATCTTGAGCTCGCAAAGGTAAGGCTTATGTCGCGCGAGGACCACGCGGTGAAGGCCGTCCTCTATCATGTTCTAAGAACAGTCGTGAAACTGTTGCATCCATTTGTTCCATTCATCAGTGAGGAGATCTGGCACGTTCTTGGCGAGAAACCTAGTTCTGTCTCCATTACATCATTCCCAAAGGCTACCGTGAGGGATGAGAATGCAGAGGCGGAGATGTCAG
The DNA here is from genome assembly GCA_030670905.1 of Candidatus Bipolaricaulota bacterium. Taxonomy (GTDB): domain Bacteria; phylum Bipolaricaulota; class Bipolaricaulia; order UBA7950; family UBA9294; genus JAUVYF01. The sequence goes on from DAOVAR010000005.1 coordinate 13,869, forward strand.
TTTTCAAAGAGCTTGTAAACGCTGCGCGGATGATTCGATCTGAGCTAAACGTTCCGCAAAAGGCATCGATTGAAGTATTGATAAAGACTGATAGTGCCAAAGTAATAGATCTTGTCAATCAGAAGACGCGAGCTCTGTGTGCGCTTGTATGTGCCAGAGAAGTAAGGATTTCGGAGAATCTTGTACCACCCGCGGGAGCGGCACGGAAAGTCCTTTCAGTGGCGGAGGTGTTCATTCCACTAAAGGGATTGATTGATGTTGATGCGGAGCGCGCTCGCCTTAGCGAAGAAGTGGCACAGATGGTGGCTAGTCTTAAGAAGGTAGAGAGAAACTTAGCAAATAAAACCTTCCTTGGGCAGGCGCCAGAAGTAGTGATTGCCAAGGAGCGCGCAAAGCAAGACGAATTCTCCTCTAGACTGAGCCGATTACGCGAGAACCTGACTGCAATAGGGCCTTAAGATGGATTACATGAGTGCTCGCCAGATCCTGAAAAGCCTGCCTTCTCTTGAGGTCAAGCCAGGATTGGCTAGAACTAAACAGCTTCTTGACGCTATTGGTCACCCAGAGAAGTCATTCCCAGCAGTCCACGTGGCGGGAACAAATGGGAAAGGGTCGGTGGTGGCAATGCTGGGAAGCGTTCTTGGCCGTGCTGGCTACCGAGTGGGGCGTTTTACCTCGCCTGATCTTGTTGATTTTCGTGATCGAATCGCGATCGATAATAAGTGGATTAGCAGGGAGGAATTAGCCACGATTGTGGAGCAATTGCACTCGCAATTGGCTGGGGAAGACTGTCCGACGTTATTTGAGGCGATGACAGCAATAGCTTTTGAACACTTCTCACGTAACAAGGTTGATATTGCTGTTGTTGAAGCCGGACTTGGCGGTCGATTTGATGCAACAAACGTCGTGGCTCCAATCCTTTGCATACTGACTAATGTTGGCCGTGATCACCTCCAAGTATTGGGAAGCTCCCTACTGCGGATCGCTTGGGAGAAGGCCGGGATTGGAAAAGCTCAGGTTCCGTTTCTTGTTGGGAGGCTTCCCTCCGATGTTGAACAAGTTGTGATAGAAGAATGTCGACGGAGTGAAGCAGTGCTCATCCAGCTTAAGGAACCTGAGATAGAACGGATTGCCTTTGACTGGGAACATGTTAGCTATAAGATAGCTAAAGGGGACTTACCTAGAAGGATTGATTCCCCCCTCTTGGGTGGTTGCCAGCTGGAGAACCTGAGAATTACGTTGCAGGGGATTGAGCTTATGAGAAAGGGAGGCTTTGCTATTCCCAACACTGCCGTAGCTCGTGGATTGGCTGAGGTGCAGTGGCCTGGTCGATTTGAGGTGATGCAGCGCGGTCCAACAATCGTTCTTGATGGGGCTCATAATCTTCCCGGAATACTCGCGCTGTGCGAGGATGTAAGGCGTTACGTGCCGGACAAGAAACACCGCCACCTGCTGTTTGGCGTTCTTGCTGACAAAGAAGTGGTCCCTATTTGCACTACTCTGTTTCCCAGCTTTGAGACGGTTACCCTGACCCAATCACATAGCGCCCGCGCAGCATCGGTAAAGGACCTGGCTAAGCTGACCTCTCCACTGAATTCTGTGGTCGTGGAGTCAGCAGATGTGGAGAATGGGGTGTCTGTGGCTTGCGCGTCGCTAGGCGAAGAAGATTTCCTTCTTATCGCCGGATCAATTACTATTATCCGTGAAGCGAGACCATGTTTCTTGGGGGGTTCTGTGTGATCGGGATTGAAGAGGTAAAAGCGCGAGAGCTTCCGCATCATGTGGCTATTATTATGGACGGAAACGGGCGCTGGGCCGAGCAGCGAGGACTTGTACGCACTGCCGGTCATCAAGCTGGCGCTCAAGCCGCTGAGCGCTTGATCCGCTTTGTGGGGAGGCAATTGGGGCTAAAACACCTAACCTTATTTGCTTTCTCTGTTGAGAACTGGAATCGCCCTCCCGCCGAAGTGGATTTCCTAATGGATCTTCTGGAGCAATTCATTGCAGAGAAGCTGCAGGAGTTCATTGGCGAAGGGGTTCGTCTTTGCGTATCCGGCGATGTGAAAGGACTTCCTGTTCGTGTACGAGAGACCATTGCTCGGGCGATTGGAGAGACAGCGAAGAATGATCGTCTGAATCTGAACATCGCTTTGAATTATGGTTCGAGACAGGAGATCCTTGGTGCCTGTCAAATGATTGCTCGGGCGGTACAGCTGGGAGAGCTTGATTTGAAGATGCTTGACTTAGAGGTATTCTCTAAATTCTTGTATACCAAGGACATTCCCGACCCTGACCTGATTATTCGCACAAGTGGTGAAATGCGGCTGTCCAACTTCCTTCTCTGGCAAGCTGCATATTCAGAGCTCTACTTCACAGATACTCTGTGGCCGGATTTCGCTCCAGAGGAGCTGTTGAGCGCCATTGCTGCCTATCAGGAGAGAGATCGTCGATTTGGTGCTGTGCCTGAGGGAAACGTAGTATGAACGTAGTCAAGCGAACTGTGAGTGGTGTTCTTGCTGGAGGAATCGTTTTTGCGATTCTGTACGCCGGGTCTCGATTTGACATTGAGTGGATCGTAGGAATCCTGATTCTCATCGTTGCGTATCCCGCTGGCGTAGAATACCTGCAATTAATGAAGAAGATAGGGATCCCAGTAGCACGGCCAGAATTCCTGATCTGGATCCCGCTTCTCGTTTTTGGGTACGTTGCTCTAGACGGTCGTTACGGTGACGTGGTTCTTTTTTTGGCAATCAGTTACCAGGTGTTACGCTATCTGGGAGAGCTTCCGCATCGGACCGGCTTCATGCAGGCAATAGCCGGAGTATTCGGCCTGTTGTACATTCCCTGGTTGCTCAGTTTCTTTTATCTGATCTATAGCAATCTCGGTGTTTCATACACGCTTGTCCTCTTGCTCATGGTCTGGGGGTACGATACAGGTGCTTACGCATTGGGAAGCCTTATTGGTCGTCATCAAGCCTTTCCATATGTTAGTCCCGGAAAGTCGTGGGAGGGAGTGGCCGGAGGATTTGTTATGACAGTTGTTGGAGCGCTGCTGGGTAGCTTCATTGCACTAGCTTGGGAGCCGGCTGCTTTTTGGATAGGGTTTCCCCATATCCTTGGCTTGTCGCTTATTGTGGGAATGGCTGTCCAGCTTGGTGATGTTTTTGAGTCTAAGCTTAAGAGAGCAGCTGGGGAGAAGGATTCAGGAACCTTTCTTCCTGGGCATGGCGGCACACTTGACCGAATTGATGGACTGTTGTTTGCTTTGCCTGTTTTCTTCTTCTATTACCACCATATTCTTCGCCTCATGTAAATAGAGCTGGTCTAGCTGATGGCCACTAGTAGTTTGGGCGGAGGTCAGTTTGGGCTTATTTGTACAGTCAGTTTACCTTTCTGCCGGCCTGTCAGTTCTCTATGTTCTCGCGCTCTACTGCAGCAATCCATTTCGGCGGCTTCCATCTATTACCGTGATGCTGGTCTTTGTGTCTGGAATGTTTGCCGTAATCCTGGTTAATCTGATCAATGGTCTTGTTCCGTTGCCGCAAAGCACGGCTGCTTTTTCTAGGTACATAAGAGCGGGATTGCTTGAAGAGGGAGTCAAGTTTCTGCTAATGATAGCCACAATTTGGAGGTTCAGATTCTCCGATGTAGCTGAGCCAATGGATATCGCAATCTATTTTGGAATCCTGGGAGTTGGCTTTGGCGTATATGAGGATTTCAGTTATATCTTTCATGGAAGCTACCCGCTATGGTTGGCGGATGAGATTGGTCGCTTACAGGAGGCGCTACGCTCGATTGTATTGGCGCGCGTTTTTCCCGGGCATATCTTGTTCAACGGGCTTGCTGGCTACCTTATTGGGAAAGCTCGTTTTTCTGCGAGGCCGCTGTTGCGACTTGCCTGGTTCTGCGGCGGATTCGTTCTTGCGGTGGTCCTGCATAGTCTGTTTAACGTAATTGCAGATGTGGGCGGGGAGATTCCCCTTCTCATATACATAGTTCTCCTTGTGGGGTTGTTTCTTGTATTTCGGCAGCTTGCCATAGTCCGATCTCCGTTTCGGGCACTGATCCTCATGATAAGTGAGAATGGGGAACAGGGATGGGATCATCCATGGCCGCCAATTAGGTACCTGTTTGCAGATGGGTTCGCCTGGCCCGGGAAGAGAAAAAGAGAAGTATTCCAAGTGTTTCCACTTGCCTTGTCGCTTATTATTCTGTATCCATTACTAGTGATGATAGTCTACCTAGTGAATCGAGCGATTATGCAGTTTCTTTCAGTATAAAATGTAAGGGCGACCAGGCCAGAATGCCTGATCGCCCTCTCTCCGGGTGGTGAAAAAAGATGAGGGGGTCTTACGCCCTAACTAAGAGACTATAGCGACTCGGATGTAATTTGTCGGTAATGAGGATAACATCTTCCCTCGCTTTGCCGTTATCTGGGATTGGCGTGGACAAGAAGCCCAGACACACTAGACCAACTCGAATGCGCTGCTGTCTGTGCCACATTCGGGGCAAGTGCATTTGTCGGGAAGGTCATCAGATTGTGTTCTTGGTTCTAGGCTACTGCCCGTCATTGGGTGACAAAGGGGTAGCAGCATGAAAGCGGAATTCCTCGGCGTTACTGAGATCGAAATACTGCAAGAAGTTGTCAGTTACGTGCAGAAGGAGCGTGCGGCCTTGTTTATCGGCGCGAATAAGATCTCTATTGACCAGTTCTCGAACATGTTCGTAGGCCTTATTCCCACGTGCCTTTACTAGGTCAGACTGCGTCATAGGATGATTATAAGCGATCATTGCAAGGCTCCGTAGAATGGGTCGAGGAATATCCTGGTGGCGAGCAAGGTGGGCAACAGCATCGACATAGCCATGTTTCACGCGTAGTAGTGCTTTCTCTTCGTCTATTATCAACTCAATTCCGTGTGCATTAGGGCCGAGGTCATTTTGGAGTTCACTCAGCAGATCTCTAGTGCGGCGGGCGGAATCAGGGCCAAGAAGTTTTGCCAATTCTTTGACTGAAAGAGGCCTATCAGCAAGGAATAGGGCCGCCTCTAACAACCCTTTGTCATGCGGCCTCTGTGTATCTGAACTCAAAGCCTAGACTCCTTTCTCAATACTGATCAGAATGTCGCCGAGAAACTCCTGTTGCTCACAAGAGACCTTTCCCTGGGCAATGAGATGCAGAACCTCGACGAATTTGCGTACCCTTTCTTCCTTATCTCCTTGTCTCAGCAAGCGGAAAAAGCTCAGAGTGTTTCTGCCTGAGAGCATTTGCTTAATAGTCGAGAAAAGGCCGTGCAGGCGCTCTGAGATATCCTCATCTTCAGCTTGAAGATAACTAAGATCGTCTTCATCTTCTTCCCCTAGATGACGCTGTATTCGGCGACGTGTTACTTTCATTGCATAGGCAAGGGCAATCCGCAGGTCGGAAATGGTGACGCGTCGTCGTGTGTAACGCTGCAACGGAAGGGAGAACTCTGGGGGTACGAGAGGTTCCTCCCATTCGCTTGCTGCTTCCTCGACTGCTTCTTCTAGTTCAGCAAGCAATTCATTTCGCTCTGTGGGGCGGCCCATTTCGAGAAGGATGTCTGACTTCATGCGCAGCAAGATTGAGCAAGTCAGAACCATTTGCCCTGAGACTTCGTAGTGGAGTTGCCTTAGTGACGCGATATAAGAGCGATAGCGCTGAGCAAGCTTCGCTATGTCGATGCTCCATGGATCCATGTCCGCGGTCAAGCAGGCCAGGACCTCTTGCCAGCTCTTACCTGCCAGCTCATCAAGTGGGATCGTGGTGATTGATACTTGTTTCATCATCATCGTTTTTAATTCAACTTAAGGGCCAAAATCTTTGAAACTCCATGCTTCATTGTTACTCCGTAGGCTCGGTCTGCATGGCGAATTGTTTCATTATTGTGTGAGACAATGATCACCTGGATACGCTCGGCGTAGTATCGCAACATCCGCGCGAGTCGCGTGATGTTTACGAGATCTAGTGCGGCGTCGATCTCGTCCAGAATGAAGAGCGGCGCTTGCTGATATTCCTGCAAGGCGAAGATGAACGCTGTCGCAACCAAGGTCTGTTCTCCGCCAGATAGTGAATCAATTAAGTGTGGTTCCTTGTCTGGTGGGTTTGCTTTGATCAGGAGTCCCGACTTGATATTCTCTGGCTCTTCAAGTTCTAGTGACGCGGTGCCACCTTCGAACAACTCATGGAAGATACGTTCAAAATGCTCATTGATCTGCGCCAGAGTGGAAAGGAAGAGCTCTTTCTTGCGCTGTTCAATCTGGCCGATGAGCATTTCTATCTCGTGTTTTTCAGTCTGAAGGGCGGTTACACGTTCGCTAAGTAGGTTGAATTCCTGTTCATAGGCTTTGCACTCGTCGATTGCCCGCATATTTATTGGTTCCAATCTGCGGAGGTCTTTCATATTCTTTTGGGCTAGTTGCTCCAGTTGTCTTAGGGAGTCATTGGCATAGTAAGAATCATCTTGTTCCTGTTTTCCAAAGGCTTCCAATTCTGCACGTGCCTGTGCTTCGTCGCGCTCGTAACGTGTAAGACCACGTCGCATGTTTTCCAACTGACGATACGTTTCTCGGCGCTTGTCGCGCAATGCGCGCAGATCGTCACTGCGTGTGGCTGTTTCGCCCTTTGCCAGGGTGGATTCTTGTTGCTGTCTGGAGAGTTCCTGCTCTTTGCGCTGGAGCTCGTCAGTCAGCTCCTCGATCTTCTCCTCTAGGTCGCTGATCTCTCTTCCTATCTTGGAAATTTGCTGACGCTTTCGTGCCGCATCAAAAGTTGAATCTGCGGGTACTCTTGTCCCTGGTCTCTCTTTCTTTGTGCCTATTCGGGAGCCACCAGTGAGCGCTCCTCCCTTACTCTGCAAGTCACCGTCCAGGGTTACTGCGCGTACTCCATCGATATCTCGTAGCGCTTCAAGGTTTTCACAGACTACTGTATCGTACAGTACATACTCAAGTGCACGGCGGTATTTGGGATCAAAATCAACGAGATTGATCGCGTAATCGATAAGTCCTGGTAGCTTAAGGGCATCGGCCGAGGCAAGGGTTTTAGGTCGTGTGACTAGCCTGCGTAATGGGAGGATGCGTACACGGCCAAGATGATTCTCCTTCAGATAGTTGATGCAGTTGATTGCTGTCTCACGTGAGTCAACAACGATGTCGTTCAGGTGACCCGCGGCTGCTGTCTGAAAAGGTATCTCGAAACCGGAATTGGGTGTTGCGATTGACGCAATGGTTCCGTAGACTCCGCTACGCTTTAGCTCAAGTATGGCTTGCACGGCACCACTGCGTTTAGCTGCTGTTTTGTTCCGTGCCTCTTCGGCGGCTTTGATTCGCGTTACTTCATCTATCATCTGGTGGAGATTGGCGGCTTGCTGGCGTTTGAGATCGATCTCCCCCTGCTTTCGTGAGATTTCCGATCGCAGATGCTCAACTTCCTTGATCAGATCGATTCGTCCGTCGCTCTGCAGCCCTTCTCGAACGCTCTCAAGTTCCCATTCCTTATTCTCAATTTGGAGATCAAGCTTCTCTACATCTTCCTGCAAGGTCCCTATGCGTCCTGAAAATTGAGCGCATTCCTTTTCGGAGAGAAGAAGTTTTTCCTCAGCTTTCTTTCGCTTCAAATGTCGGATGGATGCTTGTAAGCGATCCAGTTCTTGAGTCATGCGTTGATATTCCAGTGCCGCATCCCGTTCCCGTGAAAGAGAGAGTAATCGCTGCCGCCGTTCCGCCAAGATGATTCGGTGGGTATTTAGCTTAGATTTTACTTCCTTGAGTTCGACGATTGCCTTATTTCGTTTCTCGTCATAGGCGGCAATACCACAGATGTCATCGATGATTTGGCGACGTGTTGCCGCATTGTCTCTTATCACTTTGGTGAGTGCTCCCTGGGCGATCAGCTGCTGTCCATCGGGGTCTATTTTTGCCTGTACCAATACTTGGTCAACCATTGCTCGCGAGCAAGGCTTACCCATGAAATAGTAGGAAGAAGAGCCATGACTGATACGACGACCGATAGTGATCTCTGGTGGGGAATCACCATTTGCAAGGAGCTGATCGAATAGATGATTGGTGTTGCTAAGATGAAGAATAACTTCGGCGGCTTGAGCAGGAGAGTATTTCTCTCCACCATTGAAAATCAGGTGTTCCATTCTGTCGGATCGTAACTGTGAAGATCTCCTTCCCATAACGAAACTGATAGCGTCAAAGAGATTTGATTTCCCAGCGCCGTTTTCTCCAATAATAGCGGTCAGACCGTCGAAGAATGGGACTACTGTCTTCTTGCGAAAGGATTTGAACCCCGTGAGAGCCACGCGATTGATTCGTGTCATCGCCCAACAATCCTTTTCTGCATGCTTGGTGAATAGGTTTGAGTGATACATTTGTGTGCCATGACCAGCTTACTCCATCCTTATACTAGTCGAAAACGCCGCAGCCGCTCTCGTAGATTGTTCATAGTGATTGTACTCCGAGTAGTCTACTGGCAAAGCTTCTGTTACACAACAAAGCATAGGACAAGAGCATCGCATTCCATACCCTGTGATGTTTCTTTCGTGGCCCAAATAATGAGGGACAACAACAAGAATCTCGCAGCGCACACATCACTGTTTCTCCTTGGTAGATACACTTATCCCACAAGGTTAATAGTAGAGATGTAGACACCACTCCAAAGGACGTGTAGACGGGGAGCACAGATGTTTTGTCGCTTGTTCTTAGGACGCGTGTCTGTTTGCGGCGTTGCGCGTTGGTGTGGAGAGGAGAAAGCTCATCTTGCCGCGCGCGGAAAGCTTGTTAATCCTCGCACAGGCAAGCGCCTGAAAAGGAGTCTGGGTCAACGTGGAACAGAAGAGCAGCGTTGAATCAACCTAGGCCATGTAGTAGAATGACTCAGTTTTTTCGTACTAGGAATGGCTCTTTGTTAGAGACCTAGCAAATGAGAAACTCACTTTAAAAGAGAGGTGTGTGTAGTGAGATGAGTGTTCTAATTGTCATACCGGCTGCAATATCGGTATTGGCGTTGGTGAGCGCGTTTTTGTTTAACCGCTCGGTGGTGGCAAAAGCGCAGGGTACTGACCGAATGAAAGAGGTGCAGGGGTATATTCGTTCAGGAGCGTTTACCTTCATGCTGGAGGAGGCACGCGTAATGGGAATCACTATTCTCATTATTGGTGCCATATTGTGGGTGTTGTTCTATTGGGAGATTGCGGTAGCGTTTTGGATTGGATCTATCCTTTCGATGGCTGCGGGATTCATTGGAATGAACGCAGCAACCCATGCCAACGCTCGTACAACGCATGCGGCGCGTACTTCGTTCAAAGAGGCGCTAAGTGTCGCATTCTCTGGTGGAAGTGTTATGGGGCTATCTGTAGCTGGATTAGCATTGGCCGGCCTTGTTATTGTTGTAGTTGTATTTAGAAAGTGGTATGACCCGGCCTCACTGCACATCGAGACGAGATACCTCTTTGGAGTGAGCTCGTTGGGAGTTAACTTCATTCGCGGAGCACTAATCGTTAGCGCCTACTCGATGGGAGCGTCGTTGGTTGCCCTATTTGACCGTGTTGGAGGCGGAATTTACACCAAAGCGGCTGATATGGCTGCTGACATGGTTGGGAAAGTGGAAATGCACATTCCCGAGGATGATCCCCGAAATCCGGCAACAATCGCCGATAATGTTGGTGACAACGTAGGCGATGTCGGAGGATTGGGAGCCGATCTTCTGGAATCATTCATTGGAGCTATCATCTCGGTGATCGTCATGGCCCTTTATATCTTTGTTGGGCGCGGTAATGAGAGTATTCAGGGACTCATTAGTCGTCTTGGGCTCAGTGCGGGCTTAAATGAGACAACGTACTGGTGGATCTTTATCGCTCCATTGATGATCGTTGCTGGGGGGTTGTTCTCGAGTTTGCTGGCGATGCTCTATATTCGATTCAGCAAACGCCAAGAAGGAATGCAGCAAGTGCTGATGAACGCGACGCGTTTGGCTGCAGTTATTACTAGTCTGACAACATTCCTTTTCTGCTGGCTATCGCCGCTAGGTTGGAATATTCTCGGCGAGGTAATGCTTGGACTTGGTGCCGGGATCGCAATTGGTTTCTTCTCCGAATACTTCACATCAACTAGGTTCAAACCAACACGTGAGCTTGCGAGAATGAACCAAGACGGGCCCGCGGTAGGGGTTACTGAGGGAATGGCGCTTGGAATGATCAGTACCCTCCTTCCAGTGATCACTATTGCTACAGCTACAATACTTTCCTATCAGCTGGGTGGACTAGTTGGAGTGGCATTTACTGCGATGGGCATGCTATCGTTTGTTGCAATGACTGTTGCTGTAGACACCTATGGCCCAATAGCCGATAACGCGGGTGGGATTGCCACAATGGCTGAACTTCCATCCGAGGTTCGGGAACGAACGGATGCACTGGACTCGATAGGAAATACAACAGCTGCAATTGGAAAAGGATTTGCCATCGGATCGGCCGCCTTTGCCTCATTGGGTCTAATTGCTGCATTTATGTGGTCAGCTATTGGCACCGCAGACAAAGTTGTTCAGCCACAGCTACCGATTGTGGGGCAGATAGCCGCTCAGTTTTCTCCATCCGGGAGTCCGATCGTGGTTGGAGCGTATGTTATCGCTGGCTTGATGCTTGGAGCAATGGTTCCATATGTATTCTCCGCTCTCCTTATTCGTGGAGTGAGCCGTACGTCTGCGATCCTTGTTGAGGAGATTCGGCGTCAGTTCAAGGAGAACCCAAAAATCATGAGCGGTGAAGCCATGGCTGACTACAAACGCTGCATTAGCATTACCGCGCACGGAGGACTCCATAAGATGTTCCTTCCGGCGGTAATCGCTATTCTAACTCCGGTTGTATTCGGCTTGATTTTTGGCCGCTATGCCCTTGGTGGGTTCTTAGTAGGCGCCCTTCTGTCGGCTATCCAGCTGGCTATTTTCTGCGGGAATTCTGGTGGTGCAATGGATAACGCCAAGAAGTATATTGAGGAGGGTCATTTCGGAGGCAAGAACTCCGAAGCGCATGCAGCGAGCGTCATTGGTGATACCGTTGGAGATCCATTGAAGGACACAGTCGGCCCATCACTTGACATCTTGATAAAGCTGATGTCAGTAATCTCGCTTGTATTTGCTTCGCTGTTCCCGATTTTCCCTATCTTTGTGTAAAACGCTTAGCAAGCATATGACGTAATAGTGGCGGGCTCTGCTCAGTAGTGGGCAGAGCCCGCTGTTTGTGTAAGAGGTGAGGGAACGGCAATTGTGATCGTGGCGCGGCAGTGGAGCGAATGTGTGGCTCCAGGGTGGGTGATAGCCGGAAATTGCTATCCCAGCAAGCTTTCTGTAACATCGTAGCAGTGAAGGTATCGCAAAAATGGAGTATTCTTGATTGTTGCCGGTGTAATCGTGCTATACTTTGCTATTAAGGTGTTCAGTCGGGAGGAGATTCTCACGCGCTGGAAGTAAGGAGGAAGAGATGCTAGAAAAGGCAATCTTGATTGTGTTTGCGATAATCGGCGCAAGCTTTCTCTATGGACTGGTCACGCCAACCCCCATAGCTGAGCCTATGCAAGCGCAGGAAGAACTGATCGACGCGGGCCGGTTTGTCGTTGAACAGGGGGGAAAACAACTACTTGAAGAGAGCTATACCTTGTTTTTTACTGCTGAAGAAGGATATATGCTCGTTTCTCAAACGAGGGCACCTGCGTTGGAAGATGGCGTTACGCTGGCACAACAGTACCAGCTCGACCCAGGGTTCACTCCAATTACATATCACGTTGCTGTTGATGCATCATCCGGCTTACAGATTGTCTCCGCGCAGTGGAGTAACCTTCTAGTTCACATGGAGATTCTGACCGGTGAAGGCGCTCGGTCAGGCAATGTTCTCCGAACGAGCAATGAAGTCATTCTCGATAACAACCTGATCAGTCAGTATGTTCTACTAATCCTAGCAATGAAGGCGGGTGAAATCGAACGCGATTTCACGGCCATTGTTCCACAGGCGCTGTCATCCTTTGCCTCACACATGGAAGAACCAAGCATTATCAAGTTTACGTCTGGGGACGTCCAGTATGAAGGAGGGCTTTACAGGCTACACATTGGTGATCTGCTTGTATTGATTGTCATTCATGATGGCCGACTTGCAGGACTGAAAATCCCACGACAAAGAATCCACGCCTATAACTCTTCCCTTTTCCCAAAGGGAATATCACTTGGCTTAGAGGGAATCGCGGACGCCATTCCAAGTGGTATAGAGGAGCAAGAGGTAACCTTTAATAGTAGTGGAATTACCCTCGCGGGAACGCTTACGGTTCCAGCGGGCGCATCCAAGCCTGTCCCCGCTGTCCTGTTTGTTCATGCCTCAGGTCCGGTTGATCGAGATGGGAATGTGGCTGGAGTAGAAACAGATATATTCCGTGATCTAGCCCACTCGCTTTCGCAAGCAGGAATCGCGTCGTTGCGCTACGACAAACGCGGAACGGGTGAAAGTGAGGGTGTGTCTTCTGATAGTTCAATGAATGACTTGCTTACGGATGCGCGTATCGGTCTTTCCGCGTTGCAAGCATGTGAGAAGGTCGACGATCAGTCATGCTTTCTTATTGGCTATAGCGAAGGCGGAATCCTTGCTCCGATCATAGCTAGTGAGCGAGATGATTTGGCGGGGATTGTAATTATTGCTGGAGCGGCTCGTCCTCTAGATGTAATTATCCGCGAACAGGTGGAACGTCTCAATCGCAGTTCAGGAATGAGTGAGGAGCAACTTCAGAGAACGCGTGAGCAAGAGGACCAGTATCTGTCCTTTGTACGACTAAGTACAGGAGAATGGTCCAGGTACTCCTTTGGCGAACTCAAGGAAGTAATGCCATGGCTCACCGAAGAGAAATATGATGAGGTCACAGCGCCATCGCTCTCGTGGCTGCGTGAGCATTTCCAGCACGATCCCCTTGCTACGATCAGTCAGGTGAGCTGTCCGGTACTGATTATTCAAGGGGAAAAGGACTTACAGATATCGGCAAGGGAAGCAAAGCTTCTCGCAGCGGGTCTAGCAGGAGGAGGGAATAGTGATGTAACACTTGACATCTTTCCTGACCTCAATCACCTTCTACGTTATCACCCCGAGGAACCCAATTTGCTCAACCGTCATCTCGACTCGCCAATTGACCTTCGAGTGACTACAGCGATTACTACCTGGTTACTTGACCACAATGTACCTCGCTGATGTCGACTCACGCGAGGTAGTCTCATCGATACTCCGGAAGGCGAGGATTAGACCAAACAAACAGCTTGGGCAGAACTTCCTTGTCGATCGCTCGGTGGCTACGGCAATAATCGCTTGTGTCAAACAGCTTAATCCGCAAGAGATTCTTGAGATTGGCGTTGGTTTGGGAACAGTTACCGCGGAGCTTTCCAAGATTGTCAGGCACATTGTTGGTGTTGAGATTGATTCACGGCTGGCTAATCTGGCCAAAGCAAGGCTAGATGGGCTGAAAAACGTTGAAATCGAGTGTAAGAATATTCTTAGCTTCGATCTCCTCCGGTGTTTTGGGAACAGTAAGATTGTTGTGGTGGGGAATATTCCCTATCGTATTACTGCTCCCATCCTGAGGTATCTTGTCAACAATCGACATTCCATCAGTGAAGTGGTCCTTCTAACACAGGCGGAAGTGGTCGAGAAAATTGCGAAAAGCCCAGGAAGGGATGGATCTGGGCTAGGTGTTCTTGTGCAAGCGTACGCAGATGTTGAGATAATCAAGCACGTATCCAAACGCTCTTTCTATCCTGTTCCGCAGGTCGATTCAGTTCTCTGGAAGCTCTCTTTTCTGGGAGAACCCCGATTTTCGTCTGCCCCCGAAAGGTTTTTTGACGTTGTGCAAACGATTTATGGCAAGCGGAGGAAGATGATCCGAGTTGCATTGCGAGATGTGCTAAACGCGGAACAGATAACGCTGGCGCTGGAGAAGGCTGAGATCGATCCATGCATTCGGGGAGAAACCTTGTCTTTTTTGGCGCTGGACCAGCTAGCGCTGGAACTAGGTAAGATACTTGAATACTCGTAGGAGGAAAGCAGCCTAGGATTCAGGGCAACGTTGAGCGTTTACCAACCGCCCCCGCCCCCGCCACCAAATCCTCCGCCGGAAAATCCTCCACCGAATGAACTACTGCCACCCCAGGCAGAGTGTCCCCCTGAGTTTGCCCGTGGAGCTGAGACAAAAGTACGCTCCATCCCTGAGGAAATGTGCATCATCGATAACGCAAATAGATGCGCGCTGAAGACAGGGTTTACTCCAACGTACCACTCTGGGGGTTGTTCAAACATTCCCTCGAACTGCTTGGTCCAGATAGAAGTCAGGTTGAGAGCCATAGCGTAGGGAAGGAGTTTCTCGAATAGACTTGGGTTCTTCTTCGGCGCGTCATGAAACTCCATTTTCTCTACCTCGGCACGACCAATGTACTCAGAAAGACCTAGAAGATCCTGTAATACAGTAACACCCTTCCTTGTCTTCCGCGGCATAATCGGAGAAAAGGCGAGGATAACCAGACCAGAGATAGCAACAGCCGCTCCCATGTACAAAGAGGAAAGAACAACAGCAACAGCAACTCCACCGAACAGAATCGTCATTCCGAAACCCATATATGAACGGCGTGTACGTTCCGGGTTGTGCGGGTAGTACCCCTTGGCGATAAGTCCGGCATACAGATCTGACTTGATCTTTGGAAGGACCTTGTAGAACTGGTTTTCCAGTGTGGATAGGGTCCGCTCCTCTGAGTGAGTATCATCAAAAATGGTTGTAAGGAGAGTTTGTTCCACTTCAGACAACCTGGTATCCGCCTTTTTGAGCCTGATGAAGGTGTAGTCGAGTGGTGTGCCACGGCCAAATAACCCCTTTACCTTTGAAATAACTCCTAGTTCGTCCTCGGCAATCTCTTTAATCTTAAGGTATCCCTTTACTGCTAAGCCAACTACCATTGCTGAGATGTCGCGCAAGTCAGCGCGATCGTCAATCAATACTCCAGCCTCACCAGCATGCATTCCGGGAGGCGGAGCAAAGCGTGGAGCAATGGTGGTTTTGACCGGATCTTTTCCCTTGACGGACCAGAGGAAGATCATTGCGATGAGGGTGACAAGCGGTAGGGCGGCGTACTTGTTTGCAGAGAGAAACCACAGGGTGCGTTGCCATGTTGTTGGTGGAAGTATCCCAACTGCTGTTCGCGGGATTGCAACATCAATTGTCAGTCCTTCGCCAGGAGAAAGATCTCCCGCTGTAAATAGGAAGCGACCTTGATCGTCTGACGTAGCTTGTTCCCCCCGCGTGTTGGCGCCATAGTAGCCAACATAAGAGGTGGTTGAGACTTGATCTAGCGGTACACCAGGGAGAAGCTGTACAGTAGCGCTAACACGATTGATAGGGATGTCCCAGTCGTTTCCGGTAACATTCCAATAGAGCTGGATATAGTCTTCTTTGAACAAAAGTACGCGACTGACAGAGTAACAGATTGTGTACGTATGCGTGCCTGTGACTGTTACATTTGGGTCACCGATACGAATGAGCGTATTTCGTCCATGTCTCTGTGTGGTGTAATGTGCTTCTGCGGAATCGCTTTCGACTGATGTAATGTTAAGACTAATGGTAAGGTTTTCTCCGGTTGGGCGACGGTAGGATATAGGAATCTCACGCTCTATCCCATGGTGAGGACTGTAGAAAACAACTGTGAGGGTTTCTTTGATGTTGAGCGTCCCTGTTTCGTCAAGCGCGATATCTGCATGGAAGTCCGTTATGCGTAGAGTTGCAGACCCGGTGACGAAAAGGGCACAAAGCAAAACGATGGAAACAAGCGTTTTGCGAATCAAAATCTTGCCCTAGGGGCTTCTCTTTGTTCCTCGTTTGGCAGCATGTAGAACTCTCGTTTCTGGAAGTGAAACATGTTGGCGATAACGCTCTGAGGGAAAATACGAATGCGCGTGTTGAGATCACGCACTACTGCGTTGTAATACACACGTGAACGCTGAACGGTATCTTCCACCTGCTCGAAGCTCCGTTGAAGCTCGAGGAAGTTCGCATTGGCTTTCAGGTCGGGATAGTTCTCTACCACGGCAAATAGCGACTTAAGAGTGTTCTTAAGGCCTTCTTCGGCAAGGGCTTGTTCCTTTGGAGAAGACGCATTTATCGCTTGTGTGCGAGCAATGGTTACTTGTTCAAATACTTTCTTTTCATGAGAGGCATAACCTTTTACTGTTTCTACTAGATTCGGGATTAGGTCGTAACGGCGCTTCAGCTGAACATCAATATCTTGCCATGATGCCTTAGCGCGCACCTGTAATTTGACGAGTCGGTTGTAGTTCATAATCGCCCATGCGGCAACAGCCACTGCAATCACTAAGATAACAAAGCCAGCGCTCATACTTCCTCCTTATGTAAACTTGGGATGATTATACGCTGAACATGAGCATTGGCCAAACTAGAGGAGTAGGAAATTCGCTTTTCTTGTGGCTTGATTGCCGTTGCAAAAGGAAAATCACGCCGTTACAATCTGTCTTACAGCCTTACTATTTCAAGGAGGGAATCATGCATAAGCGGCTTTTTACACCTGGCCCAACTGAGGTCAGAGCCGACATCCTTAAGGAATTGTCAACTCCGCAAATTCATCATCGGTCTCCCGAATTCGGTGAGCTTTACGCTGGAATTCAAGCGAAATTGAAGCAACTCCTGTTTACGGAGAATCCCGTCTTCTTGTTCACTTGTTCATCGACTGGCGCGATGGAAGCGGCAGTGACGAATCTTGTTGGTAAACGCTGTCTCAATTTGGTGAATGGTGCGTTCTCGAAGCGATGGTACGAAATCACAGAAGCAAATGCTGTTCCGTGTGATGCTTTTTCAATCGATTGGGACAAAGCGCTCAAGCCGGAAATGGTCGAGGAGCAACTAGAAACGGGCAAGTATGATGCTGTGACCTTGGTGTTGAATGAAACCTCCACAGGTCTCATGAACCCAATTGCCGACATTAGTGAGGTTGTCGCTCGTTATCCGGAGGTGTTTCTTCTTGTTGACGCGGTAAGTAGTATGGCAGGGGCAAAGATCGACACCGATGCCTGGAAGCTTGACTTTGTCCTCGCAGGTGTGCAGAAGGCATTTGCTCTTCCCGCGGGTCTTGCTGTAGCAGCCGTGAGTGAACGGGCGCTTGCCCGGTCAGAGCACGTTCCGCCACGCGGTTACTACTTCAGCCTGCCCAATATGTACAAGCAGCACAAGAAGAACCAAACTCCATCAACGCCAGCGATTCCACATATGTTTGCGCTGAACGCGCAACTTGGCAACATATTTGCCGAGGGTTTGGAGGAGCGATTTGCGCGTCACGAGAAAATGGCAGAAGTTGTGCAGAATTGGGCAAAGAGATACTTTGATATCTACCCCGAAGAAGGTTACTGGTCAAAAACACTTACCTGTATAAGAAATACACGCGGAATCTCCATCGGTGAGTTGATTAACAACCTAGCCAACAAATACAACCTTCGGATAGCGAATGGCTATGGCTCGATCAAGGAGAAAACATTTCGTATCGCCCATATGGGAGACACTCAGCTTGACGAAATTGAGGGCCTCCTAAAGGCGATTGAGACGGTAGTTGAGCTGTAAGGAAGGAGGGAGAATGGAATTAAGGGTGCTTGTGTCAGATCCGTTAGCTGATGACTCGGTTGCAGCAATGCGACAGGCTGGCCTTACTGTTGATGTGAAGACGAATCTTTCGCCAGATGAACTAGCCAAAGAGATCGCGAGCTATGACGCGATTGTCATTCGCGGCGCAACCAAACTACGCGCTCCAATTATCGATGGCGCTAGCAATCTGCGGCTCATTGTCCGTGCCGGTGTTGGCATGGATAACATCGATGTAGAGTATGCAAGATCAAAACACATTGAGGTACGTAACACGCCGGCAGCAAGTTCAAGCTCTGTTGCAGAACTCGCCCTGGGTCACCTTCTTTCGCTAGCCCGCTACATTGGACGTGGCACAGTTTCCTTGAAGAACGGAAACTGGGAGAAAAAGACCCTGAAGGGCGTGGAGATTGAGGGAAAGACGCTTGGCATTATCGGGATCGGACGCATTGGACAATCGCTGGCCAAGAAGGCGAAAGCTTTGAACATGGAAGTAGTTGCGTTTGATAAGTTCATTAGCGAGAGCCCGCTACCTGAAGTGGTGACAATGGTTTCATTTGACAGATTACTCAAAGAAAGCGATTTCATCTCCCTGCATATTCCATTTGATCCCAAGGAAGGGGAAGTACTTGGAAGGGATGAATTTGCGCTGATGAAGAATTCTGTGAGGATTATCAACTGTGCTCGAGGAGGAGTGATCGATGAGGTGGCGTTGGCTGACGCGTTGGCATCGGGGCAAGTAGCTTGCGCGGCTCTTGACGTGTTCGCGACTGAGCCGCCAGATGTGAACGACGCGTTGTTCTCCCAACCGAACTTGTCCCTTACTCCACACATTGGAGCAGCCACTGTTGAGGCACAAGGGCGCGTAGGGAAAGAGGCGGCCGAGATCGTTATTAAATTCGCCAAATCCAATTAATGGGGGGGTTATGTCAGAGATAATTCCATTTCGCGGTATTCGCTACAATAAGGACGAGATCGACGATTTGGCCACGGTTGTAACACAACCATACGATCGAATCGATGGGCCGATGCAGAAGGCATACTACGAGCGTAGCCCGTACAACATCGTGCGCATCATAAAGGGCAAAGCGGCTCTGCGTGGTGATGTTTACAACGCCGCGGCTTCCTTTCTCTCGGATTGGCTAGATGATCGTATCCTGAGGCGTGACGAGACACCTTCGCTCTATGTCTATCACCAGGAATACACCTACGCCAATGAACGTTGTACTAGAAAAGGCTTTATCGCTTTGGGGAAGCTTGAGCCGGAACAGGTACACGCTCACGAGCGTACTCTAAGAGGGCCCAAAGAGGATCGACTGCAGCTGATGAGGGCCACAGAGGGAAATTTCGGTCAGATTTTCATGCTGTATTCCGATCCACAGCGCGCAGCAGACAAACAACTGGGCGCGGCAATCAATGAGAAGCCACCTGTAATATCGGTAAAAGATGACTTCGGAAACCGACACAAGATATGGCAAGTCATGGACAAGACGGTGATTAACAAAGTCAAAGATGCTATGGCTGGCAAGGATCTGTACATCGCTGACGGGCATCATCGCTATGAAACGGCAGTCAATTTCATGCATGAGTGCAACAAGCGAGGATGGAAACCAACCGCGCCAGAGTCATTCGATTACCGCATGATGACTCTATTCAACATCGATGAGCCAGGAATGACGATCCGACCAATTCATCGACTGATCCACGGTTTGCCAGATTTTGACCCGCAGTTGTTTCTTGCAGAGCTGAAAAACGATTTTGCCGTAAGGCGGTGTCTAACTCTAGCGGAAATGGAGACAGCGTTAAAGGTAGGACAAGACCTTCATACTTTTGGGTGCTACACCGGCGGAATCTTCAGCACGCTCACTGCCCGTGATGAGAACTTGATCGATCGATTAGTTACAATCGAGCGATCGATGGATTGGAAACGCCTCGATGTCTCCATCTTGCACATCGCTATTCTAGAGAGACACCTTGGGATTGATGCTGCAGCGCTTGAGGAGGAGCGAAACATCACCTATAGCCATGATGTGCTAGATGCTGTAAGTAGGGTCGATCAAGGGGATGAGCAGATCTTGTTCTGCCTAAACCCGACGAGCGCGGATGAAGTACGACGGGTGGCAGATCATGGAGAGAAAATGCCTCAAAAGTCAACCGACTTCTACCCCAAGCTGTTGGCGGGTCTTGTTCTCAGCAGAATGGAAATAGAGAAATAGGACAGGGTCCTGCTTGTGTAGTTGCGCTTAACGTCGGACACAGGTTCCGACGCTACAGAGGGTCTACGTATTCTTGCAACGCTACTGGTCAGGGACTGGCTGGTCTTCGCAAGAGGGACAGATACTGTATTGATTGTCAAGCAGCCTCCTTAGCTGGGGAGCGGTAAAGCTGACCAGTCTTGTAGATAGCATGAGCAATCAGAAGGAGCTTCCTGGCTGCCGCGGTGCGAGCTACCTTCTCTGGTTTCCCTGCA
>DAOVAR010000030.1 GCA_030670905.1 Candidatus Bipolaricaulota bacterium
AGAAGTACTAGGAGATTCATATGCCCAACACCAGTTTACGTGGTCGGGATTTCCTGACCTGGCTTGATTTTTCACGAGATGAGATCGAAGCAATGCTCGACACCGCTCACGACCTCAAGAGAAAGCAAATCCGGCGCGAGAAGCACCACATCTTGGAGGACATGACGCTTAACATGCTGTTCTACAACTCAAGCTTGCGCACGCGCAACTCGTTCGAGGCGGGGATGACCCAGCTTGGCGGCCACGCCCACTTCCTGCAGCCCGGCGCGGTCTATACACCGGCACTTAAGGGCGAGGAGAAGGCGTACTCCACCGAACGAATCTCAGATGTCGCCCGTGTCCTTGCCGAGATGGGAGACGCCATCGCCATCCGCATCTATGGGAAACCAACCGGGTGGCAGTATGGCAAGGGGAACCTGATCGTGCGCGAATTCGCCAACTGGTCGCGCGTTCCCGTAATCAACATGGAGGATGACATGTACCACCCCTGCCAGGCTCTCGCCGACGTGATGGTAATGCAGGAGAAACTTGGCCACAATCTCCAGGGGAAGAAGTTCATCATGAGCTGGGCGTATTCTGGATCGGTGGAGAAACCGCTCGCCGTTCCGCAGAGTGCGATCATCTCCGCGTCAATGATGGGGATGGACGTCACCCTCGCTCACCCCAAGGGGCTCGATCTCGACCCGAACGTGCTCTCCGCGACCAAGGACCTCGCCAGGAAGCACGGTGGGGCGTTCAAGATCGTGCATGACATGGACGAGTCGTTCAAGGGAGCGGATGTCGTCTATCCGAAGGCGTGGACCGTTCAACCGACCGATGGCTCGGGCGTGATGGACCCGGAGAAGGCAAAGGCAGTCTTCGAGGCGAACAAGGACTGGATCACGACGAAAGAGAAGATGACTCTCACGAACGACGCCTTCTATATGCACTGTCTCCCGGCCGATCGCGACATGGAAGTGACCGACGAGGTAATTGACGGGCCGAACTCAATCATCATCGAGGAGGCGGCGAACCGCCTGCACGGGCAGAAGGGGATGATGGCCCTGATCATGGGCTGATCCATAAAGGAGGATCACATGAGTTGGTTCGATCTAAAAGGACGCAGCCTGATCAGCGAGCTTGACTGGACACGCGAGGAGTACGACATCGCGATGAGGCTCACCGATCAGATGAAAGGCCTTTACTACAGCAGCAAGCCGCATCCGTACCTCGAGTACAAGACGTTTGCTATGCTCTTCTTCGCCGGGTCGACGCGGACGCGCATGTCATTTGAAACCGCGATGACCCAGCTCGGGGGTCACTCCCAGTTCATGAATCCAAGCACGATGCGCCTCTCGCTCGAAGACAAGCCAGGCGCCGGCGAGACGGTGAAGGATACTGCCAAGGCAATGGCCCGGTTCTGCGATGGGATCGGCATTCGTCTCCTCGATGACGAGATCAAGTACTACGGTCATGGAGACGAAGTGATGCGCAAGTTCGCCGAACACGCCGAAGTACCGATCATCAACATGGCATCGGACATCAACCATCCCTGTCAGTCACTCACCGACATCTATACGATGCGCGAGAAGCTTGGTGATGTTAAGGGAAAAAAGATCGTAGTCACCTGGGCCTATACCCCGTGGGTTCGTGGCCGCTGCTCGGTGCAGGGGACGGCGCTCATCTCAGCGATGTATGGCATGAACGTTGTCGTCGCCAACCCACCCGAGTTCGACCTCGACCCGAACGTGATGAAGCAGTGCCATAACCTGGCGAGCAACTCATGTGGCTCGTTTGAGATCGTTCATGATATGGACACAGCACTCGATGGCGCAACGGTCGTCTTCCCGCGCAACTGGTTCACTGGCAAGCGCTACGACATCGGAAAAGAAGAAGAACTTAAGCTCGCGCAGAAGTACCAGGACTGGCGCTACACTGCCGAACGGCAGAAGAAGCTCTGTGCTCCCGGATACCTGTTGCAGTGCATGCCTATCGATCGCGGCCATGAAGCCGATCCAGAAGTCTGTGACAACGATCTCTCCTGGATCTACGATCAGGCGGAGAACCGCTTGCATACTCAGAAGGCGATCCTCACACTCACCATGGGAGGCCGAGTGTAGAATACCGGGGGCCATCCTTAAACCTTGCAGGTAACGGGCCCCACGAAGTAGAGGGATTGGACTCACTTCATGGGCTAGGCCTCTAGTAGAAGAAAACACGAGATTAGGAAGATTTGCCTGACAGGGAATGGACAGTCACCGTCAAGGCGCACAGATGTGGAGGTGAGTGAATGTGTAAGATTTGAAGGTCTGTAGGCTCTTTGGAAGTTTGTTTCGAAGCAGAGCAAATCGTTTGTGACTGGAGATAGAACTATGGAGAAAAAGCATACCATCGTTTACAACTCAACAGGGAAACTGAAGCGCATATTGCTAGCCAAGCCAACGTACTACAACATTATGCCCCTAAGTGATATAGCTCGCGATCTATACGACAAAGGAGTCAGGCCGGATCAACAGGTATGGGTAAGGGAGCACGCAGAGTTTCAGGCTGTATTTGAAGATTTGGGTATTGAAATTAGCTGGATCGAAGAACTATCTCCAAGACTGCCCTGGCAGGCGAGCACCCGGGATTTTGGTGTGAATACTCCGGATGGGGTACTGGTCGGTCGCTTCCGCTATCAGGAACGTAAGGGCGAAGAGCGAATCGTTAAGGAAACTCTTGAAGAACTGGGCGAAACGGTCTTGCCCAAGCAAATCACCCGCGGGTGTGTAGAGGGAGGAGACTGTTTCTGTCTGGACGAGAACAAGCTTATTGTAGGAAATGGCAACCGCAGCACATACTCAGGCTTTGAGAATGCAAGGGAGATCCTGGCCGAGTATGGCAAGCGCGTTTTTGTTGTAGAGTTCCTCTCGAAATGGAACCACTTGGATGTCATCTTCTCGCCGGTTGCGGATAAACTGGCGATTGTCTGCAAGGATGCGGTACCAGGCTATTTCATCGGGTTCCTTGACGCCCTCGGCTGGGAGCTGATCAAAGTACCGGCCGAACATGCTTACCGGAACGAAATCAACATGCTTGCTTTGGGAGATGACAAGGTACTTTCATTCAGAGGGAACAAGCTCAATAAGATGGTTAGGGCCAGGGGGTTGAAGGTCCTTGATCCAGCAACAGAAACCTTTGCCTCTGCCGGTGAAGGCCCCCACTGCCTCTCATTCGAACTGGAGCGAGAACGCTAGAATCCTTGACTTGGAGATAAGAAGGGCAGGATGCTGCACCTAGCAGAGTGTTGTGAGGATCTTGTCCGCCTGAAAAGCCCTACGAATACGGAATGCTATTTTAACAGCGATATTTTATGCGATAGGTCCTGGGATGCACAAAACTGAAAGAGAGGAACTAAATGCCTAGAGAAAGACTTAGTTTTATAAAGGGCCATATGGGCGGTAATGAAATACTCCTCCTTGATGGCCACCAGATAGCGAAAGGCAGAGAGCTAGAAGTTGGGCTTTTTGCACTGAACGCTCCGAATATCGGGGGCCACCAAGCTGGCTTGCTCTACAAATCCGAAAGTAATGCTCCTCTGAAGGCAAGAATCGTCGATGCTGCCTCAAGAGGCTTCATCGCTGTATGCGGTGGGTTTACTCAAGTACTCGGTAGAGCATTAGTTGAAACAGATCTTTCAGAGAAACTAGACGTAGAAGTTACAGAGCCAGTCACGCAGGTCGTACTTGAAACCGATGCAGGACCGATCCCAATAGAAGTAAAAAGCAACAACAGAAGGGTTGAAAGAGTAGACACTAGCATGAAGTCGTTTGTTGTTGAGTGCTATGAAGTAGGGATTGAAGCGATAAGACTCAATGGCGTAAAGGCTATGAGGGTAGGGAAGTTTCTTGCTGTAAATGCGGACGAAATCAATCGACAATATCCTGAGATCGGATTCGAAATCCTTGATGACAAAACGCTCACAATTCTAAAGAAGCTGCAAGATGCCTTTGATAGCCACAGATACCTGAAACGGAGAAATGCTGATTTTGCACTTTATGATCTAGATCCCCTAAACCCCACCAATAGTGGGCGAGCTATTTTCCCGCACAGGATCTCCACAGGCTCTATCGAGCCCGCCTGTGGTACCGGAACAGTTGCCGTAGGCATTGCTATCGTAGAACAAGGTGAAGTAGAGCTATCCGATGGTGCCCTAGAGTTCTACTTTGAGTCAGGCGGCGACATTTCTAGCATTGGCGGCCCCGAGGTAACGACGTTAAAGCTCCAGATTAAGGCAGGAAAAGTAGTAGATGCTAGCTTCAGCCACTCTCTGGTGGAGATCTTGGCGATGGGAACACTAACACTTCATCCATAATAGATCATGTATACAGACGTGCTCCCATTCTCTTTTCAGGAATCGTATAGGTAACGTGTTATTAACTTCTTCGGCGATGAACGCGGCATCACGCAACTCCCTTGGTGTAGATATCTACATTGCCAGTTGGGGCGGAGAACCGCTTGCATACTCAGAAGGCGATCCTTACACTCACCATGGGAGGTCGAGTGTAGGAGTGAACCAAGAACAGAAAAGGGAACGACAGGGGATCATCGGGGCCTCCAGCCTTCGCCTTGAAGCGACAGACAAAGTCCGTGGAGAGGCAAAGTTTGTCGATGATCTTTCCTTCCCGGGCATGCTTTACGCTAAGGTTATCAGGAGTACTGTTCCCCATGCACGAATCACCAATCTTGATTTGTCGTGCGTGGGCAAGCACACTGGCGTGGTATGCACCCTTACCGCCGACGAGGTTCCAGGAGAGAATATCGTTCATGTCATATATGACGACCAACCGGCCCTCGCCGACGGTATTGTTCGTTACATTGGTGAACCAATCGCCCTCTTGGCAGCAGAGGATCGAAGAAGCACTGAACGAGCAGCAAGACTAGCCACAATCGACTATGAACAGCTCCCCGCTGTCTTCGATCCGCTTTCAGCCCTTTCACCGGATGCCCCTACAGTTGCCGTTTCCGAAGCGGTTGAGGAGAAACCGAACGTGTTCAATACAATGCGTATTCGCAAGGGAGATATTGAACGGGGGTTTGCTGAAGCGGATATTGTCATAGAGGAGACTTACCACACCGGTTACCAAGAACATGCTTACCTAGAGACACAAGGAGCAATCGCTGTCCCTGAAGAGAACGGATCCATGGTGATCTACGGAACAATGCAGTGCCCATTCTATGTACAGGCTGCGGTAGCCAAGGTTCTTGATCTCTCCCTCTCTAAAATACGAGTAGTACAAACGACAACTGGTGGAGCATTTGGTGGCAAGGAAGATATTCCCTCTGTAATCTCATCATTGGCAGCCCTTCTCGCGAGGAAGTCGCGCCGTCCGGTGAAGCTCGTCCTTACCCGTGAGGAA
This sequence comes from Candidatus Bipolaricaulota bacterium, assembly GCA_030670905.1. GTDB lineage: Bacteria > Bipolaricaulota > Bipolaricaulia > UBA7950 > UBA9294 > JAUVYF01. Next base: position 5,379 of record DAOVAR010000030.1, read on the forward strand.
GACATCCTGACCTCGAGCAAGCGACATCCATCCGTTGTCCACTACAAGAGTGGGGCTCGATCTGATGGAACGCTTACCGCAATTGAAGTTGACTTTGTATATAACGCTGGCGCCTATCAGACTCTCTCTTCAGCCGTTCTATGGCGCGGGTTGGTGCATAGTGCGGGGCCATATCGGATTCCCCACGTGAAGATCGATGGCCGGTCAGTCGCGACGAACACCGTCCCTTGCGGCGCATTCCGCGGCTTTGGCAGCCCACAAGTGATCTTCGCCCATGAATCACAACTGGACCGGCTCGCCAATAGACTGGGAATCGATCGTTTGGAAATCCGCCGTGTCAACGCTCTAAGAACGGGCGAGAGAACAGCTACAAATCAACAACTAGGGAAGAGCACTGGGGTAATCGAAACAATAAAGGAGGCAGGTAAACGAATTCGATGGAAAGACCGCCTCAAGTCAGTGAACACGTTTAACAAGAGATCAGTTTATCGCCGACGCGGGTTGGGCGTTTCAACTGTGATGTACGGAGTCGGCCTAGGGGGAAAGGCTCCTTTTCTGGACAAGGCCGGTGCATATATGAAGCTTGAAGCCGATGGTTCACTCACGATTGCAGTGGGCAATGTAGAAATGGGGCAAGGATTCACTACCGTAGTTACGCAAATCGCCTCAGAGGCAATGCAGATCCCGATGAAACGGATTCATATCGCTCCTGTAGATAGCTCTCGCGTTCCTGATTCCGGACCAACAGCCGCTTCACGCGGAACAACGATGAGTGGGCTTGCTGTTATTGACGCAGCGGAGAAACTATGGAAGCGCATTGCTAAGGTAGCTGGTATCCTCAACATCGCAGAGGAGGAAATCTCTGTCCGCCTTGATGAGATCGCGCAAGCGTTTTGGATGCGCAACCTTGACCCTGCTGTAGAGGGATGGGCAACCGCAGCGCCAGTCAGCTGGGACCCAGAAACTGGTCTTGGGGATGCATATTTTGTCTACTCCTATGCTACCCACATTGCCGAGGTAGAGGTAGATGTAACAACGGGCGAGGTTTCAGTGGAAGACTTTGTAGCAATACATGACTCAGGCAAGATCATCAACCATCAGCTGGCAACCGGTCAGGTTGAAGGGGGCATCGCGCAAGGACTGGGCTTCGCACTAATGGAGGAAATCAAGCAAGAGAAAGGAGAACTATCAGCAAAAGGTTTCACCACATACCGCATTCCAACAGTTCGCGACATGCCATCGCACGCACATGTTGATTTTGTCGAGGTTCTTTACTCCAAGGGCCCATACGGAGCAAAGGGGCTAGGGGAAGTTCCGTTAATGGCTGCGCACGCTGCTGTTTCTCGTGCAGTCGCACACGCAATCAACACAGCAATCACCGCCTACCCCCTCTCTCCGGAACAGGTCAAGCGTAATGTTGCACTATCACAAGTGCTAGCCGGATGACAATAAGGACCCAACCAGCAATCACTACAATCCACACAAGTCGTTTAGCAATTGATGCTATTGCGAGGAATATCGTCAAAATGGCAAGCAGTCCAATTGGGTCAACAAGATCTGTAGGAACTGACATTGATGGAAGGATTGTATGTACCAGCTGCACGATTCCTTGGCCGATCAGGTGGGCCAAACTATAGATAAAGGAGAGAGCTCCATCGGCAATCTCCCCCCACTCTGAGGTCGATTTAGGTACTGTTTCTGCTTGCGCCACACAACAAACCAAAGGAAGAACAAGAACTATCCCAACAAGGAGAAGACATACCGTGCACCGGCGCTTAGGGCTTTTCTTAATGCTTATCCCCCTTAGAGTCCAAGAAGAGCCAACAGTGACGAGAAGTCAAGATCACCCTGCAATACCTCATCCAGTGTACTCACGCCGAGCATTCCAACGATAGTGCTGAGGAAGTTCCCAATCGCTTCTGCCGGAGCGCTCATAATAATCGGCATCAACGAATCCTGTATTGGCATACCTAGAGACTCGGAAAGCAAAGCGAAGAACTCCTCGTTATCGGCAAAGAAGGTTGCAAACGTAGCCAGCAGTAACGCTTGGTCAGCTTCACGCACTGCGACAATCCCTTCTCCCAATAGCTGGCCAAAAACGGCAATTGTGGTGAAGTACGGGGCCCCAACAGTGCCTGTTTCCGAGACCCACAGGATAAGAACAGGTCTTGCCTCTGATGGGCTCCAATCAAGCTCCACGGTGCCACTGGCAACCAGTTCTCCGCCAACAAAATCGAATACGCTTCCGCTTTCTTCACTCACAGCAGGTAAGAACCCACCGATTGCTATCTTGTTTGTGATTGTCACCTGCTGGTCAAACTCAATGTGCATCCCGGTCACCGCTGCTCCGGTTGTGTTCGTGAACAGTCCTACGGTTACCTCGCCTGCTGGGTAGAAGGCTACATCGAATGCACTACCCAGTGCCGCCGCGGATAGAGCCGCTAGAAGCAGCCCAAATACTCCCCATATCGCGATGCTCTTTCTCATAGAAAAACCTCCTTGGTCAATTTGTTAGTCTATTCTAGCAGTATCAAGATGGTTCGGCAACAATAGACCTCGGCTGTAAGGAGCTAGACAAATGTATTAGGAACTGCATGTGCGCGGAGCCTCTCCAGTCCGACCACCGTATTTGCGTGCGGGGAATCGTGTGCTGTTACAGGCCTAGCACTTAGGAGTCTCTTACAGTGCAGTGCTTAGTGATCTGCGTTAGGGATCAACAATAAACGCTCTCTCAAATGCCTTGATTCCATCCACATACCCCTGCGCGGTAAACCGCCCAATCTGAAGATCCGCGAGACTCAATTTATAGAGATGCCACTGACCACTGGTTACGGTATCTCTTGCGGTCTCCACAGTCTTACCACTTGAATCGATCCAGCGAAGCTCGAACAAATCACCGCTGTGTACCCTATTGAAATGAACAATCAGGAGCGCATTTAGGTCTGATCGAGAGAATCGGCTAGTTTCATCCTCTCCCACATACCCCTCTCGCTTGCGCGTGACCGATCGATACAGTCCGTAGTGCAACTCACGCGTATATGAAGAGATGAGAAGTGAGCCCACATCACGAGCGATGTCGGCAGCAGCAGCTACAACTTGGCCTTCGTAACCACCAAAGCTATTTCCTTCCTTGATGGTAACAGTATTCTCTCCCTCGTAATCAGACGCCTGTTCGATTTGGCCACTCCGGGTATCCACAATTTGGATTTGCGCAAGAAGCCGCAACCTATAGCGATTGGCTGGAACTAGAGAAACACAGTCTCCGTCCTTCCATTCTTCACAGACTGTAGTTGCTTCTTTGCTTGTGTCTATGGCATAAACCGTCCCTGTGATAAGCTTATTGACCCCTGTCAAGGAACCAATACGAGCTACCGTAGCAGGGTCAAAAATGCCGACTTCGCCCAGCATCTGCTCGGTCAACAGCTGGTTTAGTTGGGACCGCGAGAAGGCTGTAATCTCCGGCATATTGACAAGCTCCGTCTCGATCCGAGCTTGCAGCGTCCCCGCTGCTCCTCGCCAAGCCGAGTTATTGGCAAATCCCAACACAGCAACATCAAGCCGCTCGGTTGCAATCACTACATGTTGGGGCGGCTCAGGGACACCGAGAAACAATATCACTCCAACAAGTGCCACGACCAGCCCGACAGCAATCAGTATGGTCCTCGGATCATCCATCACAGCCTCCCTCAGCTAAACGCATCGCGCCATACCAGTCTTTCCTCCACGCACAACCACGCTATCGCATAACCATTATTACACTCTCCCCTCCCACAAAACAAGTCAAGGAGGTAGCTCACCCAGCCATTTTATAAGTCTTTGGTTATGCGTCGCCAGGTATACGTAGGATATGTCTTGTCTTGTTTCCTTTCCCAGCAAGGAACCTGGCAGTAACTGCTGACTCAATTTTGATGATACGTCTGCCTCTGTTATAATCCTTTGGCACAGGACAGCAGGGGGTAAGTATGATGAACGCTCTATTGGTCTATCCTAAGTTTCCGGATACTTTCTGGAGTTTCAAGCACGCACTCAAGTTCATCCACAAAAGGGCTTCTTCTCCTCCGCTAGGCCTGCTGACCGTTGCCGCGATGCTTCCGTCAGGTTGGGACAAGCGCTTGGTCGATACTAACGCGGAGAAGCTCGCCGAAAAAGACCTGGTATGGGCTGATTACGTGTTCATTAGCGGGATGACTGTCCAAAGAACGTCGGCACGTGAGATCATTGCCCGTTGCAAGAAAGCAAATGTTAAGGTCGTTGCCGGAGGACCGCTCTTTACAAGTGAGCACGAGCAGTTTGAGATGGTAGATCATTTGGTACTAAACGAAGGCGAGGTGACCATTCCACTTTTCCTGGAGGATTTGGCACAGGAACGGGCAAAAAATGTCTACGTTACATCTGAATTTCCTGACATCCAGAAAACGCCGGTCCCGCTATGGGAGTTGGTCGACATGGATCAGTACGAGTCGATGGGTATCCAGTTCTCCCGTGGTTGCCCTTATGACTGTGAGTTCTGCGGCGTGACAACACTATTCGGCCACCGCTTCCGCACGAAGACAGCTGGGCAGATCACCGCCGAGCTAGACAGTCTCTATGACCTAGGGTGGCGCGGTAACGTCTTCTTTGTAGATGACAACTTCATTGGCAACAAAGGGTGTCTCAAGACGGAGCTATTGCCTGCCCTGATTGAATGGCAGAAGGACAAGGCAGGAATCCCATTTTATACCCAGGCGTCCATCAACCTGGCCGACGACCGGGAATTGATCGAGATGATGGTGCGGGCAGGCTTTCGTACGGTCTTCATCGGCATAGAAACGCCAAACGAAGAGAGTCTGACTGAATGCAACAAGAGGCTGAACAAGAATCGCGACCTGATTCAAGATGTCAAGTGCATACAGCGAGCCGGCTTACAAGTCCAGGGAGGTTTCATCGTTGGCTTTGATCATGATGCGCCCTCTATCTTCCAGCGGCAGATTGACTTTATCCAGAAAAGCGGGATTGTGACTGCAATGGTTGGCTTACTTCAGGCGCCGCGTGGCACAAGACTTTACGAACGCCTGAAGAAAGAGGATCGCCTGCTTGATGACATGTCTGGAGATAACGTCGATGGTACCACGAATATTGTCACTACCATGAGCCTAGATACACTACGTGAGGGATACAAACGCATACTGCAAACCATTTACTCGCCTCAGTACTACTACCAGCGTGTCAAGACCTTCCTGCGAGAGTATCCACCACCAAAGATACACACACCTCTATGCTTCCAGCACATCCTGGCCTTGTTCCGATCTATCTACCGCCTCGGCATTATTGGCAAGGAGCGAGTGCAATACTGGAAACTCATTTTCTGGACGCTTTTTCGTCACCCTAGACTGTTCCCATTGGCTGTCACCTTAGCGATCTATGGCCACCATTTTCGCAAGACTTGCGAACTTCATGTCCTTTAGAAGCTGCCTGCTCTGATCTGCTAATGATACAGCGCTAACTGAGCGATACTTGATAACATGGGAGAATAGATAGGAGTTCTATCGGCTTATCCACAAACAAGTTCGCGGATTGATGATGTTGACGCCCTTGTAGTCTCGTCCCAATCACATGTCATATCCCCGCGGAAATAGACTCTTTCGTGTTTGGTGTTTGGATTAGCTGGGTAAGAATCAGTGAAACCACGACAATCGCTACACCAGCAAGAAATGGAGCCCGGTATCCGAATAGAACCCAGACCGTTCCACCAAGTACTGGAACCACAACTGCGGAAATGTGATTGATCGTGGTCTGGATGGAAAGGTTACTCGTGAGTTCCTCAGGAGACACGGCAATCTTCTGAAAGTACGTTACCAGCGCCATATCTAAGCCAAACAGGATGTTGTCTAAGACGAATAGGAAGAACAAGATCGGAAGAGTATTGATATACGCGTAACCAAGGAATATGGGAATGAGCATAGAAAACCCGATTGTCAACATGGTTCGCTCACCCAGCCTTGCAATGAGCTTGCCAGTAAGCTGATAGGCGTAAATATTGACCAGGCTGTTTACGAAAAAGAGGATTGCTGTTGTGTTTACAGTAATTTTGAACTTGCTAACCAGAAGGAAGATGGCAAAAGTGGTAAGGATGTGTCGCCTGCTTCCCATCAGGAAGGCTAACGTGTAGTAAAGCCAGTACTCTCGACGCAGCTTCACCTTGCGTCGCGCCGGTAGCCCGTGTTGTCCTTTGCCTAGTGGAAAAAGAAGGAGTCCGGCAAGAGCGACTAGTGTACCCACGGCAAGGAACAGATTGCGATACCCAATTCGTTCGGCAAGCAAATATACGGTGCCGGTTGCCGCCAAGGCGGCAATTGCCCCCAAGCTTTTCAGTTCTCCCAGTACTTTGGGTGTCCTGTCACGATCGACACTCATCAGGATCACTCCATTGCTGCTTGGGCCGAAGTAGTGAAAACCACAACTCATCACCAGTGTGGCAAGAAGCAGAAAAGTCATCGTCGTTGATTGGCCAGTGAGGATGATTCCTACGCCGAGCAGAACGATGCTCAGAGCCATGATCCGCAGTTCGGAGAAGACAAGCGCCACAAAGGCGAGAAGGAATGCCAACAGCCCTGGTACCTCGCGCACTGACTGAATCCAACCGATCGCCTCTGGGCCAACCCCGATCTTCTCCACCGCAAAGTTGTTAAACATCACCTGCCACACACGGTGACCAAAGACAAGGAGAACGTTAGAGATAACTAGGTAGAAGAACAAGCGCCGGTTATCAGCAAACATTCTGCGCATACTACCGATCTACTCC
>DAOVAR010000051.1 GCA_030670905.1 Candidatus Bipolaricaulota bacterium
GAACCGTAGTCAATGGTGAGATTATCAGCTTCTATCATTGCAGGAAGTAATCCGTTGTTATTTCTTCGTAGGAAGGACATTGCCATTCGTCATGTCTACCAGCCACCCACAAACGTGCGTTTTCGTATTCCTTTTCGGAAAGCATCTGTGGTTGTGGAAATTGAGGAATCTCGAAGCTGTCCATAATCCCAACTGGAACACTATCTTCTTTCAAACCAGGGAAGAACAGTCTAAGCGCCTCGCTAGTCCCCATGCTGATCACTTCCTCTTGGCTCGATCCGTTAAGCATTCTCACTGCTTCACGATATGCCGCATAGAAACGTTCAACAAGCTCTGTTTTCTCCTCAATGACGGCACGTCGGAAAACGATAATACTGGGTAGAAGGTCAATACCATCAAAATCAGACAGATTCACAAGAGACATGTTTGCGCTAGCTGGCAGCAAGTTATTAAGGTAAGTAATGTACGGTTCAGGCAGAACAGCCGCATAGACAGAGCCCATAGAAAGAAACGCTGCCAGCTGAACCATGTCATTCCAGTAAGAGTAGTACTTATCTGAATTAACTGGGTAGCCAAGGCTAGCGAGAAGCATATCTATGTGGTACTCAATATCGCTTGACTCAAGAATAGCGATTGACTTGAGATCGCTTCCCCGTTGTGTGCGTGCAAGGAGATCGCCTACTGAATCTATGTCAAAATAGCTTTGGGAGAGAAGGGCAAGACTTCCCGTCCCTTCACTTCGGTAGGCGGTGCTAGTAATCACGATGTCGGCTCCAATGGATGCCAGCATGATAGCAAGCGTTACATCACAAACCATTCCGTCGATGTCTCCAGCGTAGATGGCCAAGTTACGCGCTTCATTATCACGCAACCCAACAAGATCAACCGCCAAGCCATACTCTTCGAACAACTCCCACTCTTCAGCAAGGGCGACCGGAAGAGATCCCATCCCCGGAGGAAGGCTAATACGAAGTTGAGGAAGATCAGCGCCCAAGGCACATGAGAGAAACGCCGCAAGAATAGCAAGAGTTGCTGCAAACCTTATTTGGTGACGAATAGAGAACATGTATCTCCTTTCTCAATCAATGCTAGCACCAATCGATTCTATACCCTAGCGCCATATTATAACAAATGCCTTGCCTTCATCACCCAGCTATGCTATACTAACAATTCATAAGAGGAGGTGTCTGATGACGATAACGTTAACAAGTTCCTTGGTTCTTGCTCTCTTCTGGACCTTCTGGATGTTCGCATTTTCTGGTTGCTGGAGCGGTTGGTGCCGTTAGAACCCTAAGAACATTGTCTAAGAACTGATCATAAAGGATTCATGTTGACGAACCTACGCTTTTGGAAGCGAGGAGAGGTAATTTGCCTTCTCGCTTTTGTCATTGTCGCTTTAGCTGCTATCACGAGCTGTGGGCAGGTTGGTATTCAAACTGGACTTGATGGCGACCTTTCCGCACAGCTATCTGTTCGAGTGAACGGAGAAAGGCTAGATCTCTTCTTGGTCTATCTGAACAAACGTGCTTTCAACAGCGACATTTCAGAGGACCTGAGTCACGAGCTTTCGCCATATGAAGAGGCTAACGCGCTGTACGTTAATCCAACAGTTGAACTAGCCGTAGATTCGTTTGACTTCTTTCCAAGTCACTTTAGCATTGAGCAACAAGGAAGTCCACCCTTTTTCCCCACATCTGAAGACTGGGTGGAAATCACCGAAGGGTTCCTTTCGGGTAAGCTTGAACCCCATCCAAGCGGGCCTGAACAGGGATCTTGTAGTATAGGTGTATTGGTCATGGGTGACCACATCGACGCCACGCAACCCTTTTGGGTTGTGTATGACGGCACAAGAGCGCGCTTCGACATCATCGAGAAATCGCGGATAACCGTCACGACACCGGAGCCGCCCATCATCCCTATCAATGAGGTCGAACTTGCTGTACAAGAACAGATCGCCATATTATGGGATGAGCTAGCGGGTCAGGACAGTTTCTCCGCGGAGAGAATCGCTAGCCTGGTTGAGCTCTCTCCATCTCTAGTAAGAACAATGGTCATCAAACACAAAGGTGAAATGCTACGTCTTCTTCTTGTACTCCTGGAAGAACAGGTAAATGAGAGTGCGCTGGAGGCCGATCTCTTATTGTCCCTTCAACCATTTATCGGGACAGGGGGGATAATGGTGTGGGCTTTTACGCTAACCGGAGCACGCTTTACTCCTTACTACTTCTGGGTAGAGCAGTCAACGATCTCTTACTATTTTGTTACAACTTCATCTTTCTTCGAGATGACTTCAGAGTTCTGTAAGGTAAGCTATATAGAAGCTGGCGAAATAGCAGTTGGTGTGATAATTCTCCCACACAACCTCGATTCACTAGCGCAGTTTACCCTAAACTACGGAAGCACAAAGACCATCTTCGACTCTCTAGAGTGACCTGTCCACCTCAAACAACTAACCAAGATGAATCAATGGATATCCCCATTGTACTTGCCTCGGGCTCACCGCGACGAATCGAACTTCTCAAGAAGATTACGTCCAGGTTTGTTGCTATCGCCAGCAAGATCGACGAAAAAGCCGATGGATCGCCAGAGGAACAGGTAATCTCTGTCGCGCGTGACAAAGCGCGGCAAGTAGCAACAGAACATGAAGGAATCATAATTGGCGCGGATACGATAGTTGTTGTGGATAACGAAATCCTCGGAAAACCAAACTCGCGTGAACAAGCGCGTAGGATGTTAACAAAGCTAAGCGCCAGGGAACACACGGTCATCACAGGGCTGTACATCTTATCAACTAGGACCAAGCAGTACAGGCAAGCCTGTGAAAAAACGAAGGTTCATCTGTGTGCTCTTGCTAAGGATCAGATCGAGGCGTATCTCGATACCGGTGAATATGTGGACAAAGCTGGCGCATACGCGATTCAGGGACAAGGAGCGCTATTCGTCGACCGAATCTATGGTGATTTCTTCAACGTCATGGGTCTTCCAGTCTGCAAACTCTACCTGCTACTAAGAGAAATGGGAGTCAGTCTGGAGCTGGAAGACAGTAACGAGTGATGGGTGATGGGTGATGGGTGAAAAGACAGTCGAGAGTCAGCAGTTTAGAAGCAGTAATGAGTAAGAGAAAACGAATTGAGAACTTACAACTGAAAAACTGATGACTGAAAACTGATGACTGTTTGCTGAAAGCTGACCGCTGATAGCTGTTTGCTGGGAACTGACAACTGTAATGAGTGATGGGTGAAGAACACAGGTTTGCGGCGTTGTCAATCACTCCCGAAGTTGCTATAATGCCGCACTAGCTATAGCTTTCCTTCAGGGGGAGACAAGAGCCGTTGACAAGAGATGCTAAGCGACACTTCGACATGAAGAAACTGCTACCACTTATACTCATTATCGCATTGGCGATTGTATTCTCTATCGACCATTTCTTCTTCCCTCCGCCCGCTGTTGAATTTCAGGGTCGCCGCGAGATGATGGATACGTCAGTCACAATCATCGTATATGCTCCAGATGAAGAAACAGCTGAGACGGCCATTGACGCTGCCTTCAACCGCATGTCAGAGATCGAACAGATTGCTTCAATCTACGATAGCAGCTCAGAGGCATTCCATCTTAACCTTCAAGGCCAATTGGACAATCCTTCTTCTGAGCTGTGGGAGATCATCACAATCGCCAAGGAATGCTATGAGCTGACTCAGGGCACATTCGACATTACTGTAGAGCCCCTTCTCGAGCTGTGGCGCTACAAACCGGATAGTCAAGAACAATTCTGGGAGCTTGAACCGTCAGAACAGCAAGAGATTATTGCGAACACGTTGCCTCTTACTGGAGCAGACAAGATTACGCTCTCTACCACGCCACATTATTCAATCTCTCTAGTGCCGGGGATGAAAATCACACTGGGTGGTTTGGCCAAAGGATACATTGTCGATCAGGGATTGGCTGTGCTACGGGCCGCGGGAATACAACATGCTCTAATCAATGCGGGAGGCGACATCGGTGTATTTGGAGGCAAACCTGAAGGAAAGTGGGAAATAGTATTGCGCAATCCAAACAATCCTGATAACCACTTAGCGCGCTTCCTGCTTGATGATGGCGCCCTAGCCACATCCGGTAACTACGAACGGTACTTCGATAAGGAAGCAGAGGTAGGACACATCATCGATCCAAGAACCGGCTACTCTTCTCATGGTTCTTCCAGCGCCACCGTGATCTCCCCAACCTGTGTACAGGCCGACTGTCTAGCTACCGCTACGTTTGTCCTTGGCCCAACCGAAGGAATCACACTTGTAGATTCCTTGCCGGATGTAGAGGCTTTGATTGTAGATTACGAGGAACCCAGCCAAATCTACACGTCAAGCGGATTAAGCATCTACGAAGACAAGAAGTAGGACAATCTATGAAGATGCATGTTCTTCAAGCATTAGGACTGGGGCGCCAAGCAGGAGTGCATCCACCGGCGCGCAAGTTGACCAGAGCAAGAGCGATAGAACGCATGCCTTTGCCCAGTAAGGTCATCCTTCCTTTGCAGCAGCATATTGGCGCTTGTGCCAAAGCAGTAGTGAAGCGAGGCGATGAGGTCAAGGTAGGACAAGTGATCGCTGAATCCGATGGCTTTGTCTCGGCACCGATACATGCCACCATCTCGGGAACGGTAAAGCAAATCACTACCATAGCAAGCCCAATAACAGGGCAACCCATCCCTGCAATAATCATTGAATCAGATGGAAAAAATGAATGGATTGAGCTTGTCCCTGCTGATTCCGAGGATCTATCGAATGAGCAAATCCTGACAAGAATCCAGAATGCAGGGATTGTGGGAATGGGCGGAGCGACATTTCCAACTCATGTAAAACTCAAGCCACCACCGCAGAAACACATTCATACAGTGATTGTCAATGGAGCAGAATGCGAACCTTATATCACTGCCGATGATCGCCTGATGCTTGAAGAAACTGACAGAATCATCGCTGGCGTCAAGATTGCGATGCAAATTCTCTCCGTGACAACAGCCCATATCGCAATTGAGGATAACAAACCACAGGCAATCGAGCGAATGCGCAGAGCTCTGGCTCAATTGTCTTCACCCGAGAGGATAACTGTTGTCACGGTTCCGTCAAGATACCCCATGGGCGCGGAGAAGACACTCGTTAAGTCAATTCTCCATGTTGAGGTTCCAGAAGGGGGGCTTCCTATGGATGTGGGAGTTGTTGTCCAAAACGTGGCAACCCTGGCTGCAATCTCTGACGCCGTAACGCTTGGAAAGCCGCTTGTTGAACGCGTGGTCACGGTTGCGGGCATGGTCAGCGAACCAAAGAACCTTATGGCTCGCTTTGGAACAGCTGCGTCATTCTTAATTGAACTCTGTGGAGAACCAGACACATCTGTAGACCAAGTGATTTTCGGTGGCCCAATGATGGGAATTGCGCAACCAGCATATGACTCTCCAATAATCAAGGGAACAAACTGCGTGCTCTTAAAGAGAAGCGATTTCCGCGACGAACATTCATGTATCCGTTGCGGTCGGTGCATCGATAGCTGCCCCATGGGACTAATGCCCTTGATGTTCGTTAACTGCGACAAGAAAAGAGAATACGAAGCATTGCCCGACTATCACATCGCCAACTGCGTTGAATGCGGAGCATGCGCATACAGCTGCCCGGCAAACATTCCGCTTGTCTCCTACATCAAGAACGGGAAAACCGAATTGCGAAAGCGAGGGATAAAGTGATGGACAAGGTAAGCAAACTTGTGCTGTCTCCTGCTCCTCACCTCCGAGGAAATGCCTCGATCAACAGAGACATGTACATTGTAACATTGGCGCTCTTGTTCCCCTGTGCAGGGGCGGTGTATTTCTTTGGGCTGTATGTCCTACTCATGCTCGCTGTTGGAGTGCTGTGCGCCGTACTGACTGAATACGTTGCCAAATTGATGCGCCGCCAACCATTCCACATGGACGGAAGCGCCATCGTTACTGGAATTCTATTGGTTCTGGTAATGCCCCCTCGCACGCCATTATGGATCATTGCGGTAGGAGCGGTGTTCTGTATTGCCATCGCCAAGGAAGCATTTGGCGGATTGGGACATAACATATTCAATCCGGCGCTAGCTGGAAGAGCATTTGTTACCCTCTCATTTGCAGGTGCGTTGACCCGATGGATTGCACCAGTTAGCTCATTGGTAGCAGATGGGGTTACTGCGGCGACGCCACTTAGTGAAGGATTTATCACTACTCTCACCAATGGCGTTCCATATAAAGCTCTATTCCTGGGGAACGTCGCGGGCAGTGTGGGAGAGACTTCTGCTCTGCTGATCCTGATTGGTGGAGTAATCCTACTCGCATTTGGTCTAATCAAATGGCAAGTACCGGTATTCTACATTGGCACAGTCTCCCTCTTGAGCTGGATCATGGGGCAGGATCCACTATTCCATCTTCTGGCAGGAGGATTAATGCTGGGGGCATTCTTCATGGCAACAGACTATGTAACAAGCCCTCTCACCACCAGAGGAAAGATCATCTTTGCAGTCGGAGCGGGAATACTGGTTGTGGTGATCAGGGTGCTGGGAACCATGCCCGAAGGGGTCTGTTACTCGATCCTGCTGATGAATGCACTCACCCCGCTCATTGACCGCTACGTGCGTCCAAAGCCTTATGGGCACATGCCAACAACAAGAAAGGGGGCCTAAGGTGGGGGCAAGAACGAACGGATTTTTTCCGGTTATTTTTCTGACCCTGATTGTGTTCATCTCTGTTGCTGCACTTACCCTGACAGACGTGATCACCAAGGATAAGATTGAACTCGCCAAGGAAGACGAAATCGCCAGGATGCTTATCACCTTGTTCCCAAAAATGGACGGCTTCACCTACGATGAACAAAATGACCT
>DAOVAR010000098.1 GCA_030670905.1 Candidatus Bipolaricaulota bacterium
TTTGACGACTCAGCACAAGAAAGCCAAATAGCTGAGCTAGAACGTAAAATAGAGGAGCTTCAAAACTAGACTATATCAAGTGGTGCTCTATTCTTTCCGATTAGCCTTCAACTGTTCTTCGATTCTCTCCAGCGCTTTCTGCAAATCGCTACTCCTTGACGAAATGTCGTCCTCAAGATTCTTCAGGCGGCGCTGCATACTGCCAAGGCCTTTTAAGTGCATAAAAACATCAGCAGCTGCAAGGACAAGCATCCCCGATATAATCCCTGCGAGCAACCACGTCAACGCTGGGGCATAGGCTGAGAATAACAAACGGTACTCTAAGTCAGATACCCCTGGCAATAGCTTTGCACACAGTATAACTCCTCCGATGATCTGAAGAATCCCCATGATATATAGGACTACTGTTAGTCTAGGAATTGCAGATCTAGTATTCATTTGTCCCCTCCTGTATTCTGGCAATCACTCTGCACGTCTAAACGGCCACCACCACCGACCACGCGGAAGCGCAAGGAGTGTAAGCTAGTCGGCCTGATTCCGTAGAAACAACACTTCACCTCGAATGGTTGCCATAGTGGTATGACGATAAGCCGAGGGAGTGTTGATAGTAGACGCACGCGATCCCTTTCAGGGTGATTTTCGAGGGGTTCGTGAGGTATTCTTGAGGTCTTTTTGAGGCAGTATTGAGGATCCTGAGAGGTAAACTTGAGGTAGCCAAGAGCGAGGAGGGCGCGGATGGAGAGGAAGTAGTGAGAAGAAGGGCATTTCTAACACGAATTCGAGGGGGCATAACCCTACTTCATAATCAATAGAGAAAAGACATAGAATTGATGAAAGAACGATGCAAGATTGAGGTAGAACTGAGAAGAAGTTGATGTTGCTACAGCCAGAGGCAAAATACATGGTATCCCGGAATTTAGGCAGGAAGCAGTGCAGAGAAAAACAGCTTAGTCAACGACTAGTGAAAAGCACTACGATTCCTTACTCAACTACTTCACACCACCAACCCTACAAACCCAATGAAGTCTACAAACTCTATGAAATCTTGCTAGCGAAATATGGTATGCGTCCCCGGAATTCCGACCTCCGACCCCAGATTGCCCACGGCCGCGATATTTCCCTTTTCTCTACCATCATGGTATAAGTGTTGTGAACCGATGGGCAAGGAGAGTGCACGTAACCTGACCTTCAGGTAGCGATAAGCTCAGATGGAATAAAAAGGTTGTACCGGGTTCGAAAGCAGTCCTCTACTCCCAACCACTCTCCAGTTCTTACTCCAACAACCTCCGCGTCGAACGGCTTAAAGTAATGTTTTTAGAGAGTATCGCCCTTTTCCCTAATTCAAAATGCCTACAGCTTGTCGACATCAGGGACCGTTCCGTCGGCAAGCCGGAACAGTATCTCGCCAGCGTGGGGAACGACAAGGATTCCTTCACCCTCACGGTTTTTGTAATCGGCTGGATCTATAGTAGACGGGTCGATGTAGCCAAGGCTAATCTCGCGGCAAAGATCCTCTGGGATCGCAGTAGCAAGAACAACCTCCATCCGATCGTGTTCCACACCGTCACAATAGGTCCCAATCCCTTTAACGTGAGTCGAGTGGGCGAGGATGACCCGCGGAACATGCCTGAACCTATTCCACTGGCCAAGGAAGTAATCGCGTGTGTGATAGCCCACTCGTCGGATCACTTTGCCGTGTGTCACAGAGATCTCAGACAAGCTGGGAGCATAGATGATCACTCGCCCACCGTCTGCTACCACCGGTTCAAGCTTGTATATGCACTTTCCCGCCGTCCACAACTCACAGTACATCGCCGGGGCCATGGAGAGCACGGTGTTGAACGGATGCTCAACCCAGATGATATTCTCCTTAGCCGAGAGGTCCACCGCGGCTGACCAGGAATCATCGACATCGCCTACAAAGAGACCGAGCAGATCGTTTCCACGCATGACAATGGAGATTCCCACCTGCGGTGTGGTGACCAGCGCCGCCGCGCGCTCGATCATCGCGCGTACCGGCGTCTCCTTGTGGCCAATCGTCTTGGGGCTAGTGACCAGCGCGCCCAACCAGTGTGAGTGATGCAC